>NZ_JACTAH010000001.1:909232-1212310 GCF_014489115.1 Thauera sedimentorum | reverse complement strand
GCGCGGCAGCTGGTAGTGCATGAAGGGATTGCGCCCGCTCTTCTGCAGGTGTTCGACGCGCGCGGCGAGTACCGGGTCGTCCGGCGGCGCAAAGGGCAGCTTGTCGATGACCACCAGCGAGAGCGCGTCACCCGGCACGTCCACGCCTTCCCAGAAGCTCTGGCTGGCCACCAGCACCGCGTTGCCCAGGCGGCGGAAGCGCTCCAGCAATTCGGTACGCGAGCCTTCGCCCTGCAGCAGCAGCGGCAGTTCGTCGCCCGCAGCGGCGAGGCCGTCGGCGATCAGCTCGTGCACCCGGCGCATCGCGCGCAGCGAGGTGCACAGCACGAAGGCACGCCCGCGCGCGGCGCGGATCAGCGGCAAGGCCTTGCGCGCGACGGCTTCGATGTAGTCCGGCGCGTTCGGGTCCGGCATGCCCTGCGGGGCATACAGCAGGGCCTGTTCGCCGTAGTCGAAGGGGCTGCCCCAAACCGCGGTGAGCGGCGGCGGTTCCAGCCAGGCCAGCCCCAGCTCGCGGCAGTAATGGCCGAAGTCCTGGCCCACCGCGAGCGTGGCCGAGGTGAAGATCCAGGCACGCAGATGGCCTTCGAGCTGGCGACGGAAGACGGTCGAGACGTGCAGCGGCGTGGCGTTGAGCGCCACCGACTGCGAGAACACCTCGACCCAGCGGATCAGCTCGGCATCCTCGGGCTGGCGCCAGTGGGTGAGGCGTTCGCCCATCTCCTGGGTGCGCCGCAGGCAGTTGGCCAGACCTTCGGAGCGTTCGGCCTGGGTTTCGAGCACGGCCTCGATGCGAGCGAGTTCGTCGGCCAGCGCCTGCACCTTTGCCCCGAACTCCGGCAGGGCCTCGGCCTGGGCGGCAGAGAGGCGCGCAGGGTCGTTGCCGAAGGCCAGACGCAGGTCGCGCGCGGCCTTCTCCAGCGCGCGCGTGGCGTCGATCAGGTCGCGGCAATCGGGCGCCGCGGCGATGGTCTCCGAGCGCGTGTCGCGCGCCAGGTCCAGCACCTGACCGGTGGACACACTCTCGCCGAAGAACAGGCTGGCGGTCTCCGGCAGCTGGTGGGCCTCGTCGAAGATCACCGCATTGCAGGCCGGCAGCAGCTCGCCCATGCCCTCGTCGCGCAGCATCACGTCGGCGAAGAACAGATGATGGTTTACCACCACCACGTCGGCTTCCATCGCCGCACGGCGGGCGGCGAGCACGAAGCACTCCTTGACGTCCGGACACTCCTGCCCGAGGCAGTTGTCGCGCGTCGAGGTAGCGGCGAACCAGGCCGGCGAGTCCTCGCGCACCGCGGTGCATTCGGCCTTGTCGCCGGTGTGCGTGGTCTGCGCGAAACGCGCGATGGCGCGCAGATCGGCCGCGTCCTGGGGGCTGTTGAAGCGCCCGTCGGCGGCGTTGCGCGCCAGGTGATAGGGGCAGACGTAGTTGGCCCGCCCCTTGAGCAGCGCGATGCTCACCGGCACCTTGAGTGCGGCGCGCACCACCGGCAGGTCGCGGTTGAAGAGCTGATCCTGCAGGGTCTTGGTGCCAGTGGAGATGATCACCTTGCCACCTGAGAGCAGCGCCGGCACCAGGTAGGCGAAGGTCTTGCCGGTGCCGGTACCGGCTTCGGCCACCAGCACGCGGTGCTCGTGCAAGGCCTGTGCGATCAGCCCGGCCATCTCGATCTGTTGCGGGCGCGCGCGAAAGGCCGGGATGGCCTTTGCCAGCGGGCCATCCGGCGAGAAGGCCTGGTCGACAGCACTCATCTGGCATGCACAGGATTAACGCGGAGCCGCAATGCTACCACCACCGCTGCCGGAAGCGCGCCGGCACGCCCGGGCCGGGTCTGCCAGCGCAATCGAAAAAATTACGCTCAAGTACTCCTGAATATGCCGATATATCATTGGGGTCTGTCGCAGACGCAGCGCGACTCACCCGATCGACCATCACTACAGATACGTCCCGGAGACGACACATGTCCAGGAAGCGCCCCTCCGTCCGCACGCAGTTGTTCGTTCTCGTTGCCCTCACCTGCGGGCTGTTCATCGCGGCGATTGCCGGTTCGCTGTGGCAGACCATGAGCAATGAAGAGAAGCTGATGAGCTTCATCGACGAGGAGCTCGCCACCGAGCGCGACGTCACCAAGGCCTATGCGCAGGGGCTGCAGATGGGACAGGCCTTGCGCAACATCCTGCTCGACCCCGACAACCCGAAGGCCTACGAGAACTTCGACAAGGCCCGTGCCGAGTTCGACGGCGTGATCGAGCGGGTGCTCGCACGCCCCGACATTCTAAAGGGCGGCGCCGCGAGCACTGCGGCCATTGCCGACATCCACCGCCGCTGGCCGCCCCTGCAGCGCACCGTGATCGAGCGCGTGCGGGCGGGCGACACCTTCGGCGCGCGCGAGCTGCTGGTGAGCAGCGAAACACCGGCCTGGCGCGAGATGCGGGCCCTGCTGATGGATCAGATCGCCTATCTCGAAGGCTTGTCCGGCGCGGTCAAGGGCGAAATGGTCGAGGGTATCGAGCGCGCCAACACCATTGCCGTGGTGCTCGCGCTCGCCGCACTGATCGCCTGTATCGGCGTGTCGCTCTACGTCGTCCGCGACCTGTTCCGCCAACTGGGCGGTGAACCCGCCTACGCGGCGGAAGTCGCCCGGCGCATCGCTGCCGGCCGTCTCGACGAACCGGTGTCCGTCGGCCGCGAAGACCGCGACAGCCTGCTCGCGGCGATGCGCGACATGCAGGCCGGCCTGACCGGCACGATCGCCGACATCCGCCGCCTCGCCGACCAGGTGGCCGCTTCCATCGGCGTGCTGCGCAACAACGAGGCGAAGATCGCCGACGCCTCGCTGCAACAGAGCGAAGCCGGCAGCTCGATCGCCGCGGCAGTCGAGGAAATGACCGTGAGCATCTCCCAGGTGTCCGAGCATGCCGACGACGCCGACCGCCTTACCGAGGACGCCGCCGGCCAGATGCAGACCAGCGTGACGGTCATCAACGAGGCCACCGCGACCATCGCCCGGATCGCGGAACGCATGTCCGCCTCCGCCGAGGTGATGGCCGATCTGGGCGCCAGCGCCGACGGCATCTCCGGCGTGGTGAAGGTCATCCAGGAAGTGGCCGAGCAGACCAATCTGCTGGCGCTCAACGCCGCCATCGAGGCCGCCCGCGCCGGCGAACAGGGCCGCGGATTTGCGGTGGTGGCCGACGAAGTGCGCAAGTTGGCCGAACGTACCGCGCAGTCGACCCACGAGATCACCGGCATGATCCAGCGCGTGCAGGCCAACACCCATCAGGCGGTGCGCAGCATGGAAGACGGCCGCCAGCTCGCCGACCACGGCGCCCGGAGCGCCGATCAGGCCCGCGAGGCGGTGGCCGCGCTGGAAGAAGGCTCCGGCCAGGTGCGCGAAGCGGTCGCGTCGATCAACGCCGCGCTGCGCGAGCAGCGCTCGGCCAGCACCGACATCGCCCGCAGCATCGAACAGATCGCGCAGATGAGCGAACAGAACCACGCCGCGACCCGCGATTCGCTCGGGCGCGCCGACGAGCTGCAGCAACTGGCGGATGCGCTGGAAAACAGCCTCGCGCGTTTCCAGCTGGCGCGCTGAACGCTCCCGCGCGACGATCAGTCCAGGCGTTCGACCTTCAGCCAGACCTCGTTCCGCCGGCTCGTTTCGCGCGATTCGCGAGACAGGATGCCCTGCCGTGCGTCGGCGGCATCCTGCGCACTGGCGCCGAGCGCGATCCATTCACCCAGGCGACCCTCCACGGTCGTGCTCAGGCGGCGGGTCTCGGCCGTGCCGTCCGCGGACAGCGGCCGCTCGTCGTACGGACTGATCTCGATGCTGACCCGGTCGCCCGCGATCCGCGGCACGGCGTTGAAGCCCGTACCCAGGTCGCGCCAGATCACGGTGTCGGAGAGCACCACGCCATCGGCCGTCAACCAGAGCCGGCGCAAGGGCACCGGCAGGGATACCCCCGCATGGATGTAGGCCTGTCCGCCGTCGATGGTCTGCACCTGCTGCACCGCCTGCCTAGCCTCCTCGCGGCGCCCGTCGCCGATGCTCACCGTGGCCCCCGGACTGCGCGGCACCCCCACGGGTGGCGGACGTTCGATGCGCACGCGCTCGTTGCCGATGCGCCCATGGACGTCCGCGCGGAAACGATCGTCCAGACTCTCCGAGGACTGGCGCACCGAGATCAGCAGGCGCGCCGCGGGCTGATCCAGTTCCGACAGGACGGCGCGCAACTGGGCGAGATTCTCCGCGGTACTGCGGATGAACAACTTGTGCCTCAAACCGGAAACGCTCCCGCCCGGTGCGACCAAGGGGCGCAGCACCGGCAGCACGTCCTCGGCCTGGCGGTGGCGCAACTCTATGATCTCCAGCGGAAGCTCCACGGCCGGCGACGGCAACGGCGCCAGCAGGCAGAGCAGCAGGAGTGCGCGAAGCAAGCGCAGCCACCCGCCGCACATCCATGCAGGCAGCGCGGACGTTCCGGGGTTAGAATGGCAGCAACCGTCGCCGCTCGGGCGGTGGCCAGTCGAGTAAAGTTGGAGAACCGCCATGGATGTCAGCTCCGCAGCCAGCATTGCCTCAAGCCTGAGCCAGGCGCGAGTGGGCGACGCGGTCAGCACGCTGGTGCTGAAGAAGGCCATCGACCTGCAGGCGCAGAATGCCGCCCAGCTGGTCGCCGCACTGCCTCAGGCCGCCCCGTCCAATCCCGCGCACCTCGGCCAGAACATCGACGTCCGCGCCTGAGGCCGCCTTACTCCACCCGGTGCGCCTCGGCGAGATAGTCCCGGGTGCGCATCTCGATCAGCCGGCTCACCGTGCGCACGAATTCGTGCGCATTGTGCCCCTCAGTATAGAGTTCCGGCGCCTCGACTTCGGCGCTCATGATCAGCTTGACCCGGTGGTCGTACAGCACGTCGATCAGCCAGGTGAAGCGGCGCGCCTCGGAAGCCTGCCCCACCCCCATCTTCGGCACGTCCGACAGCAGCAGCGTGTGATGCTCGCGCGCGATCTCCAGGTAGTCGTTCTGCGACCGCGGCCCGCCGCATAGCGTCGCGAAGTCGAACCAGATCACCCCCGGGGCCTTGCGCAGCACCGGCAGGCTGCGCTCCAGCACTTCCAGTTCGCCGCCCTCGCCGTCGTTGCCGGCCAGCCTGCGAAAGTCGTCGCGCATCTTGGCTTCGGCGGCATCGTCGTGCGGCACGAGGTAGATCTCGATCCGCTCCAGCGTGCGCAGGCGGTAGTCGGTGCCGTGGTCGACCTCGAAGACGTCGAAGCGGCGCTTGATCATCTCGATGGTGGGCAGGAAGTTCACCCGCATCAGGCCGTTGGGGTAAAGACCGTCCGGCGGATAGTTGGAGGTCATCACGAAGATGACCCCGCGGGCGAACAGCGCGTCCAGCAGGCGGCCGAGGATCATCGCGTCGGCGATGTCCGAGACGTGGAACTCGTCGAAGCACAGCAGGCGGGTCTGGCGGGCGATGCGGTCGGCCACCTTCTGCAGCGGATCGGCTTCGTTGTTGTGGTCCTTGAGGTCGTTCTGCACTTCCTGCATGAAGGCGTGGAAGTGCACCCGGCGCTTGCGCTGGTAGGGCACCGCGTCGAAGAAGCAGTCCATCAGGAAGCTCTTGCCGCGCCCCACCCCGCCCCAGAAATAGACGCTGCGCGGCATGCGCGGGCGGGCGAAGACCTTGCGCAGCGCGGTGCGGCGCGCGGCCTTGAAGGTGACCAGCTCGGTATACAGCTGCTGCAGGCGCTGTGCGGCCGCACGTTGGGCGGGGTCGGACTTGTAGCCGCGCGCCTTGAGTTGCGCCTCGTAGGCGTCGAGCATGCCGTTTTCGGCGACGTTGAGAATGCGATGAGGCATGGTTGCGGGTCGATGAACTCAGCCGGACGAAAAAGGGAGAAGACCCCGGGTACCTCGCGGCACCCCGGCCTTCTCCCTCCCCTGTTGCGTTGCGCCCTGCGTCAGGCGTGCAGCGGGCGCTTGTCGCAGGCCAGCGCGGCTTCGTGCACCGCTTCCGACATGGTCGGATGGCCGTGGCAGATGCGCGCGAGGTCTTCGGACGCACCGCCGAACTCCATCGTCACAACCGCCTCGGCGATCAGTTCGGAGGCCGACGCGCCGATGATGTGTACGCCCAGGATACGGTCAGTCTTGGCGCAGGCCAGCATCTTGACGAAGCCTTCCGGCGCGGCCATGCCCATGGCGCGGCCGTTGAAGGCGAACGGGATCTTGCCGGCCTTGTAGGCCACGCCTTCGGCCTTGAGCTGCTGCTCGGTCTTGCCGACCCAGGCGATTTCCGGCGCGGTGTAGATGATCCAGGGCACGGTGTCGAAGTTGCAGTGGCCGGCCTGGCCCGCCATCACCTCGGCGACCATCACCGCCTCTTCCATGGCCTTGTGCGCCAGCATCGGGCCACGCACCACGTCGCCCACCGCCCACACGCCGGGCAGGTTGCTGCGGCAGTGTTCATCCACCTCGATCATGCCGCGTTCGTTGAGCTTCAGGCCCACGGCTTCGGCGTTCAGGCCATCGGTGTTGGGCACGCGGCCCACCGAGACGATCAGGCGGTCGGCATCCAGCTTCTGCTCGGCGCCGTCCTTGTCGGTATAGGCCAGCGACACGCCCTTCTTGGTGACCTTGACGTCGCCGATCTTGACGCCGAGGTTGATCTTCAGACCCTGCTTGGTGAGGAGCTTGAGCGCTTCCTTGGCGATGTCCTGGTCGGCGGCGGCGAGGAAGTCGGGCATGGCTTCGAGCACGGTGACTTCCGAACCCAGGCGGCGCCACACCGAACCCATTTCCAGGCCGATGACGCCGGCACCGATGATCGCCAGCTTCTTGGGCACCGCGTTGATGTCCAGCGCGCCGACGTTGTCGCAGACGATCTTGTTATCGACCGGGATGTTCGGCAGGTGGCGGGCCTTGGAGCCGGTGGCGACGATGACCTGCTTGGCGACCACGGTCTCCTCGCCGACCTTGAGCTCCCAGCCGTCCGCGACCTGCTTGACGAAGGAACCGTGGCCGTTGATCAGGGTGACCTTGTTCTTCTTGAACAGACCCTTGATGCCGCCGGTGAGCTGGTCGACGATGCCGTTCTTGCGGGTCATCATCTTGGCCACGTCGATCTTCGGCGTACCCACGCTGATGCCCTGGGCTTCGAAGCCGTGCGCGGCTTCCTCGAACACGTGCGAGGTGTGCAGCAGGGCCTTGGACGGAATGCAGCCCACGTTCAGGCAGGTGCCGCCCAGGCGCGGTTCGCCCTTGGGGTCGGCATACGGATTGGATTCGCAGCAGGCGGTCTTGAAGCCGAGCTGAGCGGCTCGGATGGCCGCAACATAGCCGCCGGGACCGCCGCCGATGACGAGGACGTCGAATTGCTTGGACATTGAATTCTCCCTTTCTTGGCACACGGGGCGCACCCGCGGCGGAAGCAGGAGCTTCCGCGCGACGCGCGCCCCGGTCGATCGTGATCAGACGTCGAGGATCAGGCGAGCCGGATCTTCCAGCGCTTCCTTCATGGTCACCAGGCCGAGCACCGCCTCGCGGCCGTCGATGATGCGGTGATCGTAGGACATCGCCAGGTAGTTGATCGGGCGGATGACGATCTGGCCGTTCTCGACCACCGGACGATCCTTGGTGGCATGGATGCCGAGGATCGCCGACTGCGGCGGGTTGATGATCGGGGTGGACAGCATGGAGCCGAACACGCCGCCGTTGGAGATCGAGAAGGTACCGCCGGAGAGCTCTTCCAGCGACAGCTTGCCGTCCTTGGCCTTCTGGCCGAACTCGGCGATCTTCTTCTCGATGTCGGCGATCGACATCTGATCGGCGTCACGGATGATGGGCACGACCAGGCCGCGCGGGCTGCCAACGGCGATGCCGATGTCGATGTAGCCGTGGTAGACGATGTCGTTACCGTCGACCGAAGCGTTCAGGATCGGGAACTTCTTCAGCGCGGCCACGGCGGCCTTGACGAAGAAGCCCATGAAGCCCAGGCGCACGCCATGCGCTTTCTCGAACTTGTCGCCGTACTGCTTGCGCAGGGCCATGATCGGCGCCATGTTCACTTCGTTGAACGTGGTCAGGATGGCGTTTTCGTTCTTCGACTGGATCAGGCGCTCGGCGATGCGCGCGCGCAGGCGGGTCATCGGCACGCGCTCTTCCGGACGCTCGCCGGCCAGCACCACGGCCGGCGCGGCAGCAGCTGCGGCAGCCTTGGGCTGTGCGGCCACCGCGTCTTCCTTGGTGACGCGGCCACCGCGGCCGGAGCCGGCCACGTCGGCAGCGGCAATACCCTTCTCGTCGAGGATCTTGCGCGCGGCCGGGCTGGCGGTGCCCGCGGCGGCGGCCGGCGCGGCAGCAGCGGCCGGCGGCGGGGTGACTGCCTGGACCGGCTCGGCGGCCTTGGCGGCACCGGCTGCAGCCTTGGCTTCGGTGTCGATCTGGGCAATCAGCTCGCCCGAGGTGACGGTGTCGCCGTCGGCCTTGATGATCTTCACCAGCACGCCGTCTGCCGGCGCGGGGGTCTCGAGCACGACCTTGTCGGTCTCGATGTCGATCAGGTTCTCGTCGCGCGAGACGGCCTCGCCTTCCTTCTTGTGCCAGGAAACCAGCGTGGCTTCGGACACGGATTCGGACAGCTGCGGCACCTTGACTTCGATCAGCATGGAATTCTCTCCCGGTGTGTGTCGTTATTGATTGGGGTTCTGCGGCGTTGCATCCTGGATGGGACCGAAGGCGTGCTCGATGACCGCCTTCTGCTGCGCGTTGTGCTTGGCGTAGTAGCCCACCGCGGGCGACGCGGCGGCCGGCCGGCTGACCAGCAGCAGCTTGCGCTTGGGGCCCAGCACGTTGACCAGGTGCTGGCGCGAAGCCAGCCAGTACCAGGCACCCTGGTTGCGCGGCTCTTCCTGGCACCAGACGATTTCCTTGGCGTTCGGGAACTCGTTGATCGCCTTGGCGAACTCGTCCGACGGGAAGGGATAGAGCTGCTCGATGCGGACCAGCGCAGTGTCCTTGATGCCCTGCTCGCGGCGGTGCGCCAGCAGTTCGTAGTAGATCTTGCCCTGGCACAGCACCACGCGCTTGACCTTCTTCGGGTCCAGCTTCTCGGTCTCGCCGATCACCGTGCGGAAGCGGCCGTGCGCCAGTTCGTCCATCGAGGAGATGGCTTCCTTATGGCGCAGCAGCGACTTGGGCGTGATGATGATCAGCGGCTTGCGCAGCTTGCGCAGCATCTGACGGCGCAGCAGGTGGAAGATCTGGCTGGGCGTGGTGGGCACGCAGACCTGCCAGTTGTTCTCCGCGGCGTTGTTCATGAAGCGCTCCAGACGTGCCGAGGAGTGCTCCGGCCCCTGCCCTTCGTAGCCGTGCGGCAGCATGATGGTGAGGCCGGTCAGACGGCCCCACTTGGCCTCGCCCGAGCAGATGAACTGGTCGAGCACCACCTGGGCACCGTTCACGAAGTCGCCGAACTGGGCTTCCCACACCACCAGCTCGTTCGGCTCGGTGGTCGCATAGCCGTATTCGAAGGCCAGCACACCCTCTTCGGACAGCACCGAGTCGAAGCACTGGAAGCGGGCCTGGCCGTCCTGGATGTGCTCCAGCGGCTTGAAGCTGCCTTCGTCCCAGCGCTCGCGCTTCTGGTCGTGCAGTACCGCGTGGCGGTGGAAGAAGGTGCCGCGACCGACGTCCTCACCGGAGATGCGCACCGCGTAGCCCTGGGCCAGCAGGCTGGCGTAGGCCAGGTTCTCGCCCATGCCCCAGTCCAGCGGCAGCTCGCCCTTGCCCATCGCGGAACGGTCGTCGATGATCTTCTTGACCCGCGAATGCAGGGTGAAGCCTTCCGGCAGCGTGGTCAGGCGCTCGGCCAGACGCTTGATCTCCTGCACCGGGATGGCGGTGTCCGCCTCGTCGGTGTAGGGCTGGTTCAGGAAGGGGGTCCAGTCCACCGCGAACTGGCGGTTGTGGCCGGACAGCACCGGGTTGTAGAGCAGCTCGCCCTTGTCGAGGTGCTCGCGGTACTCGGCGATCATCTTGTCCGGCTCGTCGCTGGACAGCGTGCCTTCGGCCACCAGACGGTCGGCGTAGAGCTTGCGGGTACCCGGGTGCTTCTGGATGGTGCGGTACATCAGCGGCTGGGTCACCATCGGCTCGTCCTGCTCGTTGTGGCCGAGCTTGCGGAAGCAGATGATGTCGACCACCACGTCCTTCTTGAACTGCTGGCGGAATTCCACGGCCAGCGCGGTCACGAAGGCCACCGCCTCCGGGTCGTCGCCATTGACGTGGAAGATCGGCGCCTCGACCATCTTGAAGATGTCGGTGCAGTAGAGCGAGGAGCGGTAGTCGCGCGGATCGGAGGTGGTGAAGCCGATCTGGTTGTTGATGACGATGTGCACCGTGCCGCCGGTGCCGTAGCCGCGGGTCTGGGAGAAGTTGAGCATCTCCTGGTTCACGCCCTGGCCGGCCACCGCCGAGTCGCCGTGGATGAGCACCGGCAGCACCTGGCTCTTGGCGGTGTCGCCGCGACGCACCTGGCGCGCATACACCGAACCTTCGACCACCGGGTTGATGATCTCCAGGTGAGAGGGGTTGAAGGCGAGCGTCAGGTGCATCGGGCCGCCCGGGGTCATGACATCGGACGAGAAGCCCATGTGGTACTTCACGTCGCCGGCGGTCAGGTCGGCAGCGGCCTTGCCCTCGAACTCGGAGAACAGCATCGAGGGCGACTTGCCCAGGGTGTTGACCAGCACGTTGAGGCGGCCGCGGTGGGCCATGCCGATCACGGTCTCGGCCACGCCCAGGCTGCCGCCGACGCGGATGATCTCGTCCATCGCCACGATGGCCGATTCGCCGCCCTCGAGCGAGAAGCGCTTCTGGCCGACGTACTTGGTGTGCAGGTAGCGCTCCAGGGTCTCGGCGGCGGTGGCGCGCTCGAGGATGCGCTTCTTCATCTCCAGGGAGAACCTGGGCGTGCCGCGCACGCTTTCCAGCCGGCTCTGGATCCAGCGCTTCTGCTGGATGTCGGAGATGTACATGTACTCCGAGCCGATCGAACCGCAATAGGTCTGGCGCAGCGCTTCGAGGATCTCGCGCAGCGTGGCGTGCTCGGTGGAGAAACCGTGGAAGGAGCCGACGTTGAACTGCTTGTTCAGGTCGGCTTCGGTAAAGCCGTAGTAGCTCGGCTCCAGCTCGGCGATCTGCGGGCGCTCGGTGCGCTTGAGCGGATCGAGGTTGGCCCAGCGGTTGCCGAGGAAGCGGTAGGCGTTGATCAGTTGCAGGGTGCTGACCTGGCGCTTGTCGTCACCGCCCTCGGCGACGACGGTGCGCACCGGACCGCGCTTGGCCATCTGCTCGAAGGCGGCGATCACCGGGCCATGGGCCACGTCGCGCACGGCCGCACCGGCCTGCGCCTGCAGCTGGTCGAAATAGGCGCGCCAGTTCTCAGGCACGGAGGCCGGATCGGCCAGGTAATTCTCGTACAGCTCTTCGATGAACGGTGCGTTGGCACCGAACAGATGCGAAGTGGAAAAATGTTGCTTCATCATGATGAAAGCCACCCGTTATGTTTTGTTTCCCTGCCTGAGGTCGCCAAGGCGGGCCCGGCCGCTGCTGCCGATGTGAAAACGGGATGGCCGCGCACGCACGGCCACCCCGCGGAATCGGCGACTATCGCCGGGGGTTCCCCCCTTCCCTCTCCATCGTCTCTCGTCTCTTACGGACGCTGCGCGAGTTCCGGAACGTCGCGTCGCGCGGCGCCGATGTACAGCTGGCGCGGGCGGCCGATCTTGTATTCCGGATCGGTGATCATCTCTTCCCACTGGGTGATCCAGCCCACCGTGCGCGCCAGCGCGAAGATGCAGGTGAACATGGAGGTCGGGATGCCCAGGGCCTTCTGCACGATGCCGGAGTAGAAGTCGACGTTGGGGTAGAGCTTCTTCTCGACGAAGTACTCGTCTTCCAGCGCGATCTTCTCGAGTTCCTTGGCCAGCTTGAACAGGCGGTCGTTCTCCAGGCCCAGCTCGCCCAGCACCTCGGCGCAGACCTTGCCCATGAGCTTGGCGCGCGGGTCGAAGTTCTTGTACACGCGGTGGCCGAAGCCCATCAGCTTGAAGCTGTCGCTCTTGTCCTTGGCGCGCTTGATGTACTCGCCGACGCGCGACACGTCGCCGATCTCTTCCAGCATGTTCAGGCAGGCTTCGTTCGCGCCGCCGTGCGCCGGGCCCCACAGGCAGGCGATACCGGCCGAGATGCAGGCAAACGGGTTGGCGCCGGAGGAACCGGCCAGACGCACCGTGGAGGTGGAGGCGTTCTGCTCATGGTCGGCGTGCAGCGTGAAGATCACGTCGAGCGCGCGCACCAGCACCGGGTTCGGCTTGTACTCCTCGCACGGGGTGCCGAACATCATGTGCATGAAGTTGGCGGTGTAGTCGAGGTCGTTGCGCGGGTACATGAACGGCTGCCCGGTGTTGTACTTGTACGCCATGGCCACGATGGTGGGCAGCTTGGCGATCAGCCGGTGCATGGAGATGTTGCGATGCTCCTGGTCGGAGAAGTCCATCGCATCGTGGTAGAAGGCGGACAGCGCACCGACCACGCCGACCATGATGGCCATCGGGTGGGCATCGCGGCGGAAGCCGTTGTAGAAGCGGGTCAGCTGATCATGAACCATGGTGTGGTTCTTGATCGTGCTTTCGAAGTCGAGCTTCTGCGCCGCGTTGGGCAGCTCGCCGTTCTTCAGCAGGTAGGCCACTTCCAGGAAGTTGCACTTCTCGGCCAGCTGCTCGATCGGGTAGCCGCGGTACAGCAGCTCGCCCTTGTCGCCGTCGATGAAGGTGATCTTCGACTTGCAGCTCGCGGTCGACAGGAAACCGGAGTCGTAGGTAAACAGGCCGGTCTTGCCGCCCAGGGTGCGGATGTCGATGACATCCTGGCCGTGGGTGCCGGACATGACCGGAAACTCGACGGTCTTTCCATCGACGTTTAGGGTTGCGGTGCGTTCAGTACTCATAGGTATGGTCTCTCTTCCTTGCCCGATTAACTCTGAGCGCTTGCGGCACGACCGCCCGCAAGCCCTGACTCCCTGTCGATGATCGCCGCTGCTGCCTCAGGTTTCGCGCAGCAGGGCGATCATTTCCTTCCAGCGGTCCTCTTCGCACGGCTTGCTGCCATTGACCATCGCCCAGATGTCGTAGTCGTCGCAGCGCAGCAGGTCGTCGAGGTCCGCAAGTTGATCGTCGGTCAGACGATCGAAATGCCGCTCCAGAAAGCGCGTGAACACCAGGTCGAGCTCCAGAAGAGCCCGCCTGCACTGCCAGCGCACGCGCCCCCGGTTGATGGTCATACCGCCCGCCGTACCATGGCGTCCTTGATCTTGCCGATGGCGCGGGTCGGGTTCAGACCCTTCGGACAGACGTCGACGCAGTTCATGATGCTGTGGCAGCGGAACAGGCGGTACGGGTCCTCGAGGTTGTCGAGGCGCTCGTTGGTCGCCTGGTCGCGGGTGTCGGCGATGAAGCGGTAGGCCGCCAGCAGGCCGGCCGGGCCGACGAACTTGTCCGGGTTCCACCAGAACGACGGGCAGGAGGTCGAGCAGCACGCGCACAGGATGCACTCGTACAGGCCGTTGAGCTCCTCGCGGTCTTCGGGCGATTGCAGACGCTCACGCTCCGGCGCCGGTTCCTCGTTGATCAGGTAGGGCTTGATCGAGTGGTACTGCTTGAAGAACTGGGTCATGTCCACGATCAGGTCGCGGATCACCGGCAGACCCGGCAGCGGGCGCAGCACGATGGGCTGCGGCAGGCTGTCGATGTCGGTCAGGCAGGCCAGGCCGTTCTTGCCGTTGATGTTCATCGCATCCGAACCGCACACGCCTTCGCGGCAGGAGCGGCGGAAGGACATGGAATCGTCCACCGACTTGAGGCGCACCAGGGCGTCGAGCAGCTTCTTGTCGGAAGCTTCCAGCTCAACGCTGATGTCCTGCATGTACGGCTTCTCGTCGCGATCCGGATCGTAGCGGTAGATCTTGAATTGAACGGTACGCTTGCTCATATCTCTTGTACTCCCGCGCTCAGTAGGTGCGCTTGGCGAGCGCGATGGGTTCCACGTCGTCGGACAGCGGCTTCAGGTTCACCGGCTTGTAGTCCAGGCGGTTGCCTTCGCTGTACCACAGGGTGTGCTTGAGCCAGTTGGCGTCGTCGCGGCCGTTGGGGTTCTCCGCGGTATCCGGCGCGTCGTCGCGCACGTGGGCGCCACGGGACTCCTTGCGGGCTTCGGCGGACACCATGGTGGCGCGCGCGACTTCGATCAGGTTGTCCAGCTCCAGCGCCTCGATGCGCGCGGTGTTCCACACCTTTGACTTGTCCTTGATCTCGGTGCTCTTGGCACGCTCGGCCACCTCGGCGATCTTCTGCACGCCTTCCTTGAGCAGGTTGTCGAAGCGGAACACACCGGCATGCTTCTGCATGGTGCGGCGCATTTCCAGGCCGACTTCATGCACGCTCTCGCCATTGGTCTGGCCTTCGAGGCGGGCGATGCGCGCCAGCGACACGTCGGCAGCATCGGCCGGCAGCGGCTTGAGCTTGAGCTGGCCGGACTGGAAGTCCTCGACCACGGTCTCGCCGGCGGACTTGCCGAACACCAGCAGGTCGAGCAGCGAGTTGGTGCCCAGGCGGTTGGCACCGTGCACCGAGGCGCAGGCACACTCGCCGGCGGCGTAGAAGCCGGACACCGGAGCGTTCGGGTTGCCGTCCTTCGGCACCACGACCTGGCCCTTGTAGTTGGTCGGAATACCGCCCATCTGGTAGTGGCAGGTCGGCACCACCGGGATCGGCGCCTTGATCGGGTCCACACCGGCGAACTGGATGGAGATCTCACGAATGCCGGGCAGGCGCTTCATGATGTTCTCGGGCGACAGGTGGGTGATGTCGAGCAGCACGTGATCCTTGTCCGGACCACAGCCGCGACCTTCGTTGATCTCGGTGGTCATCGCGCGCGAAACGACGTCGCGCGAGGCCAGATCCTTCAGGTTCGGCGCATAGCGCTCCATGAAGCGCTCGCCGGAGGCGTTGCGCAGGATGCCGCCTTCGCCGCGCACCCCTTCGGTGATCAGCACGCCCGCGCCGGCCACGCCGGTCGGGTGGAACTGCCAGAACTCCATGTCTTCCAGCGGAATGCCGGCACGCGCCGCCATGCCCACGCCGTCGCCGGTGTTGATGAAGGCGTTGGTGGAGCTGTAGTAGATGCGGCCCGAACCGCCGGTGGCGAAGATGGTCGCCTTGGCGTGGAAGATGGAGACTTCACCGGTTTCCATTTCCAGCGCGGTCACGCCGAGCACGTCGCCGTCGGCGTCGCGGATCAGGTCCAGCGCCATCCATTCGACGAAGAACTGGGTGTTGGCGCGCACGTTGCGCTGGTACAGCGCGTGCAGCATGGCGTGGCCGGTACGGTCGGCAGCGGCGCAGGAGCGCATCACCGGGGCCTGGCCGTAGTTCATCGAGTGACCGCCGAACGGACGCTGGTAGATCTTGCCGTTGTCGGTACGGTCGAAAGGCATGCCGTAGTGTTCGAGCTCGACGACCACTTCGTTGGCCTTCTTGCACATGAACTCGATGGCATCCTGGTCGCCCAGCCAGTCCGACCCCTTCACGGTGTCGTACATGTGCCAGTGCCAGTTGTCCTCGGTGGAGTTGCCCAGGGAAGCGGCCACCCCGCCCTGCGCCGCCACGGTGTGCGAGCGGGTCGGGAAGACCTTGGTGAGCACGGCGGTCTTCAGGCCGGCTTCGGACAGTTGCAGCGCGGCGCGCAGGCCGGCGCCACCGGCACCGACGATGACCGCATCAAAAGTACGCTTGGCGACGTTCACGCTTACAGCCTCCACAGAATCTGGGCAGCCCAGCCGGCGTAGCCGACGAGCAGGAAGATCGTTACCACGTGCAGGGTCAGGCGCACGCCGACCGGCTTCACGTAGTCCATCCAGATGTCACGCACCCCGATCCAGGCGTGGAAGAACAGCGCCAGGAAGAACAGGAAGGTGAGGAACTTGAAGAGGCCGCCGGAGAACAGGCCGGACCAGGCTTCGAAGCTCAGCTCCGGCAGGGTCAGCGCACAGACCGCGAAGATGAGGGTATAGACGGCCATGAACACGGCCGTGGCGCGTTGGGCGATCCAGTCCTTCAGACCGTAGTGCGCCCCGACGACGATACGATGCTTCACCATAGTGCCACCCCGATGACAGCGGTGAGCGCGAGGCTCACGATCAGAACGAGACGCGCGGAGCTGCGCGCCGGCTGCAGGTCGACGCCCTTGTGCATGTCGAGCAGCAGGAAGCGGATGCCGGCACAGAAGTGGTGCAGGTAGGCCCACAGCAGACCGAACAGAATCAGCTTCACCAGCGGATTGCCCACCACCGCGCTGAAGGTGGCGAAGCTGTCCTGAGCAAGACTCAGATCGAACAGGTACAGCAGGAACGGCAGGAGCAGGAACAGGCCCGCTCCACTGATCCGGTGAAGGATCGACACGAAACCCGGCAACGGCAGCCGGATCTCGTTCAGGGCCAAGTGCTTCGGCCTCGGTTTGCGCACACTCACTTCTGACATGAAGTTTCCCCTCTTACATGCGCGACGGAGGACTCCGCCGCTACTCCCAAAAAGGACCGGATTATATCCGGGTTAACCCGTCGAGACTCCCTGCCTGCAAGGTATCCGACTCAATTCAGTTCGTTCAGGTAATAGTGCTCCGCGGTCGAATACAGCCCTCGGCGCCACTCCACCGGTTTATCCCCGTAGGTATAGGTGACCCGCTCCACCGACAGCAGCGGCGTACCCTCGGGCACCTTCAGCGCATCGCTGGTGGAACGGTCCGCCCCGACCGCGCGGATACGCTCCTGCGCACGGATCATGCGCAGGCCGAAACGGGTCTCGAAGAGGCTGTAGAGCGAACCGCTCCAGCCCTGCAGCACCTCCATCGACAGACCCTGGAAAATCTCGCCCGGCAGGTAGATCTCGTCGATCACCACCGGCTTCGCACCGAACTTGAGCAGACGGCGCAGGATGATGATGGGCGCGCCCAGTTCGATACCGAGCATGCGCGAAGCCTCCTGACCGGCCTTGGCACGCCAGCAATCAAGAGGCAAACTCTGCGGGTGCGACAGATCGCCGTCCATCGGCACCAGGCGCAGGAAGCGGAACAGCGCGCGCGGGTCGTTGTGCGACGCGACGTAGGTACCCTTGCCCTGCTTGCGCACCAGCAGGTTGTCGGCGGCCATTTCATCGATGGCCTTGCGCACGGTACCCTGCGAAACATTGAAACGCGCAGCAAGTTCCTGTTCGCTGGGGATCACTTGCCCAGGAAGCCATTCACCCGCCTCAAGCGCCTGAAGGATCAGGGTCTTGATCTGGCGGTACAGCGGGCTGAAGGTGGGGGATTCCTGAGTCATCCGCGTATTTCAGCACAAAAAAAAATAATCGTCTATGGTTACTCTTATGTCTTATATAAGACAAATGACATGAATTGACAGCGCCGGCACTTGCTTCTACCATCCTTCCGCCCCGACTTCTGACCGTCGCCCCGCCGGATTCCCGTTCAAGGCACGCAGCAAACGGGCGCACGATCAAACCATCCAGACCGTCTTGATTTGAGGGAGTAATCACATGAGCAAAGCCCCCGTCCGCGTTGCCGTGACCGGTGCCGCCGGCCAGATCGGCTACAGCCTGCTGTTCCGCATCGCCTCCGGTGAAATGCTGGGCAAGGACCAGCCCGTCATCCTGCAACTGCTCGATCTGCCCCAGGCCCAGAAGGCGGTCAAGGGCGTGATGATGGAACTGGAAGACTGCGCCTTCCCGCTGCTGGCCGGCATGATCGCCACCGACGACCCCAACGTGGCCTTCAAGGACGCCAAGGTTGCCCTGCTGGTCGGCGCCCGTCCGCGCGGCCCCGGCATGGAGCGCAAGGACCTGCTGACCGAAAACGCCAAGATCTTCACCGTGCAGGGCGCTGCCATCGGCCAGTACGCCGATCCGGACTGCAAGGTGCTGGTGGTCGGCAACCCCTGCAACACCAACGCCTACATCGCCAAGGAAGTGGCCCAGAAGTTCGGCCGCGTCCCGGCCAAGAACTTCACCGGCATGCTGCGCCTGGACCACAACCGCGCGCTGTCGCAGTTGGCCACCAAGGCCGGCCGTGAAGTCTCCAGCCTGAAGAACCTGGTGGTGTGGGGCAACCACTCCCCCACCATGTACGCCGACTACCGTTTCGTCACCTCCAACGGCGACGGCGTCAAGGACCTGATCAACGACGCTGCCTGGAACAAGGACGTCTTCCTGCCCACCGTCGGCAAGCGCGGCGCCGCGATCATCGAAGCGCGTGGCCTGTCGTCCGCCGCTTCCGCCGCCAACGCCGCCATCGACCACATCCGCGACTGGGTGCTGGGTTCCAAGGGCGAGTGGGTCACCATGGGCATCCCGTCCGACGGCTCCTACGGCATCCCGGAAGGCATCATCTACGGCTTCCCGGTGACCACCGAGAACGGCGAGTACAAGATCGTCCAGGGCCTGGAGATCGACGAGTTCTCGCGTGAGCGCATGACCGTCACCCTGAACGAACTGCTGGAAGAGCGCGAAGGCGTGAAGGATCTGCTGGGCTGATCCTCGCCAGCAACGCAGCATCGCAAGGCGCACGGCCCAGGCCGTGCGCCTTTTTCGTTCACCGGCCCGCTGCTATCCTTGCCCGCCGCCAAGCCAACAACCGCTGACCCCGCCATGAACGCCAGACAACACCCCCGCAACGTGCTCTTCTCCGGCGAGAAGCCTTTCCCCGCTCTGCCCGCGGTCGACCACTACGCCGGCTCCGAGAAACTGATGCGCAAGGCGCTTGCGCTGCAGAACGAGATGGGCCCGGTCTTCGACATCACCTGCGATTGCGAGGACGGCGCCCGCACCGGCGCCGAGGCCGAGCACGCGCAGATGGTGGTCGAGGTGGTCAACGGCGCCGACAACCGGCACGGCCGGGTCGGCGTGCGCATTCACGACATCACCCACCCGCACTGGCAGGCGGACCTGGACATTCTCATCCACGGCGCGGGCCGGCGCCTGGCCTTCGTCACCCTGCCCAAGGTCCGTTCGGCCGCCGACGCCGCGGCACAGATCGTCGAACTGCGCCGTGCCGAAGCCGCGGCCGGGCTCGGCACCCACCTGCCGGTTCATGTGCTCATCGAAACGCACGGGGCCTTGCGCGAAGTGTGGGAGATCGCCGCGCTGGAAGGCGTGGAGTCGCTCGACTTCGGCCTCATGGATTTCGTCTCCGCCCACCATGGCGCGATTCCCGGCGCGGCGATGAAGAGCCCGGGACAGTTCGAACACCCGCTGGTGGTGCGCGCCAAGGTGGAGATCGCCGCCGCCGCGCTGGGCTGCGGAGTGGTGCCCTCGCACAATGTCACCACCGAGCTGAAGGACATCGCCGTCATCCGCGGCGACGCCGAGCGTGCGCGGCGTGAGTTCGGCTACCTGCGCATGTGGAGCATCCACCCCAACCAGATCCAGCCCATCGTCGAAGCCATGCGCCCCGACTTCTCCGAAGTCGAGGACGCGACGGACATCCTCGCCGCCGCGCAGGACGCCGACTGGGGTCCCATCCAGCATCGCGGCCGCCTGCACGACCGCGCCTCCTACCGCTATTACTGGGAACTGCTGCAGCGCGCGCGCCTCACCGGCATGGCGCTGTCGGCCGAAGCCACACAGCGCTTCTTCGCTGCCTGAGGCGGTGCCGCGGCTCCGATGTCACATTGGCCGGCGTGACGCGCGCGCCTGAGGCGCACGGGGGCGCGTAGAACGCGTCACGCTCCGGGGCGCACATCCCTCGTAGAGGCGATTCCGCCGACGAGGTGAGGGCGCGGCAATCGCGGCCAAGGCCGCTCCTACACCTCCTTCTTCGCCCGCGGGGCGGGTTTGGCCGGCGCGGTTGTCTTGCCGGCAGCGGCCCGGCGCCGGGCTGGTGCCGGCTTGTCCGCGGGCGCGTCGCCTGCTGCCGGCTTCGGCGCCGGCGCGGCGGACGCCTTGTTGGCCGCCGCGGGTCGCTTGGCGCTGGCGGGCTTGCCCGCCGGAGCGGTTTCAGCCTTCTTCGCCGCTGCCGATTTGCGTGTCGGCGCGGCTTCCGTCTTCTTCGCCGCAGCCGGCTTGCGTGCCGGAGCGGTTTCGGCCTTCTCCAGCGCAGCGGGCTTGCGCGGTGCCCGGGCGGAAGCGGGCGTCTTCGCGGGCTGGACCTCCTTGGGCGCGGCGGCTTCGACCGCCTCGACCGGCGGCTCAACGGCAGCCGGTGCGGTGTCTGCAACGACCGGCAACCAGGGCAGGAAGAAATCGATCGCCGGCGGCTGCCCCTCGCGCCCGGCGGCCAGCGCGGGCAGCCAGGGACTGGGCAAATGGGCCATGGCATCCAGCCACTGCTGCCACTGGCCGCCGACAAAGCGCTGCCAGGTCGCCAACGGCTGCATCCAGGCGTTCATCCAGGCATCGGTCAGCATGTCGTACGGCATCATCAGCGGATCGAGGAACTCGCGGCCGTCCTCGGACAAAGGGTTGCGCTTCATCGTGTGGGTCCTCCTGCAGTCGATGCTGCAGAGCTTACCCCAGCCGCATGGCGGTTTGCATGCCCCGAAACACTCCCGCCGCGTGACGCAATCTCCGCTTGATCTGGCCGGTGGCGGGACTTTCCTGGCGATGCTATGGTGTCACGCACTCCGAACCTGGCCAATCCGGCCATTCGCCGGAGTCTTCCGCCGCAGGCAGGCGATGCCGCGGCAGGTATCCGCAACGATCGCGAACCCCAGAGATGGATGACAAAGTCGCTTACACCGAACCAGCCGAGGACGCCGTGCTCGGCGCTCTGATCTCTTCCGAGGTGACGGTGGGCCAGATCGTCCGCGGCAGCATCCTCGAGTGCGCACCGGACCTGGCCCTGCACGAAGCGGCCCGGCGCATGAGCATCGCGCGGGTCAGCTCCATCCTGGTGGTGGAGGACGACGTCCCGGTCGGCATCTGGACCGAACGCGACGCCCTGGCAATCGATTTCGACCACCCCGACAGCTTCAACCGCCCGATCAGCGACGCCATGAGCGCCCCGGTGCGCGCCGTCACCCGCGACCTCAGCCTGCAGGAACTGGCGGTCCGTTTCCGCGACGAGCACATGCGCCACTACCTGGTGGTCGATGAGCACGGGCGCCGCTGCGGCATCGTCACCCAGACCGACGTGGTGCTCAACCAGGGCATCGAGCATTACCTGAAGCTGCGCAAGCTCGACTCCATCGTCAAGGGCAGCCTGCAGCCCTTGCCCGCATCCGCCCTGCTCGGCGAAGCGGTGCGGCAGATGCGCAACGCCGCGCAGGACGCGGTGGTGGTGGCCTACGACGACGGCAGCTACGGCATCCTCACCGAGCGCGACCTGACCCGCCTGGTCGCCGAGCGCGCCGGCAACCGTTCGGTGGGCGAGCTGGCCAGCCGCCCGCTGATCACGGTGAGCGAGGACGCCAGCCTCTACCACGTGCGCTGCATGCTCAGCGACCGCCGGGTGCGCCACGTGGGCGTGCTGCGCCGCGACGGCAGCCTGGCCGACCTGGTCAGCTTCGCCGACATCCTCTCCGGCATGGAGCTGGTGTACGTGCATGAACTGCAGCACGCGCTGCGCGAGCGCGACATGGCGCTCAACGCCTCGCAGCGCAACCTGCACCTGGCCGAGAAGGTCATCGAAAGCTCGCTGGAAGGCATCCTGATCACCGACGAGAAGGCGCGCATCATCTCGGTCAATCCGGCCTTCACCCGGCTCACCGGCTATCGCCCGGAAGAGGTGATCGGACGCAATCCCTCGCTGCTCAACTCCGGCCGCCAGAGCCCCGAGTTCTACCGCGAGATGTGGGCCCAGCTGTCCGCCGAAGGCCAGTGGCAGGGCGAGATCTGGAACCGCCGCAAGAGCGGCGAGCTCTACCCCGAGCTGCTCACCATCACCGCCATCAAGGACCGCGACGGCAAGCTGACCAACTACGCCGCGGTGTTCAGCGACATCAGCCAGTTGAAGGAGAACGAGGCGCACATCCGCCACCTCGCCTACTTCGACCCGCTCACCGGCCTGCCCAACCGCCGCCTGCTGGAAGACCGCCTGCAGGTCGCGCTGGCCCACGCGCACCGCAACCGCAACCGCGCCGCGGTGCTGTTCATCGACCTCGACCGCTTCAAGCGCATCAACGACAGCCTCGGCCACGAGGTCGGCGACCAGCTGCTGATGGAGATCGCCCGCCGCCTGTGCGCCTGCCTGCGCGAGGACGACACCGTCGCGCGCATGGGCGGCGACGAGTTCATCGCGGTGCTCAGCGACCTCACCGACCCGGACGACGCCGCGCACACCGCCACCCGCATCATCGAATCGCTGCGCCGCCCGGTGCAGGTGGACGGGCACGACCTCACCGTCACCACCAGCATCGGCATCAGCATCTTCCCCGACGACAGCCGCGACCCGGTGGCGCTGATCAAGAACGCCGACACCGCCATGTACCGCGCCAAGGACGAAGGGCGCAACGCCTTCCAGCTCTACCAGCCGGCGATGAACGCCCGCTCGCTGGAACACCTGGCGCTGGAAAGCGCCCTGCACCGCGCCCTGGCGCGCGAGGAGCTGGTGCTGCACTTCCAGCCGCTGGTCCATGTCGATGCCGGGCGCACCGTGGCGGCCGAAGCGCTGCTGCGCTGGATGCATCCCGACCTCGGCCTGGTGCCGCCGGCCGACTTCATCCCGCTGGCCGAGGAAACCGGCCTGATCGTACCCATAGGCGAATGGGTGCTGCGCACCGCCTGCCTGCAGCACGCCCGCTGGCGCGAGGCCGGACACGGCGAACTGCGCATGCTGGTGAACATCTCCGCGCGCCAGTTCCGCGACGAGGGCTTCACCGCGATGGTCGCCCGGGTCATCGCCGAAACCGGCATGCCCGCCGCCCAGCTCACCCTGGAACTCACCGAGACCATGCTGATGGACGGCAGCGAGCGCATCATCGGCGTGCTCGAGGGCCTGCGCGCGCTGGGCGTGCGCCTGGCGCTGGACGACTTCGGCACCGGCTATTCCTCGCTCGCCTACCTCAAGCGCTTCCCGATCGACGAACTCAAGATCGACCGCCTGTTCATCCGCGACATCGACCGCAACCCGGACGACGCAGCCATCGCCGAAGCCATCATCAAGCTCGCCCACAGCCTCGGCCTGCGCGTGGTGGCCGAAGGCGTGGAGTCCGCCGAGCAGCTCGCCATCCTGGCCGAGCACGGCTGCGACCTGGCGCAAGGCTTCCACTTCAGCAAGCCGGTCGAAGCCGCCAAGTTCACCCTGCCCCGTTAACTGCAGGAGCGGCCTTGGCCGCGATCACAGCCTGCATAGCAAGTACGCTGAAATCGCGGCCCAGGCCGCTCCTACGGGGCGACGTCTTCAGTCCAGCACCACGGTCACGCGCTTGTTGCGCTTGCCCTCGGAGCGGATCTTCGCCACCCGCACCTGGCCGATCTCGCCGGTGCGGCGCAGGTGGGTGCCGCCGCAGGGCTGCAGGTCCACGCCGGGAATCTCGATGGTGCGTACCGTGCCCTGGCCGCGCGGCGGCTGCACCGACATGGTCTTGACCAGCCCGGGGTTGGCGTCCAGCGCCGCGTCGTCGATCTCGCCCACCACCACCGGGGTATCGGCGGCAACCAGGGCGTTGAGGCGGGTCTCGATGTCCTCGGCCACCAGCTTGTCCATCTCGATGTCGAAGTCCAGATGCGCCTTGTCCTCGGCCATGCGCCCGCCGGTGACCGGCGCACCGACCACCGCGCACAACAGGTGCAGACAGGTGTGGTGACGCATCAGGCGATGGCGCCGCGCCCAGTCGATGCGCGCGCGCACCCGGGCACCCGTCGCAGGCGGCGCCTCGCCTTCGGCCAGCAGATGCAGCACGGCGCCGCCCTCGCCTTTCGCGGTATCGGCCACCGCCAGGCGGCGGCCGTCGTCCAGTTCCAGTTCGCCGCGATCACCGGGCTGGCCACCACCGGCCGGGTAGAACACCGTGCGGTCCAGCACCACCTTGCCGTCGTCCACCGCCACCACCGTGGCCTCGCACTCCGCCGCGTAGGCGTCGCGCTGAAAAATCGCTTCCGTCATGGGCTACCTCCTGGTGCCGATCATCGAAGCGATACCGCCAGCGGTCAAGCGCAGCGCTGCAGGAGCGGCCTTGGCCGCGATGCGATCCGCCGCAAAATATACGCAGCATCGCGGGCAAGCCCGCTCCTACACGCGCTCCGTGCCCGGTAGGAGCGGGCTTGCCCGCGATTGCGGCGGTGGTGCTCCCGGCGGTCGGATCGCGGCCAAGGCCGCTCCTACAAGGCGTAAGGGCTACACGCAGGCGGCCGTCTCCGCGCCGGCCATCAGGCGCTGTGCGGCGGCGGCCACTGCCGCGGGTTGCGGCACGTAAGCCTGTTCCAGCGGCGGGCTGGCGGGCGCCGGGGCGTCCGGGCCGGTGACGCGCAGCACCGGGGCGCGCAGCGCGTCCCAGGCGTGTTCGCCGATCAGCGCGGCCACTTCCGCACCCACGCCGCAGGTCCGGCTCGCCTCGTGCACCACCACCGCGCGTCCGGTGCGACGCACCGAGGCGAGGATGGCGGCCTCGTCCAGCGGCTTGATGCAGCGCAGGTCCAGCACCTCGGCGGAAATGCCCTGCACGGCCAGCAGTTCGGCCGCCTGCTCGCACACCGCAACCGTCTTGGCGTAGGAGATCAGCGTCACGTCGCGCCCTTCGCGGCGCCGCGCGGCGCGGCCGAGCGGCACCAGATGCTCGCCGGCGGGCACTTCACCGTCGGTGTAGGCCAGGGCGATGTCCACGAAGAACAGCACCGGATCGGGGTCGCGGATCGCGCTCTTGAGCATGCCCTTGAAGTCCGCCGCGGTGGACGGCATCGCCACCTTCAGCCCGGGGGCGTGGGCGAACCAGGCCTCCAGGTTGTGGTTGTGCTGCGCACCCACGCCCCAGCCGGCGCCGGTCATGGCGATCGCCACCAGCGGGAAGTCGAACTGCCCGCCGGAGAGGTAGCGCAGCTTGCCGGCGCTGTTCACCAGCTCGTCCATCGCGTAGCACAGGAAGGGGGCGAACAAGAGGTCCACCACCGGTCGCAGGCCGGTGGCCGCGGCACCCACCGCGGTGCCGGCGATGATGCCTTCGGCCAGCGGGGTGTTGCGCACCCGCGCGCTGCCGAAGGCTTCGACCAGCGCGCGGCGCTTGGTGGCCACGCCCTCGCCCATCAGCAGCACGGCGGGGTCGCGCGCCATCTCCTCGGCCAGCGCCTGGTCGATGGCGTCCATTACGGTGATTCGTGTCATGGCGGTTTTCCTCTCAGGCGTAGACGTCGGTGATGAGTTCGGCCGCGGCCGGATACGGCGAATCGACCGCGAAGCGCCAGCCCGCGTCGATGCGCCGGTAGGCCTCGGCGCGCAGCGCCTGCAGGGCGTCCGCATCGATGCGGCCGGCGGCGAGCAGGCGGGCTTCGAGCAAGGCCAGCGGATCGCGCGCGCGCCAGGCGGCGAGCTCGTCCTGGTCGACATAAGCCTGGTCGTCCGGCTCGAAATGGCCGCGCAAGCGGTAGGTGCGCGCCTCCAGGAAGTACGGCCGGCCGGTGGCGCGGATGGTCTCCACCGCTTCCAGCGCCGCGGCGCGCACCGCCTCCGGGTCGTTGCCGTCGACCACCGCGGTGTCCATGCCGTAGCCCACGGCGCGCGCGGCGATGTTGTCGGCCAGCATGGTCTCGCGCCGGTGCACGAAGGCCTGCCACTGGTTGTTCTCGCATACATAGAGCACCGGCAGGCGCCACACCGCGGCCAGGTTGAGCGACTCGTGGAAGCGCCCTTCGCAGGCCGCGCCATCGCCGAAGAAGCAGGCCACCACGCCGCGACGCCCGAGCATCTGCTGCGACAGCGCCACCCCGGTGGCGAGCGCGAGTTCTCCGCCGACGATGGTCGAGGTGAGCACCACACCGAGCTCCTTGGCGGAGATGTGCAGCGAGCCGCTCTTGCCCTTGCAGTAGCCGTCGCGCCGGCCCATCACCTCGGCCAGCATGCGCCCGGGGTCAGCACCGCGCGCCAGCAGGTGGCCGGCGCTGCGGTGATTGGTGAGGATAAGGTCGTCCGCGCCGAGCGCCGACACCACGCCCACCGCCGCCGCCTCCTGCCCCACCGCGGTGCAGGTGCCCGGCACGCCCTGTTCGGCCTGCAGCGCCACCGCGCGTTCCTCGTAGGCGCGGATCAGCCACATGGCCTGCAGCAGCTCCTCCGCCCGTCCGTCATACAGCCTGATGCCCATCTTCGTCTCCTCGCATGCGGAGCGCAGGCCGCAACACGGCAGCGCTCCATGGCGGCGCACTGTAGCGCTGCCCGGCGCGGGCGGGACGATGCTTAGGGAATATTTAGGATGCGCTGAGGAAACTCTTAAACCGGCACGTCCACCAGCTCCAGCGGACGCCTCACGCACAGGCGGAAGCGGCCGCGGCCGGTTTTCTCGATGCGCAGCGGGGCGTCGCGCTCCACCAGCCGGCGTGCCAGCAGGATCAGCCGCGCCTCCAGGTTGTCGGAGAGATCCGGCAGGCGGATGCGGCGGTCCAGGCGCAGCTCGCGGTTGCTGAACTCGCAGCGTCCGCTGTCCACGTAGTCGCGCACCAGCGCCCACAGAATGGCGCCGGCCACGCCCTTGATCAGGTAGTCGCCGTCGAGGAACACGCTGTCGTTCTCGGCGTAATGGCGCACGCTCAGCGGACGGCCCGCCGGCGCCATCGGCGGTGCGGCGGGCGGCGCCTCCTCGGGTGTTTCCTGCATCTGCTGCAGCAGACGGATGCCCGCGCCGAGCTGGCCGGCCAGCGCCACCAGGACGTCTTCGTCGTCGTAGCCGAAGCGCAGATCCTGGGTGCTTTCCACGTACAGCATGCCGACCAGCTGGCGGCAGGCCATCACCGGCACCGCCAGCTGGCTGCGCGAATCGGCCAGGCCGGGCAGCGGGATCTCAGTGTCGATGCCGTCCACGCCGTTGCGCGCCATGTTGTCGCGGATCGCGCGGCCGTAGCTGTATTCCGCGGTGAAGTGGCCGATACGGATGGGCGTACGTTCGCGCGCGGCCACGCCGATCACCCCGTCGCCCAGGGCGATCTCCGAACCCACGCCGGAATCCGCATAGCCGCGGGTCGCCACGGTGTACAGCCGCCCCGCGGCCTCGTCGAACATCAGCATCATGGCGTGCTCGATGCCGAAGTGCGTCTGCAGACCATCGAACAGGCGCGCCAGCAGGCCGTCCAGGTCGGGTGCGCCGCACAGGCTCTCGGTGCAGGCGCGCAGCGAGGCCAGCAGGTTGCACGGCTGCGGCGGCGGAGGCAGCGTGTCGCCCGGCACCTGTTCGATGTCGAGCACGCGGTAGATGTCCGCCCCCAGCAGGCGAAACACCCCGGACATGCCGGTGTGCGAGGCGATGCCGGCCAGCCGCACCTTCATGCGCTCGAACAGCGGCCCGCTCTCTTCGGTGCGCAGGTACTGCAGGCTCAGGCGGTAGTGCGCGCCGGTGTGCGGGTCCACCGCCGCCACACGGGCGTAGGGCGAAGCCAGGATGTTGCGCCGGGTGGTGTTGAAGAACTGGTAGGACAGCGCGACGTGCTCGCAATCGACGTATTCGATCTGCGACAGGTAGGCGATGTTGGGCGTGCCGTCCGCCGCGCGGGTGGCGATGGTCCCGGGAATCACCCCTTCCAGGCAGGCGCGAATGGATTCCAGGCGGATCTTCACGACCGCCCCGGGAGCGGTTCGCCGGCGTGCGGGCCGGGCGTCTGGGAGAAGGCTGCCGAGGGCGAAAAGCGCACCGCCAGCAGGTCGTCGTCCGGGCAGGAGAGGAAGGCGCGCACCACCCCTTCGGCAAAGCCGAACGGCGCCAGGATGGCGGCAAAGGCATCGCGGTAGGCGTGCGCCAGGGCCACGTCGCCGGGCTCGGGCGGCAGCACCAGGGCGTTGCTGCCCTTGAGTTGCAGGGTGCGGTGGGTGGGCGGGTCGCTGAACACCACCGCCACCGCCCCGCTGCGCCGCACCGCGTCGATCACGTCTGCCGCGGCGGCCGCGCCCACCAGCACGCTGACCTGGCCGCAATCGGCCGACACCCGGCAGCCCACCGCGCGCGACAGCGCGGGAAAGCCACCCGGGCGGCAGGCGGCCAGGTTGATGCCCACCGTGCCGGTGATGAAGGCGACGTGGGCGGCATCGAGCAGTGAGGAAGAGGTATCCGGCATGGTGCAGGAATGATAGTCATCATTCCTGCCTTCGCCATTGGCGAAATCCCGCCCCCGTCCGCCTGCGCGCAATGGGCTCTCAGTGCCCCGCCATCGGGAAACGCACCACCGGGCCGGTCGGTTCCTGCCCCGGCGGCAACCAGGCCGGCATCTCCTCGCCCGCCGGGCCGAGTGCGCGCACGTAGTGCCACAGCGCTCGCAGGTCGTCGTCGCTCATGTCGCGCAGGATCACACCGGGCATCGGCGGGCGGAACTCGCGCCCCCGCGCGATGCGCAGCCAGTCCGCCTCGCTGGTGCGGGCGAAGAAGCGGCGCAGGTTGGCCGGGTAGCTGGTGCCCCATTCCCCCTGCCAGCCCAGGCGGTCGCCGGTGAGCCATTCGGCTTCCGGCACCTTGCCTTCGGTAGCAGCGTAGTTGGGCGTGTGGCAATCGTTGCACGCGGCAATCCGCGCCAGGTAACGGCCCCGCTCCACCAGGGTCGCGGCCGCCTCGTCGCCGGCCTGCGCTGCGGCCGGTGCGGCCAGCATAGCGCCGGCCGCGAGAACAACGGGAACAATCGGAAGAATCGAAACAATAGAACTGACACTGCGCATCGTACTCTCCTGCATCCATCGCTCGCCGGTCGGCCCGGGACGAGCCGCTGCCGACGTGCCGCGCAGTGTGCGCCGCCACCGGGTGGCGGCTTGCTAAATGCTTCGTGCCGGTTCGCTAAGAATTTGCTAAGCGGATGCAGGAAAGCGCCGCGCGTATACGGCGCCTGCGTTCAGCGCTGGCGCCCCGCCTCGGTCAGCAGCGTGCGGATTTCGCGCAGGCGGGCCTTGATGCGCCCGGCGTTCTCCTTGCCCATGCGGATCATGATCTTCTGCCCGGCGGAAAGCGCCTCCAGCCGCGCATCGGCAAAGCGGTAGCGGATCTTGGGCTGGACGAGCTGGATCGGCCCGCCGGGTTCGGGCGCTGCCACCACGTGGTCGATCACCGCCACCAGACGGTCGTTGAACTGCGCATCCGGACCGTAACCGAGCTCGGCATAGGCCGCCTGGAAGAGCGGATAGAAGCGCGCATACAGCGCCACCAGACGCTCGGCCGGAATCGCCTCGGCCAGCGCCACATAGGGCGTGTAGCGTTGGACGTTGTCCGCGGCAATGGTCATAGCGCCGCCTTCGTCGGAGACTCTGAATGCCCCCTCGGCCGGGCGCAGCGGCGAGCGCGACAGGGGCAGGCGCTCGCCCGGCAGGTTGTCCACGATGACCACGATGCGGCGCACCAGGTGACTGCCCATCAGCATGCCGGCGCGCTCGCCCATCAGGGCGGAGAGCGCCTCGCCAAACGCGCCGTCGCTCTCGTCCAGCACCGGCAGCGGCTCGGCAGCCAGTTCCGGCGGCACGGGCGGGGGCGGTAGGCTTTCCGGCGGCTCGATCACCCCGCCCGCCTGGTTGCCCGGCGGCATGGCGGCGTCGGGCAGCGGTGCCGGGCTTGTGGCCACCGGTTGCTCCACCACCGGCGGGGGCGACTGCCGCAGCCACAGGAAAGCCGCAACCGCCGCAGCAACCAGCACCAGCCCCAGCACCGGCAGCCATTTACCGCCGCTGTAGCGCAGTTCGTTCATCGCCATGTCGCCCCCTTTGTGCCAAATGAAATACCGCGGTAGGAGTGGTGCAAGCCGCGCGGCGTTCCGGCCGCGCCTGCGCCCCGCTCAGCCCAGCAGCCGCCGGGCGTCTTCCCGCCACCAGGACAAGGCCTCGAAGTAACCCGTCCACACGCAGCCGTGACAACCGCGCCCGCAGCAACTGGTCGGCACCGGCGGCGGCGCGCGATGCGCAATGCCACGCGCTTCCAGGCGTTGCCGCACGGCGGCGATCAGGCCTTGTGCCTCATCGAGATTGGCAGGTCGATGCGTGAAAGGGTCGAGGACGTCCATGACCCGCAGGGTAACAGAACCGGGCACACCCCCGCCGCGGAGACTGTAAGCACGCTTGAATCATGGGATACTCGAAATCGATACCACCCGATCAGCATCCACGGAGCGCCCCATGCCCGCCAGCCGCCCCTTCGCACGCCTCCACCGCCCACTCTGCGCCCTGCTCGCCGCCGCCCTCCTCGCCTGCACAGGGCTGGCCTCCGCCGCCGCCCCGCAGCAGATGAACCAGGTGCCCGGCTACTACCGGATGGCGGTCGGCAGCTACGAGATCACCGCGCTCTACGACGGCGCCATCGACCTGGACAGCGCGCTGCTGAAGAACATCGACGAGCAGGAGATCCGCGCCCTGCTGGCGCGCAAGTTCCTCAAGGGCCCGGCGGTGCAGACCGCGGTCAACGCCTACCTGATCAACACCGGCAGCAAACTGGTGCTGGTCGACGCCGGCGCCGCCAAGCTCTTCGGCCCCTCGCTCGGCCACATCGCCGACAACCTGCGCGCCGCCGGCTACCAGCCCGAGCAGGTCGACCTGGTGCTGGTCACCCACCTGCACGGCGACCACGTGAACGGACTCGTCACCGCCGACGGCCAACCCGCCTTCCCCAAGGCCGAAGTCTGGTCCGCCCAGGCCGACAACGACCACTGGCTGAGCGAAGCAGTCGCCGCCGCGGCGCCCGAAGGCGCCAAACCCTTCTTCAAGATGGCCCGCGACGCCGCCGCGCCCTACCTCGCCGCCGGCAAGTGGCACACCTTCGCGAGCGACCGCGAGATCATCCCCGGCATCACCGCCATCGCCGCCCACGGCCACACCCCGGGCCACAGCGCCTATCTGGTGAGCGACGGCGACGCACGCCTGCTGATCTGGGGCGACCTGGTGCACAACCACGCGGTGCAGTTCGCAAGGCCGGTGGTGTCCATCGAGTTCGACGTGGACCCGGCCAAGGCCGTGGCCGCCCGCCTGGCGTTGTTCGCGCGGGCGGCTGAAGAGCGGCTGATGGTCGCCGGCATGCATCTGCCCTTCCCGGGCATGGGTCATGTGCGAAAGGAGAAGAAAGGCTATGCGTGGGTGCCGGTGGAGTTTGCGCCCTTGCCGGCGAAGCCGTGAGAGGCGGGCGCCTCCGGCCCGTTTCCCGGGCTGGGCGCATCCCCGAGGGCGGCTGATCGGCCAATGCCGTCGGACAGACATACCTGGCCGAGGGGTAGCTTCATGTATGTACAGCTGCCGAGAATCGTGGTCTGTCCCCTATTATGCTCCAGACGATCTGGCGCGGTTCTGGAATACGACGATTGTCTATTTCGGGATGGCATCAAGCCTGAGAAACCGTGCCAGGGAACACACGTTTGGTGATCCCGGCACAGGTGGCCTGGCTCTCTATCGCTATCCTGCGCTGGCCGACTACAACTGGACTTTCAGCTTCCTGCGCCTCGATGCCCAGTTCGAACATTGCCACGACTCAGACACCATTTTGAAGCTGGGCGAGCAGATGTGGCGATCTGCCAACGGCTGGCCGCTGCTTTGCGCTGTATGACCTGAGTAGCTACTGAACCTCAGAATTGGCTTAGCAATGAAAAAAACCAAATCAACACCACTCCCGCTCTCCTTTGTCGACTACGAACGGCTGAGCCGTATTCTGGTTACCGTCCTAAACAGCGTGGATGCCCATACCGCCAACGGGTGCGTATTTTTCACGATGGTTGGTAGCTATGTCCTCGACAAGGCATTCGGGCTTAGAACTCAACCCGTCTGTGGCTCTGCCTTCTTCCGTGTCGATGATGCAACTGACCTTGTGATGGCTTTTACGGACATGGAGACTTTCGAAAATGGAGAAGTCGCCAGCCACAACGAAGCCTTTCATGCGTGGATCGAATGCAATGGCGTTGTGATTGACCTCATGGCACCGATCTTCCGGGAGAACCTTCTGAAGAAAATCCCGGACTCGAAACTGCGCCTGCCACGGAAAATGTTCCAGAGACCCAAGTCAGAAATGGCCAATTCCCCATTCGAACTGGTACGAGAGGGCGACTTCTATCTGCAAGTGAATCCGGCACTGACCAATGAGTTGATCAAGTTGTTCATGAGCCGAGCTGAGAATGGTGACCTGGCAGATGTCTGCCGACAGTGGTTCAAGCCGACCCCAAAGGCAATTCTTTCTGAGCTTGGCCTGGCAAGTAGCGACGGAACACAGAGAGTGATGAAGCTGGAAAAACTGGAACTCGTCGGCAAATGGTGATCAATCGTCGTACGACGATCTATGCCAGTCAACGTGGTCATGCAGGAGACTTGTCGAGTCGTTAAGCATTTTCGCTGTCGAATCCGTATGGGTTGGCCGCTACATCAAGCCCGGGCGTGTCCGCAGTTTTGTGTAAACCGGACATTGTTCGACTCTTCCCTGGCAGACCGCTTCGGCCGAGCACCTGTCTCATGCTGACCGCAAACGGCAGTACCTCGGCCTCAGCAGACGTCCAACTGTCCAAGAAGACGTGGCGGAGATACCGCCTAAACCTACCGACAAACTCTGCTCGCGTTGGTAAGTCCGCGTATATTAGAGCTTTGAGACCCGTATCGGCCGGCCTCTGGATACGGGAGAATAGACTGGAGCGTCTGTTATGGATTCGAGGATCAGTTTTAACCCCGGCGACCAGATATGAACAGTAGGCTTCAGGAAATCGGGAACCGTTCCAGCGAAATCCTTAATCTGGCTTCTGACTCTCCTTAGCATTGCTTTTCCGACTCTCTTTTCGGGCGGAAGGGGGATTTCCTTCCCGAGTAGAGCAATGGTATCCGGAAATTTGGCTGCGCCCTTGTAGAGGAGCTGTTTCAACTCGTCCCGCTTTCTTGTGAAGTCGTGCTGGATCGCGACGTGCTCTTCCCTAGCGATACTGTTGAGCCACTCGGCTACTTCGGAAGGATCCTTGCCGGTAAGTTCGGCAATGTGCCCGGGAACAATGAAGTACCCTTCGACATCGCTGTGTTCCGTGATGAAAGGAACCGCGCCGACGTCGGAAATTTTGGCGGACACGGTACCTACCTCCTCGTCCGTCATGAAGTCCCGGTCGCGGTGGATCACCACCGTCGTTTTCGGCGCGCTTTTCAGGATGAAGGCAGCTAGGATCTTCGCGGATTCGAGGTTGGTGGAGGTCTTATAGCTATAGATGAGGCATTTGGACATCGGGAACCCGGAGCGTGCGACCAAAGCCTGGAGCATCCGTTTGTCGGTGTCCTCGGTAAGGAAGACGAAGCTGATTGTGCCCGCCATCAGCTTGTCGAAGGAGTCAAGCGCCCCGATATCGAGGAGCAGGGGCAAGCGCTCAAGTTCAACGCCCTGCTTGAAGACGGAGCCATTCTTCAGCCAAACGAAATTCGCCTCACCGTACATGGCTTCGACCAAGTGCCGGCTGTGGGTCGAGATGACGACCTTGGTGCCGGATTCCGACGTTATGTAACGGAGCGCTTCAGCGAGTAAAACCTGGTTGTCGGGATGAAGGTGGGAGTCCGGTTCGTCCAGTAGGAGGAGCTTCGGGGAAAAAAGGGTCACGTAGGAGAAAATCTGAAGAGCCTGCAGCACGCCGGTCCCCACCAGTTCAAGCGGGCATCTCCGCCCGTATTGCCCCGTTGTGGATATTTCGACGCCAATATAAACGTCCTTCGCTGGGTTGAAATCGACCCAGAGATGGAACTGGGGGAAGAGGGCGCGCATACGCTTCTTCAGCGTTTCGAGCATATTGCCCCGGTCGCGACGGCTGAGGATGTAAAGAACGTTCCTGAGGTGGAGGTTGGCGTCGCCACTCGCGACGCCACGCCGGATTACGCTCTCTGACCGGAACTGCTCAGTCTGCGGGATGCCGGCCAACCCGGGCACGTATACGCTGAACAGGTTATCTGAGTTCGCCACGTGGGCATTGATCTTCGCGCTTCCTGATCGCTGGCAGCCGACGTTTCCCTCATTTCTGCCCCGATAGATACGGATGGAGTAGTTCTCCTCGCCCTCGTCGTCCGGAAAATCAGCAAACACCTGAAGGTGCCCAAAGTTAGACTGGTTCGCGTACCCGTCGCCGTGCCGAAGCTGCTTGAAATCTCGCGCGGGGCAGTATAGGAGTGCGTCCTGAGCGTACGTGCTGCGATCCGCTTCTCGGGACGCGATCGCTGCTGTGACCGAGAAATGAATTCCCTGGAGGACGCTGCTCTTGCCACAGTTGTTCGGGCCGATAAGGACGCTTATGGGGGAAGCCGAGAGGTCGAGCTCGACCGTGTCGACTCTCTTGAACTTCTTAAGGATGACTTTCTTCAGGATCATGACGGGCGCGAGAGAACCACATGAACAAATCATACACCTGGGGCAAGACCCATCCCAGCGCCGATGCTACAGACGTTTCCGGTAAGACTCAGAGCTTGGCGTCAGGTCTAAAGAGCTTTCCGGTCGCTCATTCGGCGACAGCTGACCGTCAGCTACGGCCGATCACCCGCCACCCCAAAAACAACGCCCCCGCCGGCTTCCCGGACAGGGGCGTTTTCACTACCGGGTGGGCGGTGGCGCTACGTGGGCGCCCCGCTCCGGCTCCCTACCTCACACTTCAACCGTGTCGGCAACGCTCTTGAACTCTTCGATCTGGTCGAAGTTCATGTAGCGGTAGATGTCGGCGGCCTTCTTGTTCACCACCTCGACCTGCGCCATGTACTCCTGCACGCTCGGGATCTTGCCCATCAGCGCGCACACGGCGGCCAGTTCGGCCGAACCAAGGTACACGCGGGTGTCGATGCCCAGGCGGTTCGGGAAGTTGCGCGTCGAAGTGGACATCGCGGTCGAGCCCTTGCGGATCTGCGCCTGGTTGCCCATGCACAGCGAGCAGCCCGGCATTTCCATGCGGGCGCCGGACTTGCCGAGCACGCCGTAGTAGCCTTCCTCGTTGAGGATCATCGCGTCCATCTTGGTGGGCGGGGCGATCCACAGGCGGGTCGGGATGTCGGACTTGCCGTCCAGCACCTTGCCGGCGGCGCGGAAGTGGCCGATGTTGGTCATGCACGAGCCGATGAACACTTCGTCGATCTTGTCGCCGGCGACTTCGGACAGCAGCTTGACGTCGTCCGGGTCGTTCGGGCAGGCGACGATGGGCTCCTTGATGTCGGCCAGATCGATCTCGATCACGGCGGCGTATTCGGCATCGGCATCGCCCTTGAGCAGTTCGCCGTTGGCGATCCACTCTTCCATGGCCTTGATGCGGCGCTTCAGCGTGCGGGCGTCCTGATAGCCGTTGGCGATCATCCACTTCATCAGGGTGATGTTCGAGTTCATGTACTCGACGATCGGTTCCTTGTTGAGGTGGACCGTGCAACCGGCGGCGGAGCGCTCGGCGGAGGCGTCGGTCAGCTCGAAGGCCTGTTCGACCTTGAGGTCCGGCAGACCTTCGATTTCCAGGATGCGGCCGGAGAAGATGTTCTTCTTGCCCTTCTTCTCGACGGTCAGCAGGCCCTGGCGGATGGCGTACAGCGGGATGGCATTGACCAGGTCACGCAGGGTGACGCCCGGCTGCATGGTGCCCTTGAAGCGCACCAGCACGGATTCCGGCATGTCCAGCGGCATCACGCCGGTGGCGGCGGCAAAGGCCACCAGGCCGGAGCCGGCCGGGAAGGAGATGCCGATCGGGAAGCGGGTGTGGCTGTCGCCGCCGGTGCCCACGGTGTCGGGCAGCAGCAGGCGGTTGAGCCAGGAGTGGATCACGCCGTCGCCCGGACGCAGGGCCACGCCGCCGCGGGTGGAGATGAAGGACGGCAGCTCGCGGTGCATGCGCACGTCGACCAGCTTGGGGTAAGCCGCGGTGTGGCAGAAGGACTGCATCACCAGGTCGGCGGAGAAGCCGAGGCAGGCGAGGTCCTTCAGTTCGTCACGGGTCATCGGGCCGGTGGTGTCCTGGGAACCCACGGTGGTCATCTTGGGTTCGCAGTAGGTGCCCGGACGGATGCCCTGGCCTTCCGGCAGACCGCAGGCGCGGCCGACCATCTTCTGCGCCAGCGAGAAGCCCTTGCCGGAGTCGGCCGGGTTCTGCGGCAGGCGGAACAGCGTGGAGGGCGGCAGGCCCAGCGCTTCACGCGCCTTGGCGGTGAGACCGCGGCCGATGATCAGCGGGATGCGGCCACCGGCGCGCACTTCGTCGAGGATCACCAGGGTCTTGAGCTGCGATTCGGCGATCACGGCGCCGTTCTTCAGCGCGGTGACCTTGCCGGAGGCGGCGTCGACCTTGAGTTCGATCTCGTCGCCCATGTCCATCTGGCCGGCGTCGATCTCGATCGGCAGCGCGCCGGCGTCTTCCATGGTGTTGAAGAAGATCGGGGCGATCTTGGAGCCCAGGCACACGCCGCCGAAGCGCTTGTTCGGCACGAAGGGGATGTCTTCGCCGGTGAACCACAGCACCGAGTTGGTGGCGGACTTACGAGAGGAACCGGTGCCGACCACGTCACCGACGTAGGCCACCAGGTTGCCCTTGGCGCGCAGCTCTTCCAGGAACTTCACCGGACCACGCACGCCCGGCTCTTCCGGGGTGATGCCCGGACGCGGGTTCTTGAGCATGGCCAGCGCGTGCAGCGGGATGTCCGGGCGGGACCAGGCGTCCGGCGCGGGGGAGAGGTCGTCGGTGTTGGTTTCGCCGGTGACCTTGAACACGGTGAGCTTCTGCGAAGCCGGCACTTCCGGGCGGCTGGTGAACCACTCGGCGTCGGCCCAGGACTGCATCACGGCCTTGGCGTTGGCGTTGCCGGCAGCGGCCAGTTCCTTGACGTCGTGGAAGTAGTCGAACATCAGCAGGGTCTTCTTCAGGCCCTCGGCGGCGATGGCGCCCACTTCGGCGTCGCCCAGCAGGTCGATCATCGGCTTGATGTTGAAGCCGCCCAGCATGGTGCCGAGCAGTTCGGTGGCCTTGGCGCGGGAGACCAGGGCACAGGCTTCTTCGCCCTTGGCGACGCGGGCCAGGAACTCGGCCTTGACCTTGGCGGCGTCGTCCACGCCGGCAGGCACGCGGTGGGTGAGCAGTTCGACCAGGAAGGCTTCTTCGCCGGCAGGCGGGTTCTTGAGCAGTTCGACCAGTTCGGTGGTCTGCTGCTTGTTCAGCGGCAGGGCGGGGATGCCGAGGGCGGCACGCTCGGCGGCATGGGCACGGTAGGCTTCAAGCACGGCGACTTCCTTCCTTATTCGTGACGGTGACGGGATGGTCCGGGGATCGCCCGGAGACGGCTCGCGCAGATTATATGTCTTTTATAAGACTTGCGGTGCAACGCAACATCGAAACGCGGGTCAGGCCGAATTCTACCCGCCGCCGCCCCGCCGCGCATCAGCCCCTTGCACCCCCGGCGCAGGGAAAACGGACATCGCGAAATGCGTCCGCCTGCACTACAAGACAAAGGGACAGACCCGATGCGGCGGGGAACACCCCGCGGCCGCGCGCGGTCCGATTTCACACGTCATCCCGAACAATCCACTCTTGCCCGGGAGCAAGCCATGCCTGACAAATCCTTCGACACGCTGAAGACCTTCTCCACCCCTTCTGGGCGCAGCGGCCTGCTGCACGAGCTCGCCGCGCTGGAACGCGCCGGCCTGGGCCGCGTTTCGCGCCTGCCGGTGTCCATCCGCATCGTGCTGGAAGCGGTGCTGCGCAACTGCGACGGTCGCAAGGTGACCACCGAGCACGTGCGCCAACTGGCCGGCTGGCGGCCGGACGCGCCGCGCACCGAGGAGATTCCCTTCGTGGTCGCCCGCGTGGTGCTGCAGGACTTCACCGGCGTACCCCTGCTCGCCGACCTTGCGGCGATGCGCAACGTGGCCGCCGACATGGGCCAGGACCCGAAGAAGATCGAGCCGCTGGTGCCGGTGGACCTGGTGGTGGACCACTCGGTGCAGGTGGACCACTACGGCACCCCGCAGGCCCTGCGCCAGAACATGGAACTGGAGTTCGAGCGCAACCGCGAGCGCTACCAGTTCATGAAATGGGGCATGCAGGCCTTCGACACCTTCAAGGTGGTGCCGCCGGGCATCGGCATCGTGCATCAGGTGAACCTGGAATACCTGTTCCGCGGCGTGCGCAGTGCGGACACGCCAGACGGCACGCTCTACTTCCCCGACACCCTGGTGGGTACCGATTCGCACACCACCATGATCAACGGCGTGGGCGTGGTGGGCTGGGGCGTGGGCGGCATCGAGGCGGAAGCGGCGATGCTGGGGCAGCCGGTGTATTTCCTCACCCCGGACGTGATCGGCGTTGAACTGAAGGGCTGTCTCAACGAAGGCGTGACCGCCACCGACCTTGTGCTGACCGTTACCGAGATGCTGCGCCGCGAGAAGGTGGTGGGCAAGTTCGTCGAGTTCTTCGGCGAAGGCACCGCCAGCCTGTCGGTGACCGACCGCGCCACCATCGCCAACATGGCCCCGGAATACGGCGCGACCATGGGCTTCTTCCCGGTGGACGACAAGACCGTGGCCTACATGCGCGGCACCGGGCGCAGCGAGGAGGAATGCGAGCTGTTCGAGGCCTGGTTCCGCGCCCAGGGCCTGTTCGGCGTGCCGCGTGCCGGCGAGGTGGACTACACCCGCGTGCTTAGCCTGGACCTGGCGGACATCGTGCCCTCGCTGGCCGGGCCGAAGCGCCCGCAGGACCGCATTGCGCTGGCCGACATGGAAGACGCCTTCGACCGCCTGCTGGAAACGCCCGAGGTGGACGACGGCTTCGGCGTGCCGGAAGCCTCGCTCGGCACGCGCTTCCCCACCCGCCTGCCCGGCGTCAGCCTGGGGCACGGCGACGTGCTGATCGCGGCTATCACCTCCTGCACCAACACCAGCAACCCGGCGGTGCTGATCGCCGCCGGCCTGCTGGCGAAGAAGGCGGTGGACAAGGGCCTGGCGGTGGCGCCGCACATCAAGACCTCGCTGGCGCCGGGATCGCGCGTGGTCACCGACTACCTGGAGAAGGCCGGCCTGCTCGAACCCTTGGCCAAGCTGGGTTTTGCGCTGGCGGGCTATGGATGCACCACCTGCATCGGCAACTCCGGCGACCTGGCGCCGGAGCTGAACGAGGCGATCAACGACAACAAGGTGATCGCCGCCGCGGTGCTCTCCGGCAACCGCAACTTCGAGGCGCGCATTCACCCGAACATCCGCGCCAACTTTCTCGCCTCGCCGCCGTTGGTGGTGGCCTTCGCCATCGCCGGGCGCGCGAATGCCGACCTGGTGAATGAGCCGCTCGGCACCGGCAGCGACGGCCACCACGTTTACCTGCGCGACATCTGGCCGAGCTCCGAGGAGATCAACGCGGTGATGCCCTACGCCATGGACCCGCCCACCTTCCGCCGCCTGTACGCCGACTTCACCCGCGACCACGACCTGTGGAACGCGATTCCGGCCCCGACCGGCCAGGTCTACGACTGGCCGGCCTCCAGCTACATCGCCCGCCCGCCCTTCTTCGACGGCTTCGGCATGAAGCCCGGCGGCATCGGCGACATCACCGGCGCGCGCACCCTGCTGCTGCTCGGCGACTCGGTGACCACCGACCACATCTCCCCCGCGGGCTCCTTCGGCGAGGCCACGCCCGCCGGCAAATGGCTGAAATCGCAGGGCGTGGAGCGCAAGGACTTCAACTCCTACGGCTCGCGGCGCGGCCACCACGACGTGATGGTGCGCAGCACCTTCGCCAACGTGCGGGTGAAGAACCTGATGATCCCGCCGCGCGAGGACGGCTCGCGGGTGGAAGGCGGCCACACCTTGCTGGACGGCAAGCAGACCACGGTGTTCGAGGCCGCCAGCGCCTGGCAGAAGCGCGGCGTGCCGACCATCGTCTTTGCCGGCGAGGAATACGGCACCGGCTCCAGCCGTGACTGGGCGGCCAAGGGCACCGCGCTGCTGGGCGTGAAGGCGGTGGTGGCGAGGAGCTTCGAGCGCATCCACCGCTCCAACCTGGTCGGCATGGGCGTGCTGCCGCTGCAGTTCAAGAACGATGACAGCTGGCAGAAGCTGGGCCTCACCGGCGAGGAAAGCTTTGACGTGCTCGGCGTCTCGGCCGACCTGCAGCCGCAGCAGGACCTTACCCTGGTGATCCACGGCGCCGACGGCAGCCGGCGCGAAGTGCCGGTGCTGTGCCGCATCGACACGCCCATCGAGGTGGACTACTACCGCCACGGCGGCATCCTGCCCTACGTGCTGAGGGAGATCCTGGCCTGACAAGGCGTTAATTTAAGCGACGACCGGGGCCGATGCGACATCGCCCCCTGTAGGAGCGGCCTTGGCCGCGATTACGGCGTGCGGAACAACGAGAACCGCATCGCGGCCAAGGCCGCTCCTACATGCGCACCGGGCTCCGTGCCGCCGTCACGCGGCGACGGTGCCAGTTCACACGCCAGACGTCCCGGTTGCCGTGCGCCTTGCCGGCAGATCAGCCCTCGCCCCCTGTAGGAGCGGCCTTGGCCGCGATTGCGGCGTGCGGAACAACGAAAGCCGCATCGCGGCCAAGGCCGCTCCTACATGCGCGCTGGGCTCCGTGCCGCCGTCACGCGGCGACGGTGCCAGTTCACACGCCAGACCTCCCGGTCGCTGTGCGCCTTGCCGGCGGATCGGCCCTCGCCCCCTGTAGGAGCGGCCTTGGCCGCGATTGCGGCGTGCGGAACAACGAGAACCGCATCGCGGCCAAGGCCGCTCCTACATGCGCGCCGGGCTTCGTGCCGTCGTCACGCGGCGACGGGGCCAGTTCAAACATCAGCCCTTCGCTGCCCCTTCTGCCGGCGGTTCCGGCCGGAGGGCGTCGGCATCGACCGAGGGCGGGTTCCTGAAGCGGATCTGCTCGGGCGAGGTGGCGCCGCCGGTCATCACGAAGCTCATCGCCTCGTCCATGGTCCAGTCGGTGGACACCACCTGGGAGATGGGCACGATCTCGATGTAGCCCGAGGTGGGGTTGGGCGAGGTCGGCACATACACTGCGGCCAGATCCTCGCCGCTGGACTCGTCGCGGATCACCCGGGTGACGAAGCCCACCGCCTTCATCTGCTCCGACGGGAAGTTGATCAGCACCACGCGCTGTACCCCGGCGGGCTTCTCCTTGACCGCGGCGAGAAAACGCTTGGTGCCGCCGTAGATGGCCGCCACCAGCGGGATGCCCTGCACCAGGCGTTCCATCCAGTCGATGATGCGCTGGCCGATCACCTGGGTGGCGAACCAGCCCAGCAGGTAGAACACCAGCACGGTGAACACCAGGCCGAGGAAGGACTGGAACAGCGGCTGCAGCAGAAAGTCCGCCACGCTGGGGGCGGGGCCGCGCAGTGCGCGCGCCAGCGCCACCACCCAGGGAATGCCCATCTTGGACAACTGCGAGAACAGGAAATCGAACACCAGCCAGGTCACCCACAGCGGCGCGGCGGTCAGCACGCCGACGATCAGGTAGCGGCGGGTGTGCTTGATGCGTTCATGCGACTTGGCGGTCATCGTGTCATGGCCCTGCGATCGGTGGCGGTAAGCGCCACAAGTGTAACAAGCCCCTCCGGCGCTATGATGCGCGCTTTGCCGCAGCACCGTTGACCACAGCCATGCCCGCCAAGCGCACCGCCTCCCCCGCCTGCCCCTGCCAGTCCGGCCTGCCCTACGCCGACTGTTGCGGGCCCGCCCATGACGGCAGCCGCCCGCCTGCCACGGCCGAAGCGCTGATGCGCTCGCGGTACAGCGCCTACGCGCTGCGCCTGACCGACTGGCTGCTGGCCACCGCACATCCGTCCACCCGCCCGGAATCGATCGACCCTGCCGAGCTGGCGGCGGCCAAGTGGATAGGCCTGCAGGTGCTGCGCCACGAACAGACCGGCCCGGACGAGGCCATCGTCGAGTTCATCGCCCGCTGTCGCGTCGGCGGCCGGGCTTCGCGCCTGCATGAGACGAGCCGCTTCGTCCGCGAGGACGGACACTGGTACTACGTGGACGGCGACCTGCACGAAGGCTGAAACCGCCGGCTCAGGCGATGCTGAGCCACTCCGGACGGAACAGCATCGCCAGCCCGATCCCCAGCAACAGCACCCCACCGCCTACGCGCAGGACGCGCGCGAAACGCGCCGACAGGCCGGTGACCTGCAGCGTGATCATCGCCACCGCGAACACCGCCAGGTCGTCGAGCATGAAGAAGAACAGGTAGAGCGCCAGGTAGGCGTAGTGCTGCCCGGCGGGCAGTTCGTTCATCGCCAGCACCTGGGCATAGACCGCCGGCAGGCCCGCCGAGCACAGCAGTTCGACCAGGTTCACCGCCACCGCCAGCCCGACGATGCCCGCCAGCGCGAGCAGGAAGCGCGGTTCGGCCGCCGCACCGCGCAGGCGCTCGAACACCTTGCGGCGCCCGTCCGACTGGCCGACCGGGCAGGCCATCTGCGGATTGCGCAGCACGTCGATCAGGTAATAGCCACCCGCAGCCAGCGCCACCACGGCGATCGCGCTGCGCACCCAGTTCGTTGCGGCCATGAACTGCAGGGCATTGAGCCAGGCGGCCATGAACAGGAAATACACCCCGGCGGAGGCCAGCAGGAAGGCCGCGCCCAGCGTCCAGCGGCGCAGGGCGTCCTGCATCGGCACCAGCAGGCCGAGCAGGAACACCAGCACCCACATCGCGCACGGGTTGAAGCCGTCGAGCGTGCCGAGCAGCACGGTCAGCGCGGGCAAGGAGAGGCCCTGCAGCTGCAACTCGCCGAGCATGGGCAGGCGCACCGAGGGCGGCGGCGAAGGCGGCGCAAGTTCGCCCTGTGGCGCGTTGGTCTGCAAGCCGGTGAGCAGATCCACGCAGTCGTTGGCCCTGCAGTGCTCGATGGCCGCCAGCCAGGCCCGCCCGCTGCCCTCGGGACCGTCGAAGCCGAGGAAGACCTGGTTGCCGATCACCACCATGGGCACGCTGGGCCGTTCGATGCCCACCGCCTCGACGATGGCCATGAAGGCCTCGCGGGCCGGCCCTTCGGCGCTGATCTCGTGGGTGCGCAGATCGACCTCGCCGCCGGCCAGCGGCGCGAGGAAGGCGATTGCCCGCTCGCAGTGCGGGCAGCCCTGCTGCCAGAACACGTGCACGCCCACCTCCGCCGCGGCCGGCGCCACGACGAAGGAAAGCAGAAGGCCAAGCAGCCACGCACGCAAGCTGTTCATGAGCAGATGCTAACGCTGCCCTCCCGCGAGGATGTTGACCGGCGGCAAGCACTGCGTGCCCGGGAGCACGGCAAGGCGCCGGGGGAGCCCCTATAATGGCCGGGCCCCAAGCCACCCGGATGCCATCGTGAACCTGGAAAAAGTCATCTTCGGCTTCTTCATCGTACTCGCCGCCACGCTCAATTTCGGCTTCTTCATCGGCGACATCGACAATCCGTCACATCACGACATATACGAACTGTTCGCCGCCATCGTGGTGAGCCTGATCGCCACCGTGCTCAAGTTCGGCGACCGCACGCAGATCGGCGCGGTGCATCTGTCCACCAGCCTGGTGGCCGACCTGCAGCTGATCGCCGCCGCCATGGTGTGGGGCTACGCGGCACACATCGCCCCGGCCGGCCTCACCCCGGACATGACCGCCAAGATCGTCTCGCTGTCCGGCGGCGCGCTGCTCGCCAACTTCATCTCGGTGGTCATCCTGATCGCCGAGACCATCATGCAGCGGCGCTGAACGCCGCCGGGCATCCGCGATGACGCCCCTGCCCCGCCATCAGAGCATCTTCTTCCTGATCATGCGGCGCCTGCGCGCGCCGCTGATCCTGCTGATCTCCATCATCGCCATCTCGGTGCTGGGGCTGACGCTGTCGCCGGGCGTGGACGCCGACGGCCGGGTGCATTACCTGAGCTTCTTCCACGCCTTCTACTTCATCAGCTACACCGCCACCACCATCGGCTTCGGCGAGATCCTCTACGACTTCTCCGACCAGCAGCGCCTGTGGGTGACGATCTGCATCTACCTGTCGGTGGTCGGCTGGGCCTACACCGTGGGCACGGTGTTCTCCCTGCTCTCCGACCGCAGCCTGCGCCAGGCGGTGCAGACCCAGCGCTTCATGCGCGCGGTGCGGCGCCTGCGCGAGCCCTTCTTCCTGGTGTGCGGCTATGGCGAGACCGGCCGGCTGATCTGCAGCGCGCTCGACCGCCTCGGCCAGCGCGCGGTAGTGGTGGAGATGGACGAGAACAAGGTCGGCGAAGTCGACCTGCACGGCTACGCCGCCGACGTACCGGCCCTGGCGGCCGACGCCTCCAACCCCGAGACCCTGCGCTTCGCCGGCCTGACCAGCCCGCACTGCGTGGGCGTGATCGCGCTCACCAACGACGACAGCGCCAACCTGGCCATCGCCATCGCCGCCCGCCTGCTGGCCCCCCGCCTGCCGGCCCTGTGCCGCGCGGAATCGGCGGAAACCGCGGCCAACATGGCCTCCTTCGGCACGCGCCACATCATCAACCCCTTCGAGAAGTTCGGCGACTACCTCGGGCTGGCGCTGCAGTCGCCGCCCGCCTGGCAGCTGCTGGCCTGGCTCACCGGCCTGCCCGGCACCACGGTGGAGCACCACCGCGAGCCGCCGCGCGGCAAGTGGATCCTGTGCGGGCACGGGCGCTTCGGCCGGGTCATGGTGCAGGCGCTCGACCGCAAGGAAGTGCCGCTGACCATCATCGACCGCCACCCGCCGGACGACGTCGACCACCGCTGGGTGCAGGGCGACGGCACCGGGGCGCCGGCGCTCAACGCCGCCGGCGTGAAGGACGCGGTCGGCATCGTCGCCGGCACCAGCTCGGACGTGGACAACCTGTCCATCGCCGTCACCGCGCGCGAACTGAACCGCGAGCTGTTCATCGTGCTGCGGCAGAACCACTACAGCAACCACGCGCTGTTCGACGCCTTCGACGCCGACTTCAACATGGTGCCGAGCGAGATCATCGCCCATGAGTGCCTGGCCATCCTCACCACCCCGCTGCTGGTGCCTTTCCTGGAGGAGATGAAGCAGCGCGACGAGGAATGGTGCAACTGGCTGCTCAAGCGCCTGACCGGCCGCTTCGGCTGGGACGTGCCCACCGTGTGGAGCGAGCGCATCAACCTGTCCCGCACGCCCGCGCTCTACCGCCGGCTGATGGCCGGCGAGGACATCACCCTGGACGCCCTGCTGCGTTCGCCGCACAACCGCAACGAATACCTCGCCTGCGAGGCGGTGTACATGGAGCGCGACGACGACGACCATCTGATCATGCCGCGCGGCGAAACGGTGGTGCGTGCGGGAGACGAGTTGCTGCTGGTCGGCCGCCGCGCCGCGCGCAGCGACCTTGCGCTATGCCTGGCGAACGAGCATGCGCTGACCTACGTGCTCACCGGCGAGGACCTCCCCGGCGGATGGATCTGGGAAAAGCTGGCCGGCCGACGCAAGGCTCGCGTACATCGCCGCCTGCCCGGCTGAATACCGCATCCCCTGTAGGAGCGGCCTTGGCCGCGATGCGGCATGTGCAGCTACCACCGCCGTGATCGCGGCCAAGGCCGCTCCTACAGCACCCCCGCCCTGTTCGCGAGCGTTCAGGCTTCGCCTTCTGCCACCAGCACCACTCTTTCACCGGCAAAGCTCACCCGCATCCAGCACGCACCATCCCCCGTGTAGGAGCGGCCTTGGCCGCGATACTCATCGGCGAGGACCTGCCCTGCGGATGGATCTGGGAGAAGCTGTCCGGCCGACGCAAGGCTCGCGTACATCGCCGCCTGCCCGGCTGAACACCGCATCCCCTGTAGGAGCGGCCTTGGCCGCGATGCGGCATGTGCAGCTACCACCGCTGCAATCGCGGCCAAGGCCGCTCCTACAGCACCCCTGCCGCGCTCGCGGGCGTTCAGGCTTCGCCTTCTGCCACCAGCACCACTGTTTCGCCGGCAAAGCTCACCCGCTGGCCGGGGCGCAGTTTTGCGCGTTTGCGGCTTTCGACCTTGCCGTCCACCTGCACCTGGCCGGCCTCGACCGCCGCGTGCGCGGCGCCGCCGGAGTCCACCAGGCCCAGTGTCTTGAGCAACTGGTCGAGCTGGATGTGGTCGCCCCGTACGGCGAAGTTCTGTGACATGCTGTGCTCCGGCGCCGCCCGGCGGCAGCGCGTAAAATTGCGCGGACCCGGATTGTCGCCGAGAACCCTGCCCGCTGCCATGTCTTCGCCTGCCTCCCTCGCTCCCTCTCCCGCCGCGCACCCGTCCGGGCTACTCGCGGACATCGACCGGACGCGTGCCGGCGCGCTCGCGCAGGACATCCTGCAGCCCATCCACACGGAACAGGCCGCGCTCGAGCCCGTGGTCCTGCCCTTCACCGTGCGCTGGATCTCCAGCATCGAACGCAAGCACGCGGCGCGCGAACAGGCCGCCGGACGGCGGGACGGCAACTTCAACCCCTTTCTGCCGCCCGAACCCGAACTCACCGTCGGCCCGCTCGGCGAGGCGCATCTGGCGGTGCTGAACAAGTTTCCGGTGATCGACCGCCATCTGCTGGTGATCACCCGCGCCTACGAGGCGCAGACCGCCCCGCTCACCGCGGCGGACTTTGCCGCGCTGGCCCGGGTGATGGGGCCGCTCGGCGGACTGGGCTTCTACAACGGCGGGGCGACGGCCGGCGCCAGCCAGCATCACAAGCATCTGCAATGGATTCCCGCCGCGGCGGGCGAGGCCTCGCTGCGCGCCTATGCCGACCGGCTCGCGCAGCAGCCGCCGCACACCGGCACGCGCACGCTTGCCGGCCTGCCCTTCCGCCACGCCTTCGTCTCGCTGGCCGCGGTCGACTGGACGCTTCCGGACGAGGCCGGCCCCCGGCTGCACGAGGCCTTCGCGGCCGCCTGCACGGCGCTGGACCTGCCTCCGAACGCCGACCCGATGCCGCCCTACAACCTGCTGCTCGACCGCGACTGGCTGATGGTGGTCCCCCGGCGCCACGAGCACTGGCAGGACATCTCGGTGAACGCGCTGGGATTTGCCGGCTCGCTGTTCGTGCGCCGGCCCGCGCAGATCGAGCAGATCCGCGCGGTCGGCCCGCTGGCCCTGCTCGCTGCCGTCGGCGAGGCGGCCTGATCAGGCCGCTTGCGGCAGGGGAAAGAAGGGCAGCGGCGGCAGGCCGATGGTGGCCCGCAGCTCGTCGCACTTGGGATTGGGCGTGCCGTCGTCGAAGTACACCGGGAATTCGCGGCAGGGCGTCGGCCGGTTCTCGTAGATGGTGCACGCCACCGCTTCACCCAGCGTGCCGGACAGCGCACTGCAGCGGCGCGGCACGTCGTTGCTGCCTTTCATGCAGCGCAGATGCGGCGTGAGCTTCTCGGTCATCTCGGCCGGCACGAAGCCACCAGGGGCATCGTCGGCTTCCGCCCAGTAGAAGGAAATACGGAAATGGGTGCAGCAGATGCCGCACTCGATACAGGGATTGTAGGTTTCCATGCCCAACACACACGCTCGGATACGCGAGGGCGTGCCGGGGCACACCCACCGGATCGACGACGCGCTGCGCGCCTGCTGGACATCTGCCCCGCGGAACGCGGGACGGGAAGGAATTGTTCGGGCGGCCTATCGACCTCGGCGCGCGGATTCTAGCGATTCGCCTGCCGAAATCAAGCGCCAAATAGCGCCCTAAGCCGTTGTTTTAACGAACGTTTTGTGCAAATTGTATTTGCCGGAAACGACTATTGCCGAAATCTTCAGAGCGGCGCCAGGCCATGCCGCCTGCGGGCGCGGGCACAGGCCTCGTCGCCCATGCCCAGCGGCGCGTAGGGCGCGAAGTCGCGACACGGCGGCGGGCGGCGGTCGTAGATGCCGCACTCGACCGCCACGCCGATCTCTCCCCGCAGCGCGATGCAGCGCGGCTCCGCGGCGTCGGTGCCGCGCATGCGCACCAGCTGGGCGGTGACCGGCACGGTGAGCGCATCGGGCACGCCGTCTGCCTCGCGGCTCGCCAGGCAGGCCGGATGAAAATCCACCCGGAAAGCGGCGCAGCACGCGCCGCAGCGCGTGCACGGGTCGCTGCCCGCGGCCGCGCTCACGCCTTGTCGGCCCCGCAGCACTTCTTGTACTTCTTGCCGCTGCCGCAGGGGCAGGGATCGTTGCGCCCCGGGCCGGCCGGTGCGGCGGAAACGGACTGCTCGACCTGCAGCAGCGCGGGGCCGCTCAAGCCCGCGGCCTGCCAGCGCCCGCGGATGCGCGCCACCGCCTGGCCGGCCTCTTCCAGCCACAGCAGGCGGGTTTCCTCGTCCGCGGTTTCGGCCGCGGGGCTGCCCCAGGTAGCGGCCAGTTGGGCGATCTCCTCGCGCACTGCGGTGGCGGCCTCCTCGGGCACCAGCGTTTCCCAGTCTTCCGGCCACAGCTCCAGGCCTTGGGTGAAGCCGGCCATCCATTCTTCGCCGATGGCCAGGGTGTCGCCCTCGCCGGCCGCATAGCAGAACGGCTCCCAGCTCTCCTCGGCGCCGATGGTGGCCACCAGTTCGTTGTGGTAGCGCAGCACCAGGCGGATGGCCTGCTGCATCTGCCGGCCGGAACCGAAGGAGACCTCGTCCTCATGCGCGCTCCATACCGCCGGCAGCCAGCCGCCCGGCGCTATCGGGTGCGGACTGGCGATCACGCCGGCGAGAAAGCCGTCGAGCATCTCCAGGTCCATGCAGTCCTCCGGCACCACGTCCGAGGTCAGCAGCTCTTCGAGCGCCTCGAATTCGTCATCGCTGAGGATGTGGGCCTCGATCTCGTTCTGGTTCATTGCTGCACTCCGGTGGTTGTTGTCTGCATGCCTGGTCCTGCGCTCGCCTGCCCCGCCCCGCTGCCGAGATCGCAGCCCAGGCGGAACAGGGCCTGGCCCGAATCGCGGTACTTGCGCTCGAAGGGCGTCAGCGGCACCTCCGCCTGGAACTGTTCCCAGGCGATCTGCCGTCCGCAGGCCATGCCAAGCGCAAGGGCGAACTCTTCAATATAGACCTGCCAGTTGCTGCGGCACTCGAGCACGCCACCCAGTTTCGGTATCCACGGGAATACCGGGTGCGCATGCCAGCGCCGTGCGAGATGGCCGATCTTGGGCCAGGGATTGGGGTAGAGGATGTAGTGCCGCGCCAGCTGCAGGCCCTGGTCGGCCAGCAGGCGCCAGTAGTCGACCAGATCCGCGCGCACGAACACCATGTTGGTGGGCAGCAGCGCATCGGGATACGGCTTGCGGCGGTTGAGCCGGTCGGCCGACTGGTCGACGCCGATCACCCAGTGGTCCGGGTATTCGCGGGCGATCTGGATGGTGCTGTGGCCGACGCCGCAGCCGGCATCCAGGATCAGCGGGGCGCGGCGGTCCCAGCCCGCCAGGCTGATCTCGAAGGCGGCGCGGTTGTAATCGGCATAGGGCTTGCGGAAGGGCTCGCGCAGGTGGCGCGCCACCCGTTCGGCGAGCTTGTCATGCACGCCCTGCTGGGCGCTGGAGGGAATGCGGGAATTGGCGTAGCTCACGTGTTCGGCGTCGATGGCGGAGGGTGCGGAAGGGGCGGGCTCAGGCCGCCAGCGCTTCCGGTGCGGCAAGGATACCGTGGCGCGCCAGCACCACGTCCACTTCCTGCGGCAGGCGCAGCACGCGGACATCGTCGAACAGGCGCTGGGCTGCCGGGTAGTTGCGCCGCAGCAGCCCCAGCCACTGCTTGAGACGGCCGGGGGCGTGGCGGGCCGCCACCCGCATGCGCACCAGTTGCCAGAAGTGCGCCAGCAGTGGTCGGAGTTCGGCCCATTCGCGCTCGCGCAGCGCCGGGTCGGCTGCCGCCTCGTCGGTCAGGCCCAGACGGATGCGGCGCGCGAGGAAGGGGTCGGCCACCGCGCCGCGGCCGAGCATCACGTCGCTGGCACCGCTCACCGCACGGCAGCGCCGCCAGTCGGCCTCGCACCAGACTTCGCCGTTGGCGGCCACCGCCACCGGCACGGCGTCGGCGATCCGCCCCACCCACTCCCAGTGCGCGGGGGGCCGGTAGCCGTCAGCCTTGGTGCGGGCATGCACCACCAGTTCATCCACGCCGCCGTCGACCAGGGCCTGGGCACACTCGACCGCCCGCGCTGTTTCGCTCACGCCCAGGCGCATCTTGGCGCTGAAGGGCATGCCGCGCGGCACTGCGGCACGCACCGCGCCGGCGATGCGGTGCAGCAGTTCCGGCTCGTCGAGCAGCACCGCCCCGCCGCGATGGCGATTCACAGTGGGCGCCGGGCAGCCGAAGTTGAGATCGATCCCCGCGGGCCCGAGCGCGGCCAGCACCCCGGCGCTGCCGGCCATGAGCGCGGGATCGGAGCCGAGCAGCTGCACCCGCACCGGCGTGCCGGCCGAGGTCCGGCCGGCACTGGCCAGCTCCGGGCTTATGCGGCGGAAGTAGCGCCGGGGCAGGACCGTACCCGACACGCGGGCGAACTCGGTCACCGCATGGTCGTAGCCGCCGACGCGGGTGAGGACGTCCCGCAAGGGAAAATCGAGCAGGCCCTCCATGGGCGCGAGCAGCAGGCGCAAGATGACGATCCGGGCGTTGGCAAGACGCGCGATTGTAGTTCAAGGCCCGCCTCCCCGCGCACCGCCGGCTCCACCCGCTCGCGGCTCAGCGCGCTTCGGCGGCCTGCTTGCGTCGCAGGGCCACGCTGCGCCGCGCATCTTCCGCGAAGGCGTAGTCGACCCTGCCGTCGCGCACCACGCCGAGCACCAGCATGTTCTCGGTGATGGCGTCGTGATCGCGATCGGAGAAGGGCCGGATGTAGGTGGTCACCACGCCTTCGACACCGCGATCGAGTTGTTCCAGCGCCGCGCGGATGCGCTCGCCATCGGCAGAGCCCGCGGTCACCAGCGCGCTGAACAGCAGGCGCATGGCGTCGTAGCCCTGCGCTGCGGACATCGCCGACTCCATTGCCTCGTCACCATAGCGGCGGCGGAAGTCCTCGATGAATTGCCGGTGACGGGTGTTCTGGCTGCCGGGGATGAAGGTCTGCACCGCCATCACGCCCTCGCCCGCCGCGCCGGCCTGGTCGAGGAAGTTGCGCATCTGCACCGTCCAGCTCCCATAGAGCGGCACCGACCAGCCCATGGCCGCGCGGTCGCGGGCAATCGCCGCGAGTTCGGGGCCGATGCCGAACATCACCACCGCCTGCGCCTCGGCACGCTGGGCGGCGGCAAGCTGCTTCTTCATGTCGCGGTCGCCGATGGCAAAACGCTGCACCGCGACCGGCTGCACGCCGAACCCGGCCAGCGCCGCCTCGAGATCCGCGCGCTCGGCCTCGCCATAGCCGGTGTCGTCGGCGAGGATCGCAATCCGTTGCAGTCCACGGTCCTTGACCAGATGGCGGGCGAGGAAGAGGTTGCTGACCCCGGTACGTGGCGAAACCCGGAAAACGAAGCTCTTGCGCTCGGCGGTCGGCGCGTGCCGGGCGGTGAGCTCGGAGCCGGTGGACACCGCCACGAGCAAGGGCACCCGCGCCTTCTGGTAGTGGTCGATGGACGCCAGCCCCACGCCGGTATTGACGATGCCCACGGTCGCCACCACCTTCTCGCGCTCGATCAGCTCCTGGGCGATCGCCGCGCCCTTCTGCGGATTGGCCTCGTCGTCGCGCTCGACCAGTTCGATGCGCCGCCCGAGCACGCCGCCGACGTATTCGTTGATCTCCTCGACCGCCATGCGTATGCCGAGGCGCATGCTGTTGCCCATAGGCGCACTACCGCCGGTGAATGGACCGGACAGTCCGATCTTCAAGCTTTCCTGTGCCCCGGCGACGAGCGGAATGCTCAGGCACAGCGCCAGGCTGGCACGGCCAAGGTAGCGGGTGAAACGATTGCAGCTGCGAAACATGTCGGTCTCCTCCACGTCATCGCTTCCAAGGCAATGATCGGGCTGGACTTTACCCAGCAGGGGCAGCGCAGCGGCATTCGGGCTTACCCCATCGGGATCGACCCGAACCGCCTTTCAGGGCGTCAAGCTGCCGCCATCCCGCACGCGCCTCGCCCTTGCCGCTCGCCGGCCTTGCGGTAATTCCCGCGCTGCGGGATAATCCCCGCCTTTCACCACCCAGGGCGGCCACATTCACCGCCCGCCTGTACCAAGGACCGAACATGAAAGCGGACATCCATCCCAGCTACAACGACGTCGAGGTGACCTGCTCCTGCGGCAACACCTTCACGACCCGCTCCACCATGAGCAAGCCCAGCCTGCACGTCGAAGTCTGCTCCGCCTGCCACCCGTTCTACACCGGCAAGCAGAAGATCGTCGACACCGCCGGCCGCGTCGAGCGTTTCCGCCAGAAGTACGGCAACGTCCAGCGCCTCGGCTGATCGGACAGCGTTCCGCGAGGAAGGCAGCTACGGCTGCCTTTTTTGTTGTCCGTACCGTACGCTGCCGGCGCTGGCCATCCAGGCAGGATACAATCGCCTGCTTGATTCTCCGGTCATCACCGGCGCCCCTGCAGACACTCCGACGCGCAGATGTCCAGCACCCCCGCATTCTCCACTTCGCTGATCCACCGGCTGTTCAGCCCGCTCGGCCTGATCGCGCTGGCAGCGCTGTACCTGCTGGTCGGCCTCACCGGGCACGACCCCTGGCGCGGCGACGACGCAGCCCACTTCGGCCCGGTGCTCGGCATGCTGCAGGGCGAGGGGCTGCTGTTCCCGCGCCTGGCCGGCCAACCGGTCACCGATTTTCCGCCGCTTTACTACTGGGCCGCAGCGCTGCTGGCCAGACTCTTCTCGTGGCTGCTGCCGCTGCACGACGGCGCGCGACTGGCGAGCGCGCTGTTTGCCGCGCTGACGCTGTACTGGATCGCCCGCGCAGCCGAGAAACTCCATGGCCGCGAGGCGCGCACGCCCGCCGTGCTGCTTACCCTCGGCACGCTCGGCCTGGTCATTCACGCGCACGAGACGCAGCCCATGCTGGCGCTGATCGCCATGCAGGCGCTCACCCTGGCCGGCCTGGCGCATCTGCGCAGCGCGCCGCTCGCCGGCGCACTGCAGGCATCGCTCGGCGCGGCGCTGGCCTTCCTGGCCGGCGGCTTTGCCGCTGCATTGCTGACCCTGCCACTTTTCGTGCTGGTCCTGCTGGTCAGCCGTGAATGTCACACGCCGCGTACCAGCGGCGCCCTGTTGCTGGGCCTGTGTCTCGCGCTGACCCTCGGTGCGGCCTGGCCGCTGGCCCTGCATTACCAGGAACCCGAGCTGTTCAGGCTCTGGTGGACCGGGGACTGGGGGGCGCTCGGGAGCAACCCGATACCGGTCGCGGAGTACGGCAGGGTCCTTGAGGACATCGGCTGGTTCGTGTGGCCGCTGTGGCCGATCGCGCTGTGGGGGCTGTGGATCGGGCGCCGCCGCCTGCTGGGCCTGCCGATCGTACTGCCGGTGGCCGCCGTGATACTGGCCGCGATCTGGCTGTTCATCGACGACTACGACCGCCCCGCCGCGCTGCTCGTGCTGATTCCGCCCCTCGCCTTGCTGGCGGCGTCCGGCGTGCCGCAACTGCGGCGCGGCGCGGCCAACGCCTTCGACTGGTTCGGCGTGATGACCTTCGGGGTGTTCGGCATCCTGGTATGGCTGGGCTGGAGCGCACAGGTCTTTGCCTGGCCGCCCGGGCTCGCGCGCCACGTCGAACGCTACGGCGCGGACTTCGTGCTGCACGGCTCGACCACGCTGGCGGCGATCGGCGCCATCATCACGCTCGTCTGGCTGGTGCTGGCCTGGCGCCTGCCGCGCAGCCCCAACCGCGCGCCCGGCAACTGGGCGCTGGGCATGACCATGCTCTGGTGCCTGGCAGTCACCCTGCTGATGCCCTGGTTCGACCACGGCCGCAGCTACCGCCCGCCGGTGGAATCGCTGGCCGGCGTGCTGGCGGACGAACACTCCGACTGCGTGGCGGCCACCGGCCTGTCTCCCGCGGTGCGCGCATCGCTCGACTATTACGCCGGACTCCGCCCCGAGGCGGTGAGCCCGGCCGGCAGCCCGTGCAGGCTGCTGCTGGTGCACGACGACCGCCGCGAGGGGCCGCGCAAGCTGCCCGACGACTGGACGCTGCTGTGGGAACACCGCCGCGGCGGCGGCAAGCAACTGGACATCTTCAGACTCTATCGACGTGACTGATACCTTCCTGCCGCCCGATCGCCTGCCCGCCTGGCAGGCCTTGAGAACCCATCGCGAACGTCTGGCCGCCGCGCGGGTGGCAGACCTGTTCGATGCGGACCCGGGACGCTTCGACACCCTCTCCCTGAGCGCCTGCGGCCTGCTGGCCGACTTTTCCCGCCAGCGCATCGACCGCAGCGCACTCGACGCCCTGATCGAACTGGCCCACCAGGCGCGACTCCCGGAAGGGGTGGACGCCCTGTTCCGCGGCGAGCGCCTGAACCACACCGAAGGCCGCGCAGCCTTGCACATGGCCCTGCGTGGCGGCTGCCCGCCACCGGCCGCCGACGCCGCGCAACTGCAGGACACCGCCACGCGCATGCGCACCCTGGCCCGCGAACTGCGCGCCGGCGCACTCAAGGGCGCCAGCGGCCGGCCGATCCGCCGGGTGGTCAATCTGGGCATCGGCGGCTCCGACCTGGGCCCGCGCATGGTCGCCGAGGCGCTCGCCGGCCCGGCGGCGAAGCACCCGGTCACGGTGCACTTCGCCGCCAACATCGACCCCCAGGAACTGGACGAAGTGCTGTCCGGCGCCGATCCGGCCGAGACGCTGTTCATCGTTGCCTCCAAGAGCTTCACCACCGCCGAAACCCTCGCCAACGCCGAGGCCGCGCGCGCCTGGCTGCGCGCCGCACTGGGCGCGGACGCCGACATCGGCGCGCATTTCGCCGCGGTGACCAACGCCGTGGCCGCCGCGGTGGATTTCGGCATCGCCGAACAGCGCCTGCTGCCGATGCCCGACTGGGTGGGTGGACGCTACTCGGTGTGGTCGGCCATCGGCCTGCCGCTGCTGATCGCACTGGGCGAAGACGGCTTCGACGCGCTGCTCGCCGGCGCACGGGCGATGGACGAGCACTTCCGCAGTGCGCCGCTGGCCGCCAACCTGCCGGTGCTGATGGGACTGCTGGGCCTGTGGAACACCGACTTCCTCGACCAGGAAACCCTGGCGGTGCTGCCCTACGCCCACGGGCTGCGCAGCTTCCCGGCCTGGCTGCAGCAGCTGGAAATGGAGAGCAACGGCAAGCGCACGCTGCGCGACGGCAGCAGCACCGCGGTGATGACTTCGCCGGTGGTCTGGGGCGGTGCCGGCACCGTCGGCCAGCATGCCTTCCACCAGCTGTTCTACCAGGGCACGCGGGCGATTCCGGTGGACTTCATCGTGGTCGCCGGCGGTGAGGACGCGCGTCGCCAGGCCCTGGCCAACAACGCGCTCGCCCAGGCCGCCGCCCTCACCCACGGACGCAGCCTGGACGAAGCGGTCGCCGCCCTGCGCGAGCGCGGCGCGGACGACGCCGAGATCCGCCGCCTGGCGCCGCATCTGGCGATTCCCGGCAACCAGGCCAGCACCACGGTGCTGCTGCCGCGCCTCGATGCCTACTCACTCGGCGCGCTGATGGCGCTCTACGAGCACAAGGTGTTCGTGCAGGGCTGGATCTGGGGGATCAACAGCTTCGACCAGTACGGGGTGGAACTGGGCAAGGAGATGGCACGGCGCCTGTCGGACGCCACCTCCTCGGCCCGCCGCGATGGCGCGACGATCGGCCTGCAGCGGGCCATCGCCGCATTGCGCCGCGGCGATCCCTACCCGTAGATCAGGCACATGCCCGGGCTGCTCACCCGTGGCGTGAAATAGCCCAGCAGATAGAAGAAGGCCACCACCAGCGCAATCGCCAGCAGCCTGCGCCAGCGCGCCCGCAGCCACCCGGTGGCGCGGGCCAGCATGACACGCGGGGAGTGGCCCACGACCGCGCTCAGGACAGTCGCAGGAAGTTGTCGCGGTAGTGGCGCAGTTCGGCGATCGACTCGTGGATGTCCGCGAGCGCCTCGTGCTTGCCCTTCTTCTCCACGCCCTTGTACACCTCCGGCCGCCAGCGCTTGGCAAGTTCCTTCAGGGTGGACACGTCCAGGTTGCGGTAGTGGAACCAGGCTTCCAGCTGCGGCATGTAGCGTGCCATGAAGCGGCGGTCCTGGCACACCGAGTTGCCGCACATCGGCGAGGTGCGCGCCGGCACCCACTCCTTGAGGAAGGCCAGCATCTGCTGCTCGGCCTCGGCCTCGCCCACGGTGGACGCCTTCACCCGCGCAGTCAGCCCGGACTTGCCGTGCGTGTTGCGGTTCCATTCGTCCATCGCGTCGAGCACCGCATCGGGCTGGTGGACCGCAATCACCGGCGCCTCGGCGACCACGTTGAGCTGCCCATCGGTGATGACGACGGCGATTTCGATGATGCGGTCACGGTCGGGCTCCAGCCCGGTCATCTCCATGTCCAGCCAGATGAGGTGGTTCTGATCCTGTGCCATAATCCTTCGGCCATAAGCGAAACAATCGAGGCGCCGATTGTGTCACAGAATGCAGCGCGCCTCGCCCTTGCTGCGCCGCCTTTCCTGCCCCGACACGATTCCCCATGACGGCTTCAGCCTTTTCCCTGCTCTTCGTCCTCGTCCTGCTGGCCGGCGCCCTGCTCAAGGCGGTGCTGATGCTGCGCCAGATGCGTCATGTGCGGGCGCGGCGCGACGCCGTGCCGGCGGCGTTCGCCGATTCGATCAACCTGAGTTCGCACCAGAAGGCCGCCGATTACACCGGGGCGCGCATGCGCCTGGGGCTCGCCGAGCTCGCGGTGTCGCTGCTCTTCGTGCTCGGGCTGACCCTGGGCGGCGGCCTGCAGGCCGTCTCCGACGCCTGGCAGGCCTACTTCGCGCCCGGCACGCTGGCGCACGGCATCGCCCTGCTCGCCACGCTGGGCGTGCTCAGCTGGCTGATCGACCTGCCCTTCGCGCTGACGCGCATCTTCGGCATCGAGAAGCGCTTCGGCTTCAACCGCATGACCCCTGCGCTGTTCGCCGCCGACACCGCGCGCGAGATCCTGCTCGCGGTGGTGCTCGGCCTGCCCATCCTGGCCGCGGTGCTGTGGCTGATGGGGGCCATGGGCGAGCGCTGGTGGCTGTGGGTGTGGGCCTTCTGGTTCGGCGTGAACCTGCTCGCACTGCTGATCTGGCCGACCTTCATCGCGCCGCTGTTCAACAAGTTCACCCCGCTGGCGGACGAGGCCCTGCGCGCCCGCGTCGAAGGCCTGCTCGAGCGCTGCGGCTTCCGCTCGCGCGGGCTGTACGTGATGGACGGTTCGCGCCGCTCCGCGCACGGCAACGCCTATTTCACCGGCTTCGGCGCGGCCAAGCGCATCGTGTTCTTCGACACCCTGCTCGACAAGCTCGCGCCGCAGGAAGTCGAAGCGGTGCTGGCCCATGAACTCGGCCACTTCCACCATCGCCACGTGCTGAAGCGCATTGCGGTGATGGGCGGCGGCAGCCTGGCGGTGCTCGCCCTGCTCGGCATGCTGATCGAGCAGCCCTGGTTCTATGCCGGACTCGGCGTGAGCGGCACCGGCACCGCCATGGCGCTGGCGTTGTTCTCGCTGGTGCTGCCAGCCTTCACCTTCCCGTTCGCGCCGCTGATGAGCTACTGGTCGCGCGCCCACGAGTTCGAAGCCGACCGCTATGCGGCGCGGCAGACCCGCGCCGGCGACCTGGTCAGCGCGCTGGTCAAGCTCTACCGCGACAATGCCGCCACGCTCACACCGGACCCGCTGTATTCGCGTTTCTTCGACTCACATCCGCCGGCCGCCATCCGCGTGGCCCGGCTGCAATCACAGACCTAGGAGGCTGCGATGAAGAAGCTGCTGATGCCACTTGGCGCCCTCGCCGTGCTGCACGCCGCACCGGCCCTGGCCGACCCCTTCCCCGGCGCCGACCTGCAGGCCGGCCGCGAGCTGCACGCGGAAAACTGCGTGGCCTGTCATGCGCGCCAGTTCGGCGGCGATGACGGCTCCGACATCTACACCCGCTTCGAGCGCCGCATCACCACCGCCGACGGGCTGGCGCAGCAGATCACCGCCTGCACCACCCAGCTCAACCTCGCGCTGTTCCCGGAAGATGAACTGAACATCGCCGGCTACCTCAACACCCACTACTACAAGTTCAAGTGAGTCGCTCCGCCCACGCCGGCAAACCGCTGCACGGCCTTGTCACCGCGGCCTTCGGCCGCCACTACGAAGTGATCACCGACAGCGGCTGCCTGCAGGGCTATCCGCGCGGCAAGAAGAGCGTGTTCGCCTGTGGCGACGAGGTGGACATCGCCCCGCGCGGCGACGGCCAGGGCGCCATCGAGCACCTGCATCCGCGCCGCAACCTGCTGTGGCGCTCGGACGCCTTCCGCGAAAAGCTGATCGCCGCCAATCTCAGCCAGGTGGTGATCGTGGTGGCCACCGAACCGGCGTTCTCGGACCTGCTGGTGTCGCGCTGCGTGTGCGCGGCCGAATCGCAGGACCTGAAGGCACTGATCGTGCTCAACAAGGCCGATCTGGCCGAGCGGCTGCCGGCCGCGCGCGAGTCGCTAGCCATGTTCACCGCGCTGGGCTACCGGGTCGTCGAACTCTCGGCGCTGGACGGCGCCGACGCGCTGGGCGCCTACCTGCAGGGCGAACGCAGCATCCTGGTGGGCCAGTCCGGCATGGGCAAGTCCACTCTCACCAACGCGCTGATCCCGGAAGCCAACGCCGCCACCCGCGAGATATCAACCGCGCTCGACACCGGCAAGCACACCACCACCTTCGCCCGCCTCTACCCGCTGCCCGGAGACGGCTGGCTGATCGACAGCCCCGGCCTGCAGGCCTTCGGGCTGGCCCATCTCGACCCGGACCATCTGGCCGAGTGCTTCGTGGAATTCCGCCCCTACCTCGGCCAATGCCGCTTCCGCGACTGCCGGCACGACGCCGAGCCGGGCTGTGCCCTGCGGGGGGCGCTGGCCGCGGGCGTCATCCACCCGCGACGCTTCGAGCACTACCGCGCCATCCGCACCGAGATTGCCGAGGCAAAACGGCTCAACCCCGGCTGGTAAGGCCGCGGAAGCGTTCAGGAAACCGGCACCAGGAAGTCGTCGGCGATCCGGTTACCCAGGTCCTGCACACGACCGAGCAGGCGCACCACGTAGTTGTGCAGGCCGTCGCGCACGATGTCCTCGATGCGGCCGAAGCGCAACTGGGCCTCCATCTCGCCGGCACGGCGCTCGGTCTCCGCCGACTGGTCGTTGGCCACTTCGCGCAGGTTGGCGTAGACCTCCTTCATGCAGCGCGCGATCGAGCGCGGCATGTCGACCCGCAGCAAGAGCAGTTCGGCCACCCGCGAGGGGGTGATCAGGTCGCGGTAGACCTTGCGATACACCTCGAAGGCCGACACCGAGCGCAGCAGCGCGCTCCACTGGTGGTAGTCGGCCGCACCGCCCTCGACCTCGCCGGCCGGCAGCAGCAGCTGGTATTTCACGTCGAGGATGCGGGCAGTGTTGTCGGCGCGCTCCAGGAAGGTGCCGATGCGGATGAAGCGCAGCGACTCGTCCTGCAGCATGGTGCCGATGGTCACCCCGCGCGACAGGTGCGAGCGGTACTTCACCCATTCGAAGAATTCGCCCGCCCCGGCGTCGGCCAGCATCTCCGGGGTGAAATCGCGCATCTTCAGCCAGGTGCCGTTGGTGGTCTCCCACAGTTCGGAGGTCAGCGTGCCGCGCACCGCGTGGGCGTTCTCGCGCGCGGCGCGCAGGCAGTTGCGCACGCTGGAGGGGTTCTCGGCGTCGAAGACCATGAACTCCAGCACCGAATCCGGGCTGATCTCCGCATAGCGCTGGTGGAAGGCGCCCTCCAGCCCCATGATGCGCAGCGTGGCGCCCCAAGCCTGCTCTTCCTGCACCGCGGACTGCGGCATCATCGACATGCGGTGGTTCACATCCAGGATGCGCGCGATGTTCTCGGCGCGCTCCATGTAGCGGGCCATCCAGTAGAGGTGGTCGGCGGTACGGCTCAGCATTTCGGTTCTCCCTTCGTTCTCTCGTGTACCGCGTTCAGGCTTCCAGCACCCAGGTGTCCTTGGTGCCGCCGCCCTGCGAGGAGTTCACCACCAGGGAGCCCTCGCGCAGCGCCACCCGGGTCAGCCCGCCGGGGATCAGCTGCACCTCCTCGCCCGACAGCACGAAGGGCCTCAGGTCGATGTGGCGCGGCGCGATGCCGGCATCGACGAAGGTCGGGCAGGCGGACAGCGCCAGGGTGGGTTGGGCGATGTAGCGTTCCGGATGCTTGACGAGGATCTCGCGGAAGGCCTCGATCTCGGCCTTGGTCGCGGCGGGGCCGACCAGCATGCCGTAGCCGCCGGCACCATGGACCTCCTTCACCACCAGTTCGGGGAGCTTGTCGAGCACGTAGCGCAGGTCGTCCGGCTTGCGGCACATGTAGGTGGGTACGTTGTGCAGGATGGGCTCCTCGTCCAGATAGAAGCGCACCATCTCGGGCACGTAGGGGTAGATCGACTTGTCGTCGGCCACCCCGCTGCCGATCGCGTTCGACAGGGTCACCCGGCCGGCCCGGTAGGCCTGCAGCAGCCCCGGTACGCCCAGCACCGAATCCGGCCGGAAGGCGAGCGGGTCGAGGAAGTCGTCGTCCACCCGGCGGTAGATCACATCCACCCGCTGCGGGCCGCGCGTGGTGCGCATGAAGACCTGGTCGTCCTGCACGAACATGTCCTGCCCTTCGACCAGCTCGACGCCCATCTGCTGGGCGAGGAAGGCGTGCTCGAAGTAGGCACTGTTGTAGGCGCCCGGCGTCATCACCACCACGGTGGGGTCGGTCACCCCGGTGGGCGCCACGCTGCGCAGCGTGTTGAGCAACATGTCCGGGTAGCGGTCCACCGGCGCCACCCGGTAGCGCGAGAACAGCCGCGGAAAGAGCCGCATCATCATCTTGCGGTTCTCCAGCATGTAGGACACCCCGGAGGGCACCCGCAGGTTGTCTTCCAGCACGTAGTACTCGCCCTTGCCGGCGCGCACGATATCCACCCCGGCGATGTGGGCGTAGATGTCGCCCGGCACGTCCACACCCTGCATCACCTTGCGGTACTGCGCGTTGTTGAGCACCTGCTCGGCCGGAATGCGCCCGGCCTTGAGGATGTCCTGGTCGTGGTAGATATCGCGGATGAAGAGGTTCAGCGCCTTCACCCGCTGGCGCAGCCCGGCGGCGAGCATCTGCCATTCGTCGGCCGGAATGATGCGCGGGATGATGTCGAAGGGAATCAGCCGCTCGGTGCCTGCGTCCTTCTCGCCATACACCGCGAAGGTGATGCCATGGCGGTGGAAAAGCGCATCGGCCTCGGCGCGCTTCTGCGCCAGGCGCTCCTCGGGCATCTCCGACAGCCAGCTGGCGTAGGCCGCATAGTGCGGTCGCACGCGCCCCGCCTCGTCGGTCATCTCGTTGTAGAAATTATTGATCGTCATGACACTGGGCCTGCCTGGTCGAAGAAGGAAGGAATGCCTTTGTGACAGCTAGAAACGTGCCAGCGTTCAGAGGCATTTCCACCCCCTCCGCAGCCGCTTTGGACGCCCTTGCGCACCGTATCGGTGCATGCCTGCCAAGGCCGGCTGTAACGATGGTGCATGCGGCGCCGGAGCGGCGGCGACAGGCGAAAAAAAAACCCGCCGAAGCGGGTTTTTCGTACTGCGGCTTGCGGCGCGATCAGATGCGCTCGAAGATCGCCGCGATGCCCTGACCGCCGCCGATGCACATGGTGACCAGCGCATAGCGGCCGTTGGTGCGTTGCAGCTCGTACACCGCCTTGGTGGCGATGAAGGCGCCGGAGCAGCCCACTGGGTGGCCCAGCGCGATCGCGCCGCCGTTCGGGTTGGTCTTGGCCAGATCCAGCTCCAGGCCCTTGGCCACGGCCAGCGCCTGGGCGGCGAAGGCTTCGTTGGACTCGATGACGTCCATCTGGTCCAGGCTCAGGCCGGCGCGCTTGAGCGCCAGCTTGGAGGCCGGGATCGGGCCTTCGCCCATCACGTCGTTGGGCACGCCGGCGACCGCGTAGGACACCAGGCGGGCCATCGGCTTGTAACCGGCACTGGCCGCCACCGCGGCATCGGCCAGCACGAAGAAGGCCGCACCGTCGTTGATGCCGGAGGCGTTGCCGGCGGTCACGCTGCCGTCCTTCTTGAAGGCGGGCTTCATCTTGGCCAGCGCTTCCAGCGTGGTCATGCGCGGGTGCTCGTCGGTGTCGAACACCGTCTCGCCCTTGCGGGTCTGCTGGACGATGGGCACGATCTGCGACTTGAAGTAGCCCTCGGCGATGGCCTTGGCCGCACGATTCTGCGACTCAAGCGCGAAGGCGTCCTGCTCCTCGCGGCTGATGCCCCATTTGGTGGCCAGGTTCTCGGCGGTGATGCCCATGTGGCCGACGCCGAACGGGTCGGTCAGCACCGCGACCATCATGTCGATGGCCTTGGTGTCGCCCATGCGCGCGCCGGAGCGCAGCGCCGGCATCATGTAGCCGCCGCGCGACATGACTTCCACGCCGCCGCCGATACCGTAGTCGCAATCGCCCAGCATGATCGCCTGGGCGGTGGACACGATGCCCTGCAGGCCGGAAGAGCACAGGCGGTTGACCTGCATCGCCACCGAATCCATCGGCAGGCCGGCCTGGATGGAGGCCACGCGCGGCACGTAGGCGTAACGCGAGTCGGTGGGAATGCAGTTGCCCACCGTCACATAGTTGATCTGCTGGGGATCGACGCCGGAGCGGGAAACCGCCTCACGCATCACGGTGCCGGCGAGTTCCGCGGGCTCGATGCTGCTCAGCGAACCCCCGAAGGCACCGATTGCCGAGCGCACTGCGCTCAGCACCACAACTTCACGATTTGCCATCTGATACTCCCTCCACGTCAATCAAGCACCGACCCAGCCGGCAATTCCGACCAGGGCCAGCAACACCAGGCAGAGCAACAGCGCGCGCCACACCAGGCCGACCGTACTCTGCATGTAATCGGCATCGGCTTCTTCGCCGACCCCCACTTCCGGGCGCTCGAGGATCTCGCCCGATTCATGAACCGGCATGCCGAGGCGCACGCCCATGGCGCCTGCACCGCTGGCCAGCAGTATACCGGACGCCCTGTCCGGCCACAGGATGGCCTGGGTACGCCAGCAGAACACGGCGTCCTCGAAGTCGCCCATGACCGAGAAGGACGCGGCGGTGAGGCGCACCGGCACGAAGTCGATGACCTCGAAGGCCTTGCGGGCGAACTGGCCGAAGTCGCCGAACTCGGCATCGCGCCGCGTGCCCCAGTCCTCGGCGAAATAGCGGGTCAGGCGGTAGAACACCGCCCCACACGGACCCGGCAGCACGATGAACCAGAACACTACGCCGAAAACGTTACGGTGTGCCGACACCAGCGCCTGCTCGATGGCCAGGCGGGCCACCTCGCTGGAGCTGGCCTCGCGATACTGCCCGCCACGCCATTCGCCCAGCAGGCTGCGGGCGCGATCGAGTTCGCCCATGCGCAGGGCCAGGTGAATGTCGGTAAAGAAATGGCTTTCCTGGCGGAAACCCATGGTCACGTAGAGGACCGCGACGTTGAACAGGAAGGCGAGCAGCGGATGAAGCTGCCACAGGAGGTAGAAGGCCAGCCCCGCTACCGCAGTGGCCGGGATCACCACCAGCAGCCACGCCACCTGGCCGTTGCGCGCGCGCCCGTCGTTGAAGCGTTCCACAAGCAGGGTTGAGAGACGGCCCAGGGGTCCTGCCACGACCTGCTGCGCAGGCAAGGGACGCACCTGCTCGATGAGCAGGGCGATGATCAGCGAGAAGAGCGTCATTCGGGATCGTCAGGGTGAAATCAGGCGGACAGCCCGCGCTGCGGCTGTGTTGGCGACGATACCACAACTGCGGGTCAGTTCATCGCTGCCTCGCTGATGCCATCACGCTGAACGAGCCCCTTTCTTTCGCTGACCGACCGGTCGATCAATTTTGTGTTTTATTGATCTAGGTCAACTTTTCGCCGGCTCTTTGGCCTCATCTTTCGCTTCAAGCGGCGGTCGGCCGCTATCCACAAGAGAATGAGGAGACACGAATGGCCCGCAACGAGAAGCTCGCACAACAGATGGAGTTTCCACCCGAGACCCAGCAACCCAACGTCTACCCGCTGAGCTGGCACGCCCAGACCGCGAAGATGGAGGAAGTCTGGGACGCTGCCCAGCGCGAGAACTGGGACCCCAAGAAGCTGCCCTGGGACACCCTGGACGTCGAGTCCTACTCCTGGGAGGAGCGCGAGGCGATCGCCTACTGGTGGACGCTGCTGTCGGTATTCGACGCCTCCGCCCCCCCGGTGTTTGCCGAAGCCTTTATCAAGACCTATGAAGTGCATGAAGAAGATCCGGTGCGCCGCTGCTTCTTCTCGGTGACCCGCGACGAGCAGAACCACGAGCAGATGTGCGGCCTGGCGGTCACCAAGTTCCTGGAGCACCCGGACCCGCTGACCTACGAACCCAAGACCGAACTCGGCCGTCGCCTGCAGAAGAACGCCAAGTGGCTGTACTACAACGGCGGGCGCTACTGGACCGGCTACAAGCAGGCGGTGCCCAAGTATTCGCTGGCGGTGCTGTTCAGCTCCTTCCTGATGGGCGAGATCGCCGCGGCGACGATCTTCAAGCAGATGCACGACAACTCGCGCGAACTGGTGTTCAAGGAAGCCTTCCGCAACATCGGCCGCGACGAAGGCCGCCACATGGCGATCTGCATGGCGCTGATGGAGCGCGACTACCCGCGCCTGCCGCAGGAGGACAAGGCCCTGGTCACCAAGCAGATCCGCGCCGGTTATCTCTTCCTCTCGGCCGTGCTGTTCGAGCCGCCGATGGAGTTCTGGGACCTGCCGAACGACTTCATCGACAACCAGCGCGAGGCCGAGGAAGTGGCGCGCGGCGCCGGCTTCGGCGTGCCGAGCTATGAAGCGAAGAAGGAAAACTGGAAGAACGCCATGCTGAACCTCAAGGGCGTGCTCGACCGCTACGACATCCCCTTCCCGGCCATTCCGGAAGTGGGCATCACCGGCCAGGAAGTGTCCGACATCGACATGCAGGACATCATCCCGGTGTTCTGAACGTCGCAACACGCATGACGACGGGCCGCGGGCAATGTACCCGCGGCCCTTTGCACATCCTCGACAGCTACCCCGATCGGGAGACAAGAATGCAGAAGATCCGCCTCCACCCCTCCGGCCGCGAGGTCGAATGCGCCGCCGGAGACACCGTGCTCGGCGCGCTGGAGAAAGCCGGCTACGCGCTGCCCAACAACTGTCGCGCGGGCGCCTGTGGCGAATGCAAGGTCAAGGTGCTGTCCGGCCAGTTCGACCAGGGCATGGTGCTGGACATGGCGCTCTCGCAGGACGAGCGCAAGCAGGGATACGGGCTGATGTGTATGGCCAAGCCCCTGTCACCGGAGCTGGTCATCGAATGGGGGACCGAGGACGCCAAGCCCAAGCTCTTTCCGCCGCGCGAGGACCAGCGCTTCGTGCTCACCGACCGCATCGCGCGCACCCCGCGCATCCTCGAACTGCACTTCCGTCCGGTCGGCCAGCCGATGCGCTACTGGCCGGGGCAATACGTCACCCTGGGCGACGAGCGCGCCGGCGCCCCGGCACGCTGCTACTCGATCGCCAACGCGCCGCGGCCCGATGGCGAGATCGTGCTGCAGATCACCCGTGTGGAAGACGGCCAGACCAGCCGCTGGGTGCACGACACCCTGAAGATCGGCGACCTGGTGAAGATCTCCGGCCCCTATGGCACCTTCATCGGCGACCCTTCGGTGGATACGCCGGTGTTGTGCATGGCGGCCGGCTCGGGGCTCGCGCCCATCCTGTCGCTCACCGAGGCAGCGCTGCGGCGCTCCTACCGCAAGCCGGTCACCCTGCTGTTCTCGGCGCGGGAAGAGGCCGATCTCTACGACTTCGGCATGATGAAGTACTGGGAGACCCGCCACCGCAACTTCACCTACCGGCCGACACTGACCGGCGAAAGCCGCGAGGGCATGTTGCACGGGCGCATCCCGGCGGTGCTGCCCGGCCTGTTCCCGGACCTGTCCAAGCACAGCGTGTTCGTCGCCGGCAGCCCGGAGTTCGTCACTGCCTGCGTCGAGGCCGCCAAGGCGCTCGGCGCGCAGGACGAACTGATTCACACCGAGGGTTACTTCGGCCAGGCGATTCCGCAGACCGCCCCGCCCAGTCATCTGGTGGCGGCGTAAGCGAGTCCGCTACCCGGTCACCATGTAGGAGCGGCCTTGGCCGCGATGCGAGCGTTGTGTTGACTACCGCCGCATCGCGGCCAAGGCCGCTCCTGCAAGGGATTCTGCTCAGTCTCGGAAATTGCCGTACTGTAGCGGGAAGTCGGTGATTTCCTTCCGCACCAGCGCGATCACGTCCTGCAGCACGTCGCGCTTGGCGCCGGAAACACGCACCGCATCACCCTGGATGGCGGCCTGGACCTTGAGCTTGCTGTCCTTGATCAGCTTGACGATCTTCTTCGCCAAGTCCTGCTCGACGCCCACCCGCACCTTCACGTCCTGCTTGACCTTGTTGCCGGAGACCTTCTGCACGTCGCCATAGTCCAGGCAGCGCACGTCGACCTTCTTGCCGGTCATCTCGGGCAGCAGCACCGCAGTCATCTGTTCGAGCTGGAAGTCGCTGTCGGCGAACAGGGTCAGCACCTTGTCGGCCTGCTCGATGCGCGCGTCGCTGCCCTTGAAGTCGTAGCGGTTGCCGATCTTGCGATTGGCCACGTCGACCGCGTTGCGCAGGGCGACCTCATCGACCTCGGACATGATGTCGAAAGACGGCATGGCGCTCCCCTCCTCCGTTTCAGCCGAAATGGCAGATGTAGTGGTAGGGCTCGCCGCTCACTTCGATGTCGAAGCTGGAATTGCCCGGCACGTCGAAGGAATCGCCCGCGCCATAGGTCTTCCACTCGCTCTCGCCCTTCAGGCGCACGCGGCAGCTGCCGGCCACGCCTTCCATGATCTCCGGTGCGCCGGTGTTGAAGGTGAGGCTGGCCGGCAGGATCACGCCGACCGACTTCTTCGTACCGTCGGCCAGCACGATGCCGTGACTGACGCACTTGCCGTCGAAATACACGTTGGCCTTGGTGGTGACGGCCGCGCCGTCGAACTTCTCGGTAACGCTCATTGCTTCCCCTGCTTACTCGATACCCATCAACTTCTGGATCAGGCCCTTGGCCACGAAGCCGACGAAGCCCAGGCCCAAGGCGACGAACATCCACACCGTGCCGTACTTCCCGGCCTTGGACTCCTTGGCCAGGTTGCCGATGATGAACAGCATGTAGATGATCAGCGCGGTGAAGCACACCTTCAGCGAGATGTCTTCGAACTCCGCGATAGTCAGGCCGAAGATCAGGACTTCGTTATCCATTCCCGGCTTCCGCTCAACCCCGCTTGGCCTTCGCGTTGGCGGCGATGCGCATGCGCAGCGCGTTCAGGCGGATGAAGCCGTGGGCGTCCTTCTGGTTGTAGGCGCCGGCATCGTCCTCGAAGGTGGCGATGGTCGGATCGAACAGCGAGTCGGTCTTGGAGTCGCGCCCGGTGACGATGACGTTGCCCTTGTAGAGCTTGAGGCGCACCCAGCCGTTGACGGTCTGCTGGGTGTGGTCGATCAGCGCCTGGAGGGCCTGGCGCTCCGGGCTCCACCAGTAGCCGTTGTAGATCATGCTGGCGTAGCGCGGCATCAGGTCGTCCTTGAGGTGGGCGACTTCGCGGTCGAGCGTGATCGACTCGATGGCGCGGTGGGCCTTGAGCAGGATGGTGCCCCCCGGGGTCTCGTAGCAGCCGCGGCTCTTCATGCCGACGTAGCGGTTCTCTACCAGGTCCAGGCGACCGATGCCGTGCTTGCCACCGAGCTCATTGAGCTTGGCGAGCACCTCGTGGGCGTTGAGGCGAGTGCCGTTGATCGCGACGACGTCGCCCTTCTCGAACTCCAGGTCGACATACTCGGCGGCATCCGGCGCCGCTTCCGGCGACACCGTCCAGCGCCACATGTCTTCCTCGGCTTCCGCCGCCGGGTTCTCCAGGTGACGGCCTTCGAAGGAGATGTGCAGCAGGTTGGCATCCATCGAGTAGGGCGAACCGCCCTGCTTGTGCTTCATCTCGATCGGGATGCCGGCCTTCTCGGCATACGCGAGCAGCTTCTCGCGCGACAGCAGGTCCCACTCGCGCCACGGGGCGATGACCTTCACGCCCGGCATCAGCGCGTAGTAGCCGAGTTCGAAGCGCACCTGGTCGTTGCCCTTGCCGGTGGCGCCGTGCGACACCGCGTCGGCGCCGGTGGCGCGCGCGATCTCGATCTGACGCTTGGCGATCAGCGGGCGAGCGATCGAGGTGCCCAGCAGGTATTCGCCTTCATAAATGGTGTTGGCACGGAACATCGGGAAGACGAAGTCGCGCACGAACTCCTCGCGCAGGTCGTCGATGAAGATGTTCTCCGGCTTGATGCCGAACTTCAGCGCCTTGGTGCGCGCCGGTTCGAGCTCCTCGCCCTGGCCGAGGTCGGCGGTGAAGGTCACCACCTCGCACTGGTAGGTGTCCTGCAGCCACTTGAGGATCACCGAGGTATCCAGCCCGCCTGAGTAGGCGAGCACCACTTTCTTGACGTCGCTCATGCTCTTTCCTGTTTTCTGCTGTGTTGCCGGCGCCCACGCCCGTGGACGCCGTGATGTTCGCGCAGGAGCGGGCTCACCCGCGATTCGTCGAACGGTCCGAACGCCGTATCGCGGGCAAGCCCGCTCCTGCCGGTTATTTCGTTTCCACCTTGCCGAGCACCAGGTACTCCATCAGGGCCTTCTGCACGTGCAGTCGGTTTTCGGCCTCGTCCCATACAACGGACTGAGCGCCGTCGATGACTTCGGCGGTCACCTCTTCGCCGCGATGCGCGGGCAGGCAGTGCATGAAGACCGCCTGCGGGTCGGCCACCGCCATCATCTCGGCGTCCACGCACCAGTCGGCAAAAGCCTTCATGCGCTCTTCGTTTTCCGCCTCGAAGCCCATCGAGGTCCACACGTCGGTGGTGACCAGGTGGGCGCCCTTGCAGGCCTCCAGTGGATCGGCGAACTGCTCGAAGTGGTCGGTGCCATACAGACCGGCGCGCTCCGGCTCCACCTCGTAGCCCGGGGGCGTGGACACGTGGACGTTGAAGTCCAGCACCTCAGCCGCCTGCAGCCAGGTGTTGCACATGTTGTTGGAGTCGCCCACCCAGGCCACGGTCTTGCCCTGGATGCAGCCGCGGTGTTCGATGAAGGTGAAGATGTCGGCGAGGATCTGGCAGGGGTGATACTCGTTGGTCAGGCCGTTGATCAGCGGCACGCGCGAGTTCGCCGCGAAGCGCTCGATGATGTCCTGCTCGAAGGTGCGGATCATCACCACGTCGCTCATACGCGAGATCACCTGCGCAGCATCCTCCACCGGCTCACCCCGCCCCAGTTGCGAATCGCGGGTGTTGAGGTAGATCGCCGAGCCGCCGAGCTGATGCATGCCGGCCTCGAAGGACAGGCGGGTGCGGGTGCTGGCCTTCTCGAAGATCATCACCAGCGTACGGTCGAACAGCGGATGGTAGGGCTCGTAGCGCTTGTACTTGTCCTTGATCCAGCGGGTGCGCTCGAACAGGTACTCGTACTCCTCGCGGGTGAAGTCCTTGAACTGAAGATAGTGCTTGAGTGCCGTCATCGGTACGCCGCCTCACTCATTGCGACAGGAAGTCGCGGATCAGCGGGGCGAGCTTGCCGACCAGCGTCTGCGCTTCCGCTTCGGTCAGGGTCAGCGGCGGCAGCAGACGCACCACGCGCTCGGCGGTCACGTTGATCAGCAGGCCCGCCTCCAGCGCCTTGCCGACCAGGACGCCACAGGGGCGATCGAGCTCGATGCCGATCATCAACCCGCGGCCGCGGATGTCGGCCACGCCGTCAACATCCGACAGCGCTTCGCTGATACCGGCACGGATCGCCTCGCCGACCTTCAGCGCATTGGACATCAGCCCGTCGCTTTCGATCACCTCCAGCGTGGTCAGCCCGGCCGCGCAGGCCAGCGGATTGCCGCCGAAGGTGGAGCCGTGGTTGCCCGGACCGAACAGCCCGGCAGCCCGGCCGGAGGTCAGGCACGCGCCGATCGGCACACCCGAACCCAGCCCCTTGGCCAGCGTCATTACATCCGGTTTCACGCCGGCGTGCTGCCAGCCGAACCAGCGCCCGGTACGGCCGATGCCGCACTGCACCTCGTCACAGATCATCAGCCAGCCGTTCTGGTCGCAGATCTCGCGCAGTTCGCGCTGGAACTGGTCGTCGGCCACGTTGATGCCGCCTTCGCCCTGGATCATCTCAAGCATCACGGCGACGATGCCATGGTTGTGCTCCGCGATCGCGCGGATCGCGCCGATATCCTTGTAGGGCACGCGCACGAAACCGCTGACCAGCGGTTCGAAGCCCGCCTGGCTCTTGCGGTTGCCGGTAGCGGACAGGGTGGCGAGGGTGCGGCCGTGGAAGGCGTTCTCCATCACGATGATGGTGGGCAGTTCGATGCCCTTCTGGTGCCCGTAGAAGCGGGCCAGCTTGATCGCCGCCTCGTTGGCCTCGCAACCGGAGTTGCACAGGAAGACCTCGTCCATGCCGGACAGCGCAGCCAGCCGGTCGGCGAGTTGCTCCTGCAGCGGAATGCGGTACAGGTTGGAGGTGTGCAGCACCTTCGCCGCCTGCTCGGCAATCGTGCGGACAAGGCGCGGATGGTTATGGCCCAGCGTCGATACAGCGATCCCGGCCAAGGCGTCCAGATAGCGCTTGCCCGTCTCATCGTAAATCCACGCGCCTTCCCCGTGGGTGAAGGCCACGGGCTGCCTGGCGTAGGTATTCATCAGATGCGACATGGAAATCCCCGATAAGGATGAACCACAAAAACGCACACGGCGGCAGACGCCGCCGTGGGATTGGCAAAGGAGGGATGGTAAGGGAATCCGACCGGGTTGTATATATTGCGCCGAGCGCCATCCCGGGGACGTTCCGCATCGCGAACCGCCGATTTCTGTTAGAATCCGCCCCGCTTTGCGAGGCGCCCCCGCATACCCGCAGGCCGCGGCGCCACACCCCGATTCCCGAAGCCCAAACGGCGTGACACATGAATCAGAAGATCGAAAGCTTTGTCATCATCGGGGTCACGAGAGAGGGAAAGAAGTTCCGCCCCAGCGATTGGGCGGACCGACTGTGCGGCATCATGTCGGCCTTCGGCGCCGACCACCGGATGATGTACTCCCCCTACGTGCGCCCCGGCTGCACCCTCAAAGGCGACAAGACGGTGCTCGTGGACGCCCGCCTCTACGACATCGAGCCGCTGGCCTACAAGTTCCTGATCAACTTCGCCAACGACAACGATCTGCAGATGGAGCCGATCGACGACGACCAGGCCGCGCCCTGAGCGCAGCGGCCTGCGCGATCAAGCCGCGCGCAGCGCGCGGCACGCAGAAAACAGAACGGCGACCCGCGGGTCGCCGTTCTCGTACCACCGAGTCGAAAAGACTCAGGCGGCCATCGCCTTCACGGCGGCAGACAGGCGGCTCTTGTGGCGAGCAGCCTTGTTCTTGTGGATGATCTTCTTGTCGGCGATGCTGTCGATGGTGCTCATCGAGGTGCGAAACACCGACTGAGCCGCCGCCTTGTCGCCACCCACGATGGCCTTGCGAACGGCCTTGATCGCGGTACGCAAACGCGAGCGCAGGCTGGCGTTGTGAGCGCGAGCCTTGACCGCTTGACGGGCACGCTTGCGGGCTTGTGCGGAGTTGGCCATAGATTTACTTCCGTTGTACAGGTTTAGAAAACACGGCATTCTAGCGGCGCCGCGCGACGCATGCAAGTGCAATGCGCGCCCCCGGCTGCCACCGCTCACCGCCGAGGCTCGGCGCCCCTCTCACCGACGCTGCGAATGCTGCCCATTCTCTACCAGGACGACCATCTGGTCGCCATCCACAAGCCGGCCGGCCTGCTGGTCCACCGCTCGGCGCTCGACGCCCACGAAACCCGTTTCGCAGTGCAGATGCTGCGCGACCAGCTCGGGCGCCATGTCTTCCCGGTACACAGACTGGACAAGGGCACCTCGGGCGTGCTGCTGTTCGCGCTCGATCGGGAAACGCTGACCCGGCTGGCCGGCCACTTCGAGGAACGCACCGTCGCCAAGCGCTACCTCGCGGTGGTGCGCGGCCATCCGCCCGCAAGCGGGCTGATCGACCACGCCTTGAGCCGGCGGCATGACGATGCCGAACACCGGCCCAGCGGAGCGCTCGAAGACCCGCGCCCCGCCCTGACCCGCTTCGACACGCTGGCGACCGTCGAACTGCCCCACCGGGTCGACCGCTACCCCACCAGCCGCTACGCCCTGGTTTCCCTGAACCCGGAAACCGGCCGGCGCCATCAGCTCAGGCGCCACCTGAAGCACATCGCCCACCCCATCATCGGCGACGCCACTTTCGGCAAGGGCCGCCACAACCGGCTGTTCCAGCAGCTTTTCGGCAGTTCGCGGCTATTGCTTGCGAGCACCCTGCTCGCTTTCGAGCACCCGTGGAGCGGCGCGGCGCTGCGGATCGAAGCCGCGCCTGACGGCGATTTCATGCAGGTGGTCGATGCGCTCGGCTGGGGCGAGGCGCTGCGCACCGGTCTTTCGACTGTCATCGATTCGTAGCACAATGACCCGCTGACCAACACTGTCCGAACGAAGAACCCCGATGAACCGCCTGCTTCAAGTCCGCGAACTCGGCCAGCAGATCTGGCTGGACAATCTCTCCCGCTCGCTGATCCGGGACGGCCACCTGAGCCGCTTCATCCACGACGACGGCGTCAGCGGCATCACCACCAATCCGGCGATCTTCCACAAGGCGATCGCGGACGGACGGTATTACGAGGAGGACCTCGCGGCCCTGCGGGCCCAGCCGCTGAGCGCGGAGGCACGCTACGAAGCCCTGGTGATCCCCGACGTGCAGTCGGCCTGCGATCTGCTCCGCCCCACCTGGGAAGCGAGCGGCGGCGACATGGGCTATGTCAGCCTGGAAGTATCCCCCGCGCTTGCTCATGACCGCGACGGTACGGTAGCGGCCGGCCTGCGCCTGCGCCAGGCCGTGGGCCGGGACAATCTGCTGATCAAGGTGCCGGCCACCCCCGCCGGCCTGGGCGCGATCGAGGACCTGATCGCCGCAGGCGTGAGCGTGAACGTGACCCTGATGTTCTCGCTCGCCCATGTCGATGCGGTAGCGGAGGCCTATCTTCGCGGGCTCGACCGCCTGCGCGACGCCGGTGGCGATCTCACGCGGGTGATGTCGGTAGCCAGCCTCTTTCTCAGCCGTGTGGACACCCTGGTCGACAAGCAACTGGAGACCCAGGGCGGACCGGCGCGCGATTGGCTGGGCCACAGCGCAGTCGCCATGGCCAAACTGGCCTACGAACGCTATCGCGAGCGCTTCCACGGGGCAGGCTTCGAGCGTTTGCGCGCAGCCGGGGCGAGGCCGCAGTACATGCTCTGGGCGAGCACCGGCACCAAGAACCCGGCCTACAGCGATCTGCTCTATGTCGAAGCGCTGATCGGCGCGGAAACGGTCAACACCCTGCCGGACGCCACCCTGGCGGCGCTGATCGACCACGGCAAGGTGAGTGACACCCTGTCCCAAGGCACCGAGCACGCAGCGGCGTGCTTTCGCGCACTGGACGAACTGGGGGTGGACATGGACGCAGTCGGCGAGACGCTTCAGGCCGACGGACTGCGGCAGTTCGAGGAAGCCTTCGCCAAGCTGCTCGTCCTGACCGAGTAGGCGCTCCCGCAACGGGCGCTTGTCAGAGAATGCGTTCCAGGCGATCGAGGTGGGCCACCGCGGCATCCAGCCGCTCGGTGGCTTCGCGCAGCGCGACGCTTTGCTCGCCCAGGGCGGCGAGATGTTCTTCCATCAGCTTCGAGACGGTCAGCAGGGCATTCATCGGCGTGCCGGCCGACAGGCGCACACAGTCGATATAGCCCTGCATTTCCCTCAAGCGCCGGGCTTCATTTGCCGGATGCGTGCCGATGAAGCGCTCGATCGCGCTACGGCGGGCTCGGAAGTAGGCTTCCGGGTCCTGCTCCGCAAGCCTGCGCCAGTGATCGAAATCGAAATCCGCCACGCTGCCCCCTCACGGGGTACACAAGGCGACCCCGTGCCTTCATCCTAGGTAAGGGGGCAAAGGGGAACAAGCGGACTTTTTGCCGGTGCCCGTGACGGTTTCCCGCCTCGGGCAACGGAACGGCACGCAGGCGATCAGCTCGTGACGGTGGGCATCGACCCGCCCTGCAACAGCGCCGAGCGCGTCACCCCGCGGAACTCGCCGGCACCGCCGAGCAGCTCCTTCATGTCGAGGATCAGCACGATCTGCCCGTTGGACAGGGTGGTCACGCCGGCCACGCCCTTGGGACGGAAGTCGTCCAGCGACTTGATCACCGCATCCTCGCGGCCTGCGAAGCTGTCGATGGCGAGAATGAAGGAAAGCTCCGCGGTGTGCATCAGCACGCCGTATTCGGGCGGCCGCTCCTGCGGCCAGCCGAGCATCGAAGACAGCGGCAGGATGGGCAGCACTTCGCCGCGCACCACCATGGTGGCACGCCCGCCGACTTCCTGGACCTGCTCGATCTCGATCGGCAGGATCTCGCGCACCATCGACAGAGGCACCGCGAAGGGTTGCTCGCCCAGGCGTACCAGCAAGACCGGCAGGATCGCCAGGGTGAGCGGCAGGCTGATGATGAAGGTGGTGCCCTTGCCGAGCTGCGAACGGATCTCGATGGAGCCGTTGAGCTTCTGGATATTGGTGCGCACCACGTCCATGCCGACGCCGCGACCGGAAACGTCGGACACCTGCGCAGCGGTCGAGAAGCCGGGCAGGAACACCAGGTTGTAGCTCTGGCGCTCGTCCATGGTGTTGGCTTCCTCATCGGTGATGAGGCCCTTCTCCACCGCCTTGGCGCGCAGCTTCTCGGCGTTCATGCCATGGCCGTCGTCGGCCACCATGATCAGGATGTGATCGCCTTCCTGGCGCGCCTCGAGCTTGAGGATGGACTTCTCGGGCTTGCCGGCCACACGTCGATCCGCGGCGGACTCGACGCCATGGTCCACCGCGTTGCGGATGAGGTGGATGATCGGGTCGGAGAGGTCCTCGATCATCGTTTTGTCGATTTCGGTTTCCTCGCCGGCGAGCACCAGTTCGACGTCCTTGCCCAGGTTGCGCGCCAGGTCGCGCGCGATACGCGGGTATTTCTGGAACAGGCGGCCGATCGGCTGCATGCGGGTCTTCATCACCGCGTTCTGCAGGTCGGAGACCAGCAGGTCGAGCTGGCTGACCGCCACGTCGAGCGCGTGCAGCGTCTCGGTGTCGTTGAGGCCGTTGAGGATGTCGCTGCGCAGCGCGTTGAGACGGTTCTTGGTGAGGCCGATCTCGCCGGACAGGTTGAGCACCTGGTCCAGGCGCGCGGTGTCGACGCGGATCGAGTTGTCGCGGGTCTTCTCGCTGTCGCGACGACCGACCGGTGCGGACGAACCCGGCTTGTCGGTGACGCGGCGGCCGATGGCCTGCTGGATCACCTCTTCCGAACTCTTGGCCGGGGCCGCCGGCAGCTTGTCGGCGGGCGCCGCGGCCGCTTCCGGCTTGCCTGCGACCGGCACGGGCAGGCCGGTCACCGCATTGAAGAGGTTGTTCCAGTCGGGCTCGCTGCCGCCCGCGGCAGCCGGTTGAACCTCGACCGCAGGCTCGGACTGCGCGCTGGCGCTGCCAAGTTCTCCGGCGATCGCCTGCTTGAGACTGGCGATCAACGCGGGATCGGCCGCATGAGGCTGGACGCCCTGCTCCAGGAAACCGAACATGTCGCGTACCGAACCGGTGGCGGCGAGAATCACGTCCATCGCCTCGGGGGTGATCTCGAGTTCGCCGTTACGCAGCTTGTCGAACAGGTTCTCGGTCAGGTGGCAGAGCGTCACCAGTTCGGTGGCATTGAGGAACCCGGCCCCACCCTTGATCGTGTGGAAACCGCGAAAGATGTCGTTGAGCAGGCTGCGGTCGTCGGGCGCGCGTTCGAGGTCGACGAGTTTGTTGTCGACACCCGAGAGCAGGTCACCCGCCTCGATCAGAAAGTCCTGCAGCAACTCTTCCATGCCGGCAAAGTCACTCATGATCCTCTTGCTCCTCTTTCGCGGCACGGTCTGCGCCGTACCCTTGCAGCCGCAGCATGCGTTGCGGCTGGCGTTTCATGCTGGTCCGCCGGTCAGAAGCCGAGGCTCTCGAGCAGGTCGTCCACCTGCTCCTGGCTGGTGACGACGTCGTCGCGTCCTTCGGCGGAGATCACCGGGCCGTTCATCAGGCCGGCGTGCTTTTCGGTCATCCGGTCGGACGGAGCAACCTCGAGCAGCACCTGCAGCAGCTGGCTCTCCAGCGCCTGTGCCATGTCGATGACCTTCTTGATCACCTGGCCGGTCAGATCCTGGAAATCCTGCGCCATCATGATTTCCATCAGCTGCGCGTTGGTGGCGCGGCTGCTCTCGGCGACGCCACCGATGAACTGGCGGGTGTCGGTGCTCAAGGTCTTGAACTCGTCCACCGACAACTGGTTGGCGAACAGTTTGTCCCAGCGTGCCTGCAGGGCCGCCGCATCGGTTTCCACCTTGTCCTGGATCGGACGGGCGATGTCGGTGGCGTTGAGCACGCGACTGGCGGCCTGTTCGGTGAGCTGGGCAATGTAGTTCAGCCGCTGGCGCGCATCGGGAATCGCCGATGCGGCTTCCTGCAACGCGTCGTCGTAGCCGAGCTCGCGCAAGGTGTCATGCACCTGGCGGGTCATCTGGCCGATGCGCTGGAACACCGCCTCGGGGCTCGGGTCCGCCTTGACCGCTGCCGCTGCCGGGGCTTGCGCCGGTGCAGGTGCCACGGCAGGCGCCGGCTCCGGCACGGTGTCGAACTGCCCCGCTACCGCGTCGAACAGGGCCTGCAACTCGTCGTTGTCTCCGTCATCGCTGTTGGCAGCCGGCTCGACCACCTGCACCACCGGCTTGGCCGGACTGGCGGCGATGCTGTCGAACAGGGCCTGGAGATCGTCCGAATCACCCGACTCGTCGAACTTCAGCTTCTTCGCCATCTGCAAACTCCCTTGTTCGTTTTCCGGGCCCGGCTCAGGCGACTGCGTTCTTGCCGAGCTTCTCGAAGATCTTTTCCAGCTTCTCGGCCATCGTCGCCGAGGTGAACGGCTTGACGATGTAGCCGCTGGCACCTGCCTGCGCGGCGGCGATGATGTTTTCCTTCTTCGCCTCGGCAGTGATCATCAGCACCGGCAGATGCTTGAGATGCGGGGTCTGGCGGATGGTCTGCAGCAGCGTGAGGCCATCCATGTTGGGCATGTTCCAGTCGGTGACGACGAAGTCGAACTGCGCGCTGTTGAGCTTCTGCAGCGCCACGGCGCCGTCTTCCGCTTCGTCGACATTGGTGTAGCCGAGTTCCTTGAGCAGGTTGCGCACGATGCGGCGCATGGTCGAGAAGTCGTCGACTACGAGGAATTTCATCTTGGGGTCAGCCATTGTTCGATCTCCGGTTTTCTTGCTGCGGCCGAAGCGTTCAGCGTCCGCGGTTGAGCATGGGGCGCAGGGTATCGGCCAGCACGTCCGCGTCGAATTTTGCCACGTAAGCATCGACGCCAACCCGTTTTCCCATCGCCCGGTTGGCTTCGGACGAGAGCGAGGAATGCATCACCACCGGGATACCCTCGAAGCGGGGATCGTTCTTGATGTTGCGGGTCAGCACATAACCGTCCATCTCCGGCATCTCGGCATCGACCAGGATCATGTCGATCTCCTCGGCCAGCGGCCGGCCGGTCTGCTGCGCATGGCTGGCCATGCCTTCCAGGCGGGTCCAGGCTTCCAGTCCGTTCTGCGCGTGCTTGTGCTTGACGCCCAGCTTGTCGAGCACCTCGGCGATCTTGCGCCGGGCCACCGCGGAGTCGTCGACGAAGAAGACGTTGACCTCGTGACCGCCGGCAATCGGCGCGATATTGCCGATCACCGCCTCACCGAAGGTGTTGGCGAGGATGGTCTCGACATCCAGGATGGACACCAGTCCGCCGTCCTGCAGTTCGGTGATCGCGGTGATGAAGTTGTGCACGCTGGACGAGACGTTCTCGGGCGTGCGCACCTTGTCCCACTCGACACGGATGATGCGGTCGACCTCCTCGACCAGGAAGCCGAGCGTGCGCTTGCTGTATTCGGTGACCATCATCGAGCCGCCAAGCGCGTCGCCGGGTGCCGCGATGCCGAGCACCTTGGCCAGCGACAGCACCGGAATGACGTTGCCGCGCAGCGAGATCAGGCCTTCCACCCCGCCCGGCATGTTGGGTGCGCGGGTGATGAAGGGCGTCTTGGACACTTCGCGCACCTTGAACACGTTGATGCCGAAGGTTTCCTTGGTGCCGAGCGAGAACAGCAGGATTTCCATGCGGTTCGAGCCGGCGAGCATGGTGCGCCCATCGACCGCTTCCAGGAAGGTGTTTTCGGGTTTGTCGAGCTTCATGGATTACCTCGGTCTCAGTCCTTGGGAGCGCCCTTGACGTGGAGCAGGCGGCGCAGCGTGCCTGCCAGGCGCTGCGGCTCGAACTTGGGTACGTACTCGTCTACACCGACCGATTTGCCAAGGCTCTGGTTCGACATGCCGGACAACGAGGAGTGCATGATCACCGGAACGCCTTCGAAGCGCGGATCGGATTTGATGCTCTTGGTCAGAATGTAGCCGTCCATCTCGGGCATCTCGACATCGGTGAGCACCAGGCTGACCAGGTCCTTGACCTTGCGTCCGCTCGACTCCGCGTAGGCGGCGACCTTCTTGAGTTCCTCCCACGCGGCGCGCCCGTTCACGGAACTGACATAGCGCACCCCCAGCGCATCCAGCGTGCGGGTGATCTGCTTGCGCGCCACCGAGGAATCGTCGGCAAAGTACACGGTGTGCTCGCCATGCTCCTGGGCCAGCGGCTCGATGTTCTGGAACATGAACTCGTCGTCGTAGCGCGTGGTCTCGGAGAGCACCTTCTCGACGTCGAGCATCATCACCAGCTTGTTGCCCGGCAGTTCGGTCACCGCGGTGACCAGGCCGCCCATGTTGGCCACCAGCATGTCGGGCGGCACGCGCATCTGCGCCCAGTCCAGGCGCAGGATGGTATCCACCGCCTCGACCAGGAAACCCTGGGTGTGGCCGTTGTATTCGGTGACGATCATGATGTCGCGCGGCGTGTCCGCACCGATGCCCACGTACTTGGCGAGGTCGACCACCGGCACCAGCACACCGCGCAGGCTGACCATGCCCTCCACCGACGAGGGCATCTCGGGCGCGGCGGTGATCGCCGGGGTGCGCATCACCTCGCGAACCTTGAACACGTTGATGCCGAAGGTCTCGCGCCGGCCGGTGCGCTGATCCGTGCCGAGCGTAAACAGCAGGATCTCCAGCTTGTTGGTTCCCGCCAGCTTGCTACGGGCATCGATATTCTTGAACAGTTCGGACATTTCCATCTCCGCTGAAGCGGGCTCGCAGTTGCCGGATTGGCCGGCCGCCGCCGGGTTATTGAGTTTATCGACAGCTTACGTCGTTTTCTTTAGCGTCTGCCATTCTCGCATCGTCGGCGCCGCTCATGCAGCCTCAGGCACGGTAGCCGATGCGGAACCCGCCCCAGTGCCTGCCATTCACGTAGATGGGCGCGGAGATGTCGTGCATGATCTCGCCGGTATCGCGCCGGTAGGTCTGGATCAGGAACTGCAACTGGTGCGCGCCGCACTGCTTGCCTACCGGGTCGTCGAACACCCGCTTGGTACGGTTGCCGACGAAATCCTTGTCGTAGTCACCGGTCAGCGGCAGCGAGAAGCGCTTGTTGTGGGTCGGCACGTAACCTTTGCGGTCACAGGCGATCGCGTAGACCATCTCTCCGTTGCGCTCCAGCAGGGGCTCCTGCAGCGGCGGCAGCAGGCGATCGGTGAGCGTGTCGAAGGCGGTGTTGAACTTCTGCGGGCGGGTGTTGGCGATCGGGCGGTACTGGTCGTTGAACAGATCCTTCTCGGCGATCTGCCCCGAGGCCACGGCCCGCTCGAGCAATGCGCCGATCTCGGCGGCAGCCTGCTGCACCAGCGCCGGCATGCGCTTGTGCACCGCCATCGCCTGCTCGCCCTGCGCGCCGAGGCGGAACACCTTGCTGATCTCGTGCAGGTTCGCGGCCAGGCTTTCCAGCTTCTTGGCTTCGTTCAGGGTCTCGGTGGCGCCTTCCGAATTGCGCTCCACCATGTCCATGATCTGGCGGACGTAGCCGGTGACGTTCTCCGCCTCGCGGCTCTGCTGGGCGATGGCGACCGCGATGCTGTCGATCTTCTCCATCGTTTCCTGCGCGCCCTGGTTGATCAGTTCCAGCGATCCGGCCGCCTGCCGCGCCAGTTCGGCGCCGGCCCGGGCCTGCTCGCTGCCGCCGTGTATCGATTCGATGGCGCTGCGGGTCTCGTCCTGGATCGCGGCGATCATGGTGCTGATCTCGGTGGTCGCACCCGAGGTCCGTTCGGCCAGCTTGCGCACTTCGTCCGCCACCACCGCGAAACCGCGGCCCTGCTCGCCCGCGCGGGCGGCCTCGATGGCGGCGTTGAGCGCCAGCAGGTTGGTCTGGTCGGCGATCTCGCGGATCACCTTGACGATGCCGCTGATCGCCTCCGAGCGCTCGCCGAGCGCCGAGATCACCTGCGCGGACTGCTCCACCGAGCGGGCGATGCGCTCGATCTCGGTGGACGCCTGGGTGACGATGCGCGCGCCCTCCAGCGAAAGCGTGCGCGCCTGCTGGGCGTTCTGCGCGGTCAGGCTGGCGTGGTCGGCCACGGCGGCGACCCCGCCGGTCATGTCCTCGATCGCGCGCGCCATGTTCTCGGACGCCGCACGCTGCTGCGCAGAGCCGTCCGCCACCGCACCCGCATGGGAGGACAACTGGTCCGCGGTGTCGGCCACCCGCTGGGCATCGAAGATCACCTTGCCGACGATGCCCTGGAAACTCTCGATCAGCGCATTGAAGCGCGCGGTGCACGCGCCCACCGGCCCGGCACCGACTTCGGCACGGCGCGACAGGTCGCCGTCGCGCTGCATGGCCTGCAGGGTCTCGCCGAAACGCGCCAGCGGCGCGGTGACCACATGGCGCCAGCCCAGCCAGGTCAGCGCGAACACCAGCAGGCCGATGCCGCCGTGGGCGATAAGCGTCGGCAGGTTGGGGGCGCCCGCAAGCGCGGACACCGCCATGCCGCCGAGGGCGGCGAGCAGGCCCGCTGCGACACTGATGAGCATGGCTCCCATGGCAATCACTTCCCGAATGAAAAGGCCCGACGACGGATCGCGGCTGACGGTGGGGCGGCCGCGCCCTGGCAACGCCTATTGGCGCCTGTACTGAATTGTATCGGCCGTGCACCGCTACCACTTGAGGAATAGACGGCAATATCGCCGCCATTCCTCGCGCTTTCGCTCCGTCGCTTCAGCGCGCTGACTGCCCCGGGCGAGGCAGGATTCACGCGGTCATCGTGCCGCGGACACCGCTGAGCCGCTGCTGCAGCCGGGCGGCGATCTCGCCGAGCGGCACCACCTCGCAGGCCGCGCCGATGCTCACCGCTTCGCGCGGCATGCCGTAGACCACGCAGCTCGATTGATCCTGGGCCATCGTCCACGCGCCGGCGCTGCGCATCGACAACAGGCCGCGGGCGCCGTCCTTGCCCATGCCGGTGAGCAGCACGCCCACGGCAGCCGCCCCCACCTGCGCCGCCGAATCGAACAGCACATCCACCGACGGGCGGTGGCGGTTGACCGGCTCCGAGCGCGCCAGCCGGCACTGCCAGCCGCCGCCGGCCATGCGCTGCACCGACAGGTGCGAATGCCCGGGCGCCAGATACACCATACCGGGCTGGGCCTTCTCGCCGTCCTCGGCTTCCTTGACGTGCAGCGCGCAGATCCCGTCGAGCCGGCGCGCAAAGGACGCGGTGAACATCTCCGGCATGTGCTGGACGATGAAGATCGGCGGCATGCTCGCCGGCAGGCCGAGCAGCACGGTCTTGATCGCCTCGGTGCCGCCGGTCGAGGCGCCGATGAACACCAGCCGGCCGTTGCCGGTCCGCGGCAACGCCGCCGGGGCGCTGCGCGTCGCGGTGGGCGGTGCGGATGCAGGCGTCGCGGCGCGGGGCAGCGGCGCACGCCCCACCCTCGCCTGGCTGGCCGCGCGCAGGCTCTCGCCCAGGCGCTGGGCATACTCCTCCATGGCCTGCGGCGAGCGATTCTGCGGCTTGGCCAGCACATCGACCGCGCCCAGTTCGAGCGCCCGCAGGCTGGCCTCGGAGCCGCTCTCGGTGAGATTGGAAACCATCACCACCGGCATCGGCCGCAGGCGCATCAGCTGCGCGAGGAACTCCAGGCCGCTCATGCGCGGCATCTCGACGTCCAGGGTCAGTACGTCGGGAGCGAGCGTGCGGATCAATTCGCGAGCCACCAGCGGATCGGCCGCCGTACCGACCACCTCGATCCCCGGCTGTCGGCCGATGAGTTCCGACAGCAGCGCCCGCATCAAGGCCGAGTCGTCACAGATCAGCACCCGTATCGTCATCTGGACCCCGGCGTGCGCCCGTTCAGCCCCGCACGCCGTCGGCGCGCTTGTAGACCGTCCGGCCGAGCGAACGGAACAGGTCCGCCGCGTGCATGAAGCTCTCCGAATGCCCGGCGAACAGCAGCCCCTCGGGGCGCAGCAGCGGCACGAAGCGCTTGAGGATGCCGTACTGGGTAGGCTTGTCGAAGTAGATCATCACGTTGCGGCAGAACAGCGCATCCAGCGGCCCCTGCACCGACCAGACCGGATCGAGCAGGTTGATGCGGCGGAAGGATATCAGCCGCTGCAGTTCCGGGCGCACCCGCACCTGGCCGTCCTGACTGCCCGCGCCGCGCAGGAAGTATCGCTGGATGCGCTGCGGCGACAATCGCTCGACGCGGTCCTGGCGGAACACCCCGCGTTCGCCCTGCGCGAGCACGTTGGTATCGATGTCGCTGGCCAGGATCTGCACCGGCGGATTGAGCGTGTCGAAGGCCTCGCAGGCGGTGATCGCCAGTGAATAGGGTTCCTCGCCGGTGGACGCCGCACAGCACCAGATCTTGATCGGCCGCTTCTCCTTTTCCGCCAGCTTGCGCAGATGGTCGGCGAGGATGTCGAAGTGATGCGCCTCGCGGAAGAAGGAGGTGAGATTGGTGGTCAGCGAGTTGACGAAGGTTTCCCACTCGCCGCGGTCGCGCTCGAGGCGCTCGAGATACTGCGCGAAAGTCTTGTCACCGCAGCTGCGCAGGCGCCGCGCGAGACGGCTGTAGACCATGTCCTGCTTGGCCGGCGACAGCGCAATGCCGGCATGCTGGTGGATGAGCTTGCGCACGCGCTCGAAGTCGGCCGCGGTGAACTCGAATTCGCGGTCGCGGGCCACCGGCGCAGGCATGCTCGGCCACTGCAGGCCACCCGGTGCGGCAGGCCGCGGAGGCGGAGCCGCCGGCCTGGACGCGGTGGACGAGGCCGGCGGACTGGCAGGCCGGGCCGGCGTGGCCGGTCGCGCAGGGGCAACCGCAGGGGGCCGCAACGGTGCGCGGGGTCGATCGCCGGTGGTCATGCTCAGAACTCCTCCCATTCATCCTGCAAGGCTTTCCTCACCGAAGCGAGCTTGCGGACCTTGGGCAACGGTGCGCCGCGCGCGGGGCGTGCAGCCCCCGTCGCCGGCCGGGACGCCAGTTTAGCAACACGGCCGGCTCCTGCGGCAGGCGTTTTCGCCACAGGCTGCGACGCCACGGGCGGAGCGCCGCCGACATCGAACACCCCGACGGCCTCGACCAGGCCGCGGGCCTGCTCTTCCAGGCTGGCCGCCGCCGCGGCCGCCTCTTCCACCAGCGCCGCGTTGTGCTGCGTCATTTCGTCCATCTGCCCCACCGCCGCGGTCACCTGCTCGATGCCCAGGCTCTGCTCGCGGCTGGCTTCCGCAATCCCGCTCACCAGCCCCGAGACCCGGTGGAAGGCCTCGACGATCTCCTCCATCGTGCGCCCCGCCTCATCGACCAGCCGCACCCCGCCTTCGACCTTGCCCACCGAGTCGGCGATCAGCCCCTTCACCTCGCGCGCCGACTGCGCGCTGCGCTTGGCCAGCGCCCGCACCTCGCTCGCCACCACCGCGAAGCCGCGCCCCGATTCGCCCGCGCGCGCCGCCTCCACCGCCGCATTGACCGCCAGGATGTTGGTCTGGAAGGCGATCGCATCGATCACCCCGATGATGTCCTCGATGCGCCGCGCCGCGCTCTGGATGTCGCCCATCGTGGACACCACCTTGTGCATGGTCGCCCCGCCGCGCTCCGCCACCGTGTTAGCGCTGGCCGCCAGTTCCTGCGCCACCCGCGCATTGTCCGCGTTCTGGTGCACCGTGGCGTTCAGCTCCTCCATCGCACTGGCGGTCTGCTCCAGCGAGCCGGCCTGCGCCTCGGTGCGCGCGGAGAGCTCGCCGTTGCCCGCGGCGATCTGTTGCGAGGCCGCGCTGATCGTCTCGGCCGACTCCTTGATGCGCTCGACCACCTCACGCAGCCGCGCCACCGTGGCGTTGGTGTCGTCCTTGAGCCGGCCCAGGGTGCCGCGGTACTCGCCGGCGATCTGCTCGGTCAGCTCGCCACGCGCCACCGCGTCGAGCACCCGCGCCACTTCCTCCACGCTGCCCGAGATCACCCCCATCAGCCGGTTCAGGCCCTCGGCCAGCTGCAGGAAGAAGCCGCTCTTGCCTTCCGGCGGCACCCGGCCGGAGAAGTCGCCCGAAGCCGCGCTCTCCACCAGGCCGGTGAGCTCGGCCTCGACCATCAGCTCCTCGGTGCGGTCGCGCCATTCGCCCACGGTGCCCAGCATGCTGCCGGCGCCATCGATGATCGGGTTGGTGGTCACCACGAAGTGCCGCCCGCCTATCTTCATGTCGATGCGCGCCTGCTCGCGCAGGCTCGCGAGCCGGCGCACTGCGGCCTGCGGGTCGGGATACAGCTCGCCGATGTTGCTGCCGACGAAGCGCGAGGCGTCGAAGCCGGGCAGGTCGCGGCGGATCTCCGCCTCCACGCGGCGCAGGGTGCGCAGCAGCGCCGGGTTGGCGTAGATCACCCGGCCGTCGATGTCGGCGATGCGCACATTGGTTTCCACGCATTCCAGCGCCTGGCGGATGCGCAGGTTCTCGGCCGCCACCCGCCGCCGCTCCTCGAGGTCGTAGCCGAGGCGGATCTTCATCGACTTGAGGTACTGCAGCAGGCGGCCGAGTTCGTCGTTGCGGATGGCCGAGAACTCGCCCTGGAAATTGCCCGCGGCGAGCTTCTCCAGCGCGCTGCGCGCCTCCGCCAGCGGACGGGTGATGGTGGTGGCGACCAGCCAGATCAGCCCGCCGCACACCGCTGCGATCGCCAGCACGCCGGCACCGAGCAGCAGGCGGATGTCATCCATGCGCGCCTGGGCCGCCTGCCGCAGCGCTGCATTTCCGGCGCCGCCCGGATCGGCCAGGCCAAGCAGGTCGGCCAGCATGGCGGCGCTGCCCTGCCAGCCGACGGCCGCCAGCGCGAGCACCAGCGCCATCGCCAGGGCGAGCGACCACCACAGCTTGCCGACCAGGGTGATGTCGCGGTACCAGCGCGCGAAACGCGCCGCCAGTCCGTTGGAGACCACCCGCCCGTGGCGCACCACCAGGCCGCTGTCCGGCTCCTCGCGCAAGCTGCGGTAGGCGGCCTCGGCCTCGTCGATGCGATTGCGCGGGGCGCGCCCGCGCACCGAGATGTAGCCGGCGATGCGGCCGTCCTCCATGATCGGCGCCACGTTGCCCACCACCCAGTAGTGGTCGCCGTTGCGGCAACGGTTCTTGACCAGCCCGGACCACGGCCGGCCGGCCTTGAGGTCGCACCACATGTCCTCGAACACCGCCGCCGGCATGTCCGGGTGGCGCACGATGCTGTGATCGGCGCCGATGAGCTCGGCCTCGGCGAAACCGCTGACCTCGATGAAATCGCGGTTTACATAGGTGATGCGGCCATCGGGGTCGGTGCGCGAGACGATCACGTGGCGCAGCTGGACCTCGACTTCATTGCCGGTCACTGCTTGCTTGTGCTTCATGCTCGATCCTTTCTCGCCTTTCGCGCCGCGCTCATGCGCGCACCCGTCGCCCATCGGCCGGCGCCGCGGTGGTGAACACCCCGACGGCCTCGACCAGGCCGCGGGCCTGTTCTTCCAGGCTGGCCGCCGCCGCGGCCGCCTCTTCCACCAGCGCCGCGTTGTGCTGCGTCATTTCGTCCATCTGCCCCACCGCCGCGGTCACCTGCTCGATGCCCAGGCTCTGCTCGCGGCTGGCTTCCGCAATCCCGCTCACCAGCCCCGAGACCCGGTGGAAGGCCTCGACGATCTCCTCCATCGTGCGCCCCGCCTCATCGACCAGCCGCACCCCGCCTTCGACCTTGCCCACCGAGTCGGCGATCAGCCCCTTCACCTCGCGCGCCGACTGCGCGCTGCGCTTGGCCAGCGCCCGCACCTCGCTCGCCACCACCGCGAAGCCGCGCCCCGATTCGCCCGCGCGCGCCGCCTCCACCGCCGCATTGACCGCCAGGATGTTGGTCTGGAAGGCGATCGCATCGATCACCCCGATGATGTCCTCGATGCGCCGCGCCGCGCTCTGGATGTCGCCCATGGTGGACACCACCTTGTGCATGGTCGCCCCGCCGCGCTCGGCCACCGTATTCGCGCTGGCCGCCAGTTCCTGCGCCACCCGCGCATTGTCCGCGTTCTGGTGCACCGTGGCGTTCAGCTCCTCCATCGCACTGGCGGTCTGCTCCAGCGAGCCGGCCTGCGCCTCGGTGCGCGCGGAGAGTTCGCCGTTGCCCGCGGCGATCTGTTGCGAGGCCGCGCTGATCGTCTCGGCCGACTCCTTGATGCGCTCGACCACCTCGCGCAGCCGCGCCACCGTGGCGTTGGTGTCGTCCTTCAGCCGGCCCAGGGTGCCGCGATACTCGCCGGCGATCTGCTCGGTCAGCTCGCCCCGGGCTACCGCGTCGAGCACCCGCGCCACCTCCTCCACGCTGCCCGAGATCACCCCCATCAGCCGGTTCAGGCCCTCGGCCAGCTGCAGGAAGAAGCCGCTCTTGCCCTCCGGCGGCACCCGGCCGGAAAAATCGCCCGAGGCCGCGCGGTCGATCAGATCGCCCAGCGCACCGCGCAGCGCCGCCTCGTCGGTACGGTCGTACCACTCCAGCACGGTGCCACGGCGCCGGCCGTCTGCATCGAGCACCGGATTGAGCACCAGCTGGAAGGTGAACTCGCCGAGGCGGATCTCGGCCTTGTAGGTCGTACGCAGCGCGGCGATGCGCTCGCGCTGCGAAGGCGCATTGCGATGAAAGACGTCGAAGGTATTGCCGACGATGTCCGCGGCACGCACGCCGCCGGGCAGGCTGCCGCCCATGCTGCGCTCGGCACGGCCAAGCATGTTGTGCGCGGAAGCATTCATGTAGGTGATCACGCCGTCCGCGTCGGCCAGCATCATGCTCACCGTGGCGGTATCGAGCGCATTGCGGATGCGCAGGTTGGCTTCGGCCTCGGCCCGCTCGGCATCGCAGCGCTGGGCGAGGCTGCGCTGCATGCTACCGAGCGCGGCGAGCAGGCGCCCCAGTTCGTTGCGGCCGTCGATCGTCTGACGGGCGTCGAAGCGCCCTTCCGTTACCTCCCCGGCCACCCGGCGGGCCTGCGCGAGTCGCGCGCGCATGTGCCCCGCCAGCCAGGCGGCCAGCGCAAGCGCGGGCAGGAGCGCGAGCAGGAGGCCGCCGAGCAGCGCGGTCATGCCGCCTGCCCCACTCGCCGACAGCGCCGGCACGGCCAGGGCAGCGAGCACCGCGGCCGCAGCCACCGGCAGCATCAGGCAGGCGGACAGGGAAAGTCGGTCGAGCCACTTCATGATCCGGCTCCTGTGTCGGGGTAGCGGTGCGGACACATCTCAGCTTTCCTCCCGTGGGCCGAACAGCGCCATCTCGGGCGACTGCAGGAGGCCGACGACGTCGAGCACGATCAACATGCGGCCGTCCGCTACAACCAGCCCGCGGATGTAGCCGGCGCCGGCCGCGGAAGCGAGCTCCGGCGCCGGACGGATGTCCTCCTCGCGCAAGGGGATCACGTCGTTCAGCGCATCGACCAGCATGCCGACCAGCCGCGTTTCCAGTTCCAGCACCACGATCACCGTGGTCCCGCCAGCGGCTGTGGCGCCCAGCCCGAAGTGCCGGCGCAGGTCGACCACCGGCACGATGACCCCGCGCAGGTTCAGCACGCCACGCACGTGATCGGGCGCCCCGGCGATGCGGGTGGTCGGCTCGTCGGCACGGATCTCGCGCACGGCGAGGATATCGATCGCATACGTTTCATCCGCCAGCATGAAGCTCAGGTACTCCCGCGGCGCGGGTCCCGGCTGGGCACTGGCGGCGGAAACGGACGGATCGTGGGTCATGTCGGCTTTGTCGTTACGGGGCTACAAGCAGGTTTACGGCAGCCGGACGGGCATCTGTAGCGCCTTGGCCCGCCGTGCGAGCCGCGCTCAGGCGGCCATCGTCTGCCCGGCCCGCAGCCGTTCGACCAGCACCGCGACGTCGAGTATCAGCGCCACCTTGCCATTGCCCAACACTGTTGCGGCGGAAAAGCCCGGCAGGCGGCGGAAGTGATCTTCCAGGCTCTTGATCACCACCTGCTGCTGGTCGATCAGGCTGTCGACGAACAGCGCCGCGCGCACGCCGTTGGCTTCGATGAGCACCATGATGCCGGCACACCAGTCGGTCTGCGCGCCCTCGACGCCGAGTACCCGGCCGAGTTCGAGCACCGGCAGATAGTCGCCGCGCACGCGGATCATGCGCGCTTCGCCGCCGACCTTGATCACCGCCTCGGGCTGCACCTGCAGGGTCTCGCCGACGAAGCCGAGCGGCAGCACGTAGAGCTCGTCGCCGATGCCCACGGTGAGCCCGTCGACGATGGCCAGGGTGAGCGGCAGGCGCACACCGATGCGCGTGCCGCGCCCGGGCGTGGAGCGGATGTCCAGCTGACCGCCCAGGGCGACGATGTTGCGCTTGACCACGTCCATGCCCACGCCGCGCCCGGACAGCTCGGTGACCGCATCCGCGGTGGACAGGCCGGGTTCGCAGATCAGCTGCCAGATCTCGCCGTCGCTCATGCCCTCATGCGCCTGCAGTCCGCGCGCCCGCGCGCTGTCGAGTATCCGGTCCCGCGGCAGGCCGGCGCCGTCGTCCTCGACCTCGATCAGGATGTAGCTGCCCTGGTGCGCGGCGCGCAGCACCAGCCGCCCCTCTTCGGGCTTGCCTGCGGCCCGGCGCACCGCCGGCGCCTCGATGCCGTGGTCGAGCGCATTGCGCACCAGATGCGTGATCGGGTCTGCAATGCGCTCCACCAGGCTCTTGTCCAGCTCGTTGTGCTCGCCTTCCATCTCCAGCCTGACCCGCTTGCCGAGCCGGGCGCCGAGCTCGCGCACCAGGCGCGGAAAACGCGCGAACACCATGGAGACCGACACCATGCGGATGGACATCACCGATTCCTGCAGCTCGCGGGTGTTGCGCTCCAGCAGGCCGAGCCCGTTCATCAGGCGGTCGAACACCTCGGCGTCCACCTGGCTGGCCACTTCCTGCAGGATGGAGCGGGTGATCACCAGCTCGCCGACCAGGTTGACCATCTGATCCACCTTGTCGACGCTGACCCGGATGGACGAATCCTGCGCTGTCCGGCCCGCTGCGGGCAAGGTGCCGGCCGGCGCGTCCGCGACCGCCGCCTGCGCGTCCACGGCCGATGCGCTGGCGGGTAGGGCCGGAGGCGCTTCGGCGGCCAGGGGCGGCTGTCGCACCTCGGCAGACGGAAAAGGCTCGAACAGGGTGTAACTGCCGTCCTCGGCTTCCTCTGCGAATTCCTCGGTCGCCGGTGCCGCCACTGCCGGCTGCGGTGCGCTCAGCAGCGTTTCCGCGATCTGCAGCTCTCCCGGATCGGTGACCAGTTCGAGCACTGCGCGCACCGCCGGTTCACCGGCCCGCGTGCGCAGGTGCACACGCCAGGGTCCGTCGGGCTGCAGGTCGTCCGGACGTTCGATGATCGCGAGTTCGCCGAGACGCCCGAGCTCGTCGAGCATGTTGCCCACCAGCAGTTCGCTGCCGGCCACCACCCGCGTCAGGCGGAACGCCAGTTCATACCCGCGGAAGCCGTCCTCCACCGGCGGCGCCTGCGGCGCGACGGCCACGCCCGGCGTCCCCGCTGCCAGGGCGGCGATGCGCTGGCGCACCCGCGTGGCGCGCTCGGTGTCCGGGCGGACCTCGCCGCGATGGGCATCGAGCAGGTTGCGCAGCACGTCCACCGCTTCCAGCCCGGCATCGATCATCGCCCGCGTCAGGGCGAGCGCGCCCTTGCGCACGCGGTCGAGCAAGTCCTCCAGCTCGTGGGTGAGCCCCGCCATGTCGTCGAAGCCGAAGGTGGCGCTGGAGCCCTTGATCGAATGCGCCGCGCGGAAGATTTCCGCCACGTCGCCGGCCGAGGGCTGCTGCTCGTCGACGCGCAGCAACAGGCTTTCGATGCTGGCCAGATGCTCTTCGGTCTCTTCGAAGAACACCTGGTAGAACTGGCTCATGTCGAGACTCATCGTCGGCTCCGCCCGTTCTCAGCACAACACGCGTGCGGTCAGTTCGAGCAGGCGCCGCGGCTCGAAGGGTTTGACCAGCCAGCCCGTGGCACCCGCCGCCCGGCCCCGCGCCTTGGCCTCTACGGAGGACTCGGTGCTCAGCACCAGCAGGGGCGTGGCGCGGTAGTTCGGGTGGGCGCGCAGGCGGGCAATCAGTTCCAGGCCGTCCAGCCGCGGCATGTTGATGTCGGTGAGCACCATGTCGAATGCGCCGGCACTGGCCTTGTCGTAGGCATCCTCGCCGTCGACCGCCTCGGTGACCGTGTAGCCGGCGGAGCGCAAGGTGTAGCCGACCACCTGCCGGATGGCGAGTGAGTCGTCGACCACGAGGATGTGTCTGGACATGCTGGGTTCCGAGGTTGGTCGTCGGCTCCCCGGAGTCCGCACGCAGTCGCGGAATCGGGAAGGTCGCCAAGGTCTTATCGACGCGCCGGGTGCTGAACTTTAGGCCTTGCCCGCCGGAACCGCAGGCCCCGCCCGGCCGGCCTCAGCGCGAGATCGCCGGCAGGCCGGCTCCGCCCGGCGACGTCGAGGGCATCGAGGGCGGCGCGCCATTGAGCAGGGCGCCGCCTCCGAGCGGGGCGTCCGCCCCGACCTCGACCGACCGCTGGCCGGCACCCTCGCCGCGCAAGGCCTCCTCGGTCTGCTTGTTCATCACGATGATGCTGATCCGCCGGTTGGCCGGATCGCGCGGATCCTCGCGATTCAGGTGGATGGTGTCGGCCAGGCCCACCACGCGCAGAACCTTGCCGGAGTCCAACCCGCCGGCCAGCATCTCGCGGCGCGAGGCATTGGCGCGGTTGCTCGACAACTCCCAGTTCGAGAAACCGCGCTCGCCGCCCGCGTAGGGCGCCGAGTCGGTATGCCCCGACAGGCTCACGCGATTTGGCACGTCGTTGAGCGCGCGGCCGATGGCGCGCAGCAGGTCGCGCGTGTAGGGCTGGACGTTGGCGCTGCCGCTCAGGAACATCGGCCGGTTCTGCTCATCGATCAGCTGGATGCGCAAACCTTCCAGCGTGATGTCCATGAGGATCTGGTCCTTGAACGGGCGCAGGGCGGGATCGGCCTCGATGATCGCCTCGATGCGCCCCTTCAGGTCGATAAGCCGCGCACGCTCCTTGCGCTGCTCCTGCGCAAGCAGGTCGTCGACATCGGGCGGAACGCGCTGCCGACCGGTGGCCGCATCAAGGTTGATCGTCCGCCGGTCCTGCACGTCGCCGCGCTTGACCTGGCCGAGCGAACGGGTCAGGTCCTCGCCGCCGCCCTGGATCACGCTGGAGCTGTCGCCCACGCCGCTGCCGCCCTGCAGCGACACCTTGATCGGATTCTGGAAGTGGTCGGCAATCCCTTCCAGGTCGCCCTGCGCGGTGGAGCCGAGCAGCCACATCAGCAGGAAGAAGGCCATCATCGCGGTCACGAAGTCCGCGTAGGCGATCTTCCATGCGCCGCCGTGCGCCGCGCCGCCGCCCTTCTTGATGCGCTTGACGACGATAGGCTGCTGGGAATCGTCGCTCATGCTTCAGGCATCCACGAAACGGACGGGGAACAGCGGCGGACGACAGGCGGCGGACATGGCGCGATACTCACCCGGCGCTCAACCCTTGCGCGCCTTGATGTCCTCCTCCAGCTCGGAGAAGGTCGGGCGGTCGGTGGAGAACAGCACCTTGCGGCCGAATTCCACCGCGACCTGCGGGGCGTAGCCGTTCATGCTGGCGAGCAGCACCACCTTCATGCACTGGTAGATCTTGCCGCCCTCTTCCACCTTCTGCTCCAGCTGGCCGGCGATCGGCTGCACGAAGCCGTAGGAAAGCAGGATGCCGAGGAAGGTGCCGACCAGCGCGCCGCCGATCATCTTGCCCAGCACGGCGGGCGGTTCGCCCACCGAGCCCATGACGTTCACCACGCCCATCACCGCCACCACGATACCGAAGGCCGGCAGCGCGTCGCCCACCTTGGCGACGCCATGCGCCGGGCCGTGCGCCTCGGTGTGATGGGTCTCGATCTCCATGTCCATCAGGTTCTCGATCTCGAAGGCGTTGAGGTTGCCGCCCACCATCATGCGCAGGTAGTCGGTGAGAAACTCGATGGCGTGATGGTCGGCCATCACGCTTGGATACTTGGAGAAGATCGGGCTCGAATCGGGGTTGTCCACATCGTTCTCGATGGACATCAGGCCTTCCTTGCGGACCTTGGCGAGGATCTCGTACATCATCGCCAGCAGGTCCATGTACATGGCCTTGTTGTAGGGCGAACCCTTGAGCGCCGAGGGTATGGCCTTGAGCGTCGCCTTCATGCTGCGGCCGGTGTTGCTGGCAACGAAGCCGCCGATCATGAGGCCGAAGATGGCGAGGTATTCCAACGGCACCCACAGCGCCATCAGGCTGCCGTGAACCGCGTACGTGCCGACCGATGCGGCAAGGATGATCACATATCCGACAATCAGTAGCACCAGGCACCCCTGTTGTTCCGCCCCCGCGGCGGCAGCCCGTGAAAATACTGTTTTTCTAACGACGCTGCAAAGTGAAACTTGAACCGGATCGCCAAAAAACACCGGGGCCGCCTGCATTGCAGGCGGCCCCGGTGTCTTGTGCGGCTATCGACCGTATGGCGTAGCGATCCGTCAGGCGATCTCGGCCTTGGCCTTCTTCGCCGCGCGCTTGGTCTTGCCGGCACGCGAAGGCATGTTGCACAGCCCGCAGACGAAGTTCTGCGTGGGGTCGTAGGCGTGGGCGACGTAGTGGCCGCCGCAGCAGGTGCACGGCGCCATCTGGATCAGGTCGGCGTCATAGAAGCGCACCAGCGTCCAGGCCCGCGTCAGGCTGAGCACCGGCTCCAGGCCGTCGGACTCGATGTGGTCCAGGTACAGGTGGTAGGCCTTGAGGATGGATTCCAGCCCCTTGAGCCCGGCACGCTCGCTGAAGAAGCGGTAAAAGCCCATGAACAGCGAGGAATGCACGTTCGGCTGCCAGGTCATGAACCAGTCGGTGGAGAACGGCAGCATGCCCTTCGGGGGCGACACGCCGCGCACTTCCTTGTAGATCTTCAGCAAGCGTTCGCGGCTGAGCTTGGTCTCCGCCTCGAGCATCTGCATGCGGGCACCCAGACGCACCATTTCCACTGCGCGCTGGATGTCCTCGGCTTCCTGGATGATGCTCTTGTTCTTCATTGTTCTGCTCCCTCACACTGCTCTGCGGCCGAACGCGACGCTGCGATGATCGCCGCGTGCAGGCCGGACGTCGTCGCGTCGCGCCCGTTGCCCGCCATCAAACCGGCCAGCAAGCTGTCGTCGAAGCGGAAGCGCGGCAGCAGCACCTGGCTGCTGGCCATGCGTACCAGCTTCGCGGCACTCAGCCCCTCCACCAGGTCCGCCACCTCGGCGCCGATGCCCAGCCTGTACATCGCGGTTTCGCGATCACTGCGCAGCATCTGCTGCGCGAGCATGAGATAGGCGAGGTTCAGCTCGCGGATTTCGGCCTGAAAGTCGGGGCGGTCCATTAATAAGCTCCCTATCAGGGACTAGCTACACGAAGTTAAAGTGAATTCTGAAGAAAGCCCGATAAGCTGCACATCAGGGGCATCAGAAATTTACAGTAACAAAAAAAAGAAAACGCTTGTAGGGAATTTCCTTACAAGCGCACTCACCGCCTATCGCATCAACGGCAAGTCGCAAGCCGACTTTAGCCAGTTTCGGCGGCTTCGTGTGCCTGCGAGCCGCATCTACGGCCGATCTCGCCGGAAAAGTGTTGCAGAAACCCCTACAGACGTATCAACCCGGCGGCACCCGGGCGTCCGAAGTGGAAGCCTTGCAGGCAATCGCAGCCCGCCTCGCGCAGCACTTCGGCCTGGCCGGCGGATTCCACGCCTTCCGCGATGGTGGACAGCTGCAGGCTGCTCGCCAGGGCGATGATCGCCCGCACGATCGCCGCGTCCTCGGCGTTGTCGCACAGTTCGCGCACGAAGGACTTGTCGATCTTGATGATGTCGATCGGCAGCCGCTTGAGGTAGGACAGCGAGGAGTAGCCGGTACCGAAGTCGTCCACCGCCACCTTCACGCCCATGTTCTTGAGCGCGCGCAGCATGCCGGCGGCCGACTCCACGTCGGTCATCAGCGAGCTCTCGGTGATCTCCAGGATCAGGCTGCCCGCCGGCAAGCCGCTCGCCCGCAGGGCTTCGGACACCACCTCTAGCAGACGCGGCTGGGCGAACTGGACCGCCGATACGTTGACCGACACGCGCGCGCGTTCATGCCCGGCATCGATCCATTGCCGCGCCTGGCGCGTGGCTTCGAACAGCACCCAGGCGCCGATCTCGGCGATCAGCCCGGTCTCGTCGGCCAGCGGAATGAAGCGGTCCGGCGACAACCTGCCCAGGCGCGGATGCATCCAGCGCACCAGCGCTTCGGCGCCGACCGGCTTCAGCTGGGCGGCCGCCACCACCGGCTGGTACTCCAGCAGCAGCTCGCCGCGCTCCACCGCATGGCGCAGGTCCGCCTCCATGGACAGGCGTTCGGCGGATGCCGCGTTCATGGTGCGCTCGTAGAAGCGCAGCCCATTGCCACCCGAAAGCTTGACCTGTCCGATGGCGGTCTCGGCATTCATCAACAGCTCGAGCACCACGTCGCCGTCGGTGGGAATCATGGCAATGCCGACGCTCGCGGTGAGGAACAACTCCACCCGGTCCTTCAGCAGCGGCTCGTCGAAACTGCGCACGATCCAGCGGGCGAGCATCTCGACCGCGCTGCGGTCGCTCGCCCCGGGCACGAACACCCCGAACTCGTCGCCCCCCAGGCGGGCCAGGACGATCTCCGGCCCCAGTCCGGCCCGCAGCCGGCGGCCGACCTGGCGCAGCAGTTCGTTGCCGGCCTCGTAGCCGAAGCTTGCGTTGATGCGCAGGAAACGATCGAGGTCGACCACCAGTACGGCGCCGCCCGGCGGACGTCCGCGTTCGCGGCTCTCCTGAATGGCGTCCGCGACCTTGCTGCAGAACAGGTGATGGTTGGGCAGGGCCGAGAGGCCGTCGAAATAGGCCAGCTGCTCGATGCGCGAATCCGCGTGGCGCACCGCGCGCCGCGCCCGCAGCCCGCGAAGCTCGCGCTCGACCACCGGCACTAGCCGCTCGTAGTCGCCCTTGGCGATGAAGTCGTCCACGCCGTCGTACATGGCCGATACCGCCTGGCGGTCGGAAATCTGCCCGGAGTGGATGATGAAGGGAACGTCCTTGCCGCTGCGCTTGAGCACGTCCAGCGCGGCAAGCGCATCGAAGCCGGGCATGTCGTGGTCGGCCAGGATGATGTCCCAGTCCTCGCTGGCCAGGGCCGCGGCCATGTCCAGCGCGCAATCCACCCGCCGGCAGTCGACGAGCAGACCGCGGCGGCCGAGCTCGGCTCGCACGAGATAGGTGTCGTCCTCGGAATCGTCCACGATCAGGGCGCGGACCGGTGCGTCGTTGCGCACGAAGATCTCCTCGCTCATCTTGCCCATCGGCATTCGCCCCCGCACCCGGCTAACGCTCTTGCTGCATCGCTTCGATGCGATTGCGCCCGCGCTGCTTGGCGAGGTAGGCCCCTTCGTCGGCACGCTTCATCAGCGCGTCGAGATCCGCCATCGACGTGTCGCGTACCGCCACGCCGACGCTGATGCTGACCTGCAGTTCCACATCGCCTGCAGCCACCTTCAGCGCATCGACGGCCCCGCGCAGGCGCTCGCCGCAGCTGAGTGCCGCCGTCAGCTCGGTCTCGGGGCAGATCACCAGGAACTCGTCGCCGCCGGTCCGGCAGATCACGTCCTGGCCGCGCAGCGCGCTGCGCAGCGCATCGGCAGCCGCACGCAGCACGCTGTCGCCGGCATCGTGACCGTAGGTGTCGTTGATCCGCTTGAAGTTGTCGATGTCGATGATCATGCACGAGAGCGGCCGGCCGCTACGGGTCGAGGCCAGCCACTCCTGCTGGATGCGGTCGATGGCGTAGCGGCGGTTCGGGAAGCCGGTCAGCGTATCGGTGAGCGCGGCCTCCTGCAGGCGCCGGTTGCTCACTGCCAGCTCTGCCGCGAAACGGCGGATCTCCTCGCGGTCGCGCTCGAGTTCCTGCTGCAGGCGGACCACGCGCAGACCGGCACGCAGGCGGGCTGCCAGCACCCGCGGCTTGACCGGTTTGCCGACGAAATCATCCACGCCGGTCTCGAAGGCCTCGATCAGGCGCTCGTCCTCTTCCAGGTCGGTCAGCAGCAGGATGTAGGCGTTGCGGCCGATGCGCGTGGCGCGCAGCGCACGGATCAGCTCCATGCCGTCCATCTGCGGCATCGCCCAGTCGCTCAGCAGGATGTGCGGCTGGACTTCGAGCGCCATCTCCAGCCCGCTGCGTCCGTCGGCGGCTTCATGCACCTCGCAGGCGGACTCCTCCAGCACTTCGCGCAACAGGGCGCGGATGACCGGATCGTCCTCCACCACCAGCACCCGCACAGGGCTGTCACCAGCGTCGTCCTCGGGCACCGGCTCGACGGCTTCGTCAGCCTCGTCGGACACTTGAGCCGGATACGCCGCGTCCCGCCCGTCCCGTTCGCCGGCCTCGATCAGGTCGGCGAACACCGGGGGATTGCCCGCCGGCAATTCCAGCGCCGCCACCCAGTCGCGCCACAGGGAAACGATGTGATCGCCGGCCGAGACCACCTCGTCCGCGCTCATGTCCACCTTGCCGGCGGTCTCGATCAGGCGGGACAGCAGCGCCGGCCGATCCGCTTCCGGCGCATGGCACAACTCGGCGAGCAGACGGCCTGCGACCAGCGTGTTGAGCAGCATGAAGTCGCGGGTTCCGGCCGTGGCGCCAGAACGTTCGGGGGTCTCGTAGAGCTTGACCGGTTCGATCAGCACCTTGGGCACACCCCAGTCCGCAAGCATGGCCGCGGCGAGATCGGTGTGGGTCATCGCAAAGGCACGATGCTCCAGGTCCGCCAGTCGTCGTTCCGGGTAACGCCGGGCTTCGGCGAGGATCTGCGCGTACTCGGCCGGATAGAGCGTGGCCAGCGCGAGCGAGCCGACATCCGACAGCAGCCCGAGGCTGAACAGTTCGTCCGGCGCCCCGGCCCTGTTGCGCTGTGCAAAGACCTGCACCGCCAGCGCCGCCGCCAGCGAGGCCGACCAGAACGCGTCGTAGTCGAAGCCGTGGCAGGCGCCGCGGCGGTAGTTCGACAGCAGCGAGAACCCCAGCGCCATGGTGCGCACCGCAGGCAGGCCGAGCACCATCAGCGCTTCCTGCACCGAAACGACCGGCCGCCGGGTCATGGCGACGATGCCGTTGGCGGCCTTGATCAGCCGGCCGACGAAGGCCGGATCGCTGCGGATGACGCGCGCCAGTTCCGCCATCGACACCTCTTCCTGCTGGGTCAGGCGGATGATGGCCAGCGCGACGCCGCGCGGCGACGGCAGGTCGCCAGATGCCTTGAGCTTCTCGTAGCGACTCGAATCGAATTTGTTCGTCATTGGCTTCCGTTTCAGGCGCTGCACTGCACAATGAGCCCCCGGCGTGCAAAACGCCCACGACTTTACAGTGCGCGCACGATCGCTGTGAAGCATCTGGATCAAGAGCAAGGCGTTTGTAGGGGAAAACCCCTGTGCGCCGGAGCGTGCGTGCGGAACGCGGGCGCATCGTCACGCGGGACGCAGGCGCGCTAGAATCCGGTCATTCATTGCCCGCCACGCTCTCCATGAAGTACTGCTCGAACTGTGGTGCCGAAGTGGACCTCCTCGTCCCGCCCGGCGACTCGCTGCCACGGCATGTATGCCCTGCCTGTGGCAGCATCCATTACCAGAACCCCAAGGTGGTGGTCGGTGCGCTGGCCGAATGGGAGGGACGCATCCTGATGTGCCGGCGGGCCATCGAGCCGCGCCACGGTTTCTGGACCCTGCCGGCGGGCTTCATGGAGAACGCCGAGACCACCGCCGAGGCCGCGGCCCGCGAAACCCTGGAAGAGGCCTGCGCGCGCATCCAGGTGGGCGAGCTCTACACCCTGTTCGACATCCCGCACATCAGCCAGGTGCACATCGTCTATCGCGCACGCCTGCTCGACCTCGACTTCCGTCCCGGCGAGGAATCGCTCGAGGTCGCGCTGTTCGACGAGGCCGACATTCCCTGGAGCGAGATCGCCTTCCGCTCCATCGAACGCACCCTGCGCCACTACTATGAAGATCGCCGGCGGGGCGACTGGCCCTTGCACACCGGCAGCATCCTGCCGCCCGCGGACCACCGGCCCGTTTGAACCACGCGCGCGTCCTGCGCTCAAAATCAGAGTCTTACGGCGATCCGGCGCGGGCGTTCGGGCAGCGCTTGCATCGCCGCGCCGGAATCTGTTCTGATTGCGCTCACGCCGGACGCCCCAACATGCGCCGGCCGAACCCACGGGAGGCGCCGTGCAGGTCGACACCGCTCCAGCCCTGTCGCAGTTCGAGTTCATGGATGGCCATGCCGCCGGCAACTGGCCATGGATCCTCACGCTCGACATGCACGGCCTGCCGCACCGCTGGATCAGCTGGCAGGCCGCCTGCCACTACTACGCACGCGACATGGTGGCCTGGAGCATCGGCGACCGCCACTTCCTGATCCGCGGCGGGGTCAGCCGCGCCACCGGCCTGCGCTCCGAGATCACCGCCAACAGCATCATCGCGATCAAGGGGCGCGCCCTGCGCCCCGGCGCCCTGCAGCAGGTGCCGCATCTGGACAACCGCGAACTGTTCCACCGCGACCGCCAGGTGTGCGCCTATTGCGGCAACCGCTTCGGCGCGGCCGCCCTCACCCGCGACCATGTCCACCCGGTTTCCCAGGGCGGGCGCGACATCTGGATGAACGTGGTCACCGCCTGCCGGCCTTGCAACCAGAAGAAGAGCGGCCGCACCCCGGAGCAGGCCCGCATGCCCCTGCTGTACGCGCCCTACGTACCCAACAAGGCCGAGTACCTCATCCTCTGCAACCGCAACATCCTTGCAGACCAGATGGATTTCCTCACCCGCCACGTTCCCCGGCAGAGCCGCCTGCACCTGCCCGGCTGACGGTTTCGCCACCCCGCGGCCACGCCGCTCGGGGTAATATCCGCCGCTTGACCGCCCGACCCCCAGGGGGCGCTGACGACCAGACCGCCAGCGCTCGCGGGGCCATGAATCGCCCGGGAACGCGACCAAGGGATCAGCAGGGAGTTGTCTCACAGCATGAGTTCATCCAGTCCGCCCGCAGGCAAGCAGCCACGCCTGCGCCTGACCGGTATCCGCAAGGTCTATCCGGGCGTGATCGCCAACGACGGCGTGGACCTCACCGTCGAACCCGGCGAGATCCATGCCGTGCTGGGCGAGAACGGCGCCGGCAAGTCGACGCTGATGAAGATCATCTACGGCGTCACCGCCCCCACCGCCGGCGAGATCCGCTGGGAGGGCGAAGCGGTCACGGTGGACAGCCCGGCGCGCGCGCGCGCGCTGGGCATCGGCATGGTGTTCCAGCACTTCTCCCTGTTCGAGACGCTTACCGTCACCGAGAACGTGGCCCTGGCCCTGGCCGGCGATCCGCCCCTGGGGGAACTCGCCCGCCGCATCGAAGAGGTCTCGCAGCGCTACGGCCTGCCGGTGGACCCGCGCCGCCGCGTCCATGCGCTGTCGGTGGGCGAACGCCAGCGGGTGGAGATCATCCGCTGCCTGCTGCAGAACCCCAAGCTGCTGATCATGGACGAACCCACCTCGGTGCTCACCCCGCAGGCGGTACGCAAGCTGTTCGAGACCCTGCGCCAGCTCGCGGCGGAAGGCTGCTCCATCCTCTACATCAGCCACAAGCTGGACGAGATCCAGGCGCTGTGCGACACCGCCACCGTGCTGCGCGGCGGGCGGGTGACCGGCCACTGCCGTCCGGCCGAGGAAACCGCCCAGTCCATGGCGCGGCTGATGATCGGCAGGGACCTGCCGGTCTGCGAGCACGGCCCGGCCGCGACCGGCGGCGAACTGCGCCTGCGCCTCGCCGGCCTGTCGCATGCGAGCGAAGACCCCTTCGGCACCGACCTCAAGGACATCCACCTGGACGTGCATGCCGGCGAGATCGTCGGCATCGCCGGCGTGTCCGGCAACGGCCAGCAGGAACTGCTGCAGGCCATCTCCGGCGAGGAGGTGATCGCCGAGAAGTTTCCGGTGCAGATCTGCGGCGTCGAGGCCGGCCGCATGAGCGCCGCGCGGCGCCGCGGCCTGGGCCTGTGCTTCGTACCCGAGGACCGCCTCGGGCGCGGCGCGGTGCCGTCCATGTCGCTGGCCGACAACGCGGTGCTCACCGCCGCGCGCAGCGCCGGACTTGTGCGCGGCGGCCTGCTCGCCTTCGCGCGCGCCAGGCGCTTCGCCGCCGAGTGCATCGAACGCTTCGACGTACGCTGCAGCGGCCCGCAGGCGGCGGCACGCTCGCTGTCGGGCGGCAACCTGCAGAAGTTCATCGTCGGCCGCGAGATCCTGCAGGCGCCCCGCCTGCTGGTCTGCGCCCAGCCCACCTGGGGCGTGGACGTGGGCGCGGCGGCTTTCATCCGGCAGGCCATCATCGACCTGCGCAACCGCGGCTGCGCGGTGCTGGTGGTCTCCGAGGAACTGGACGAGTTGTTCGAGATCTGTGACCGCATCGCGGTCATCGCCAAGGGCCGGCTGTCGCCCGCCCGCCCGGTGGCGGAAACCAGCGTGGAGGACATCGGCGTGTGGATGAGCGGCCTGTGGCCGGGCGCCGACCCGGTGGATGCGGAGGTGGACCGTGCTGCGGCTTGAGGCACGCACCGAACCTTCGCGGCTGATGCAGTGGTGTTCGCCGCTGCTGGCCGCGGTGCTCACGCTGGTCGCCGGCCTGGTGATCTTCTGGCTGCTCGACAAGGACCCGCTGGAGGGCTTGCGCTACTTCCTGCTCAATCCGCTGAAGAACCTCTACGGCCTGTCCGAACTGCTGCTCAAGGCCACCCCGCTGATGCTGTGCGCCATCGGCCTGGCGGTGGGTTTCCGCGCCAACGTGTGGAACATCGGCGCGGAAGGACAGTTCATGCTCGGCACGGTGGGCGCCACCGGCGTGGCGCTGCATTTCGCCGAATCGGACAGCGCGCTGATCCTGCCCGCGATGCTGCTCGCCGGCGCCGTCGCGGGCGCCCTGTGGGCGGCGATTCCCGCGCTGCTGCGCACCCGCTTCAACGCCAACGAGATCCTGGTGTCGCTGATGCTGGTGTACGTGGCCCAGCTCTTCGTCTCCTGGCTGGTGTTCGGCCCCTGGCGCGACCCGATGGGCTTCGGTTTCCCGCAGACCGCCATGTTCCACGAGGCCGCGCTGCTGCCCACTCTGGTCGACGGCACCCGCCTGCACCTGGGCGTACTCTTCGCCCTGGGCCTGCTGGTGGCCGGCTACCTGTTCATGCACCGCAGCCATGCCGGCTTCAAGATGCGCGTGGCCGGCGAGGCGGCCGAGGCCGCGCGCTACGCCGGCTTCTCCGCGCGCCGCGCGGTATGGATCGGCCTGCTGGCCGGCGGCGCGGCGGCCGGGGTGGCGGGCATGGCGGAAGTGGCCGGACCGATGGGCCAGCTCACCGACAAGGTGAACCTGGGCTACGGCTTCGCCGCCATCATCGTCGCCTTTGTCGGCCGGCTGCACGCCTTCGGCATCCTGCTGGCCAGCCTGCTGATGGCCTTGCTGTTCATCGGCGGCGAACAGGCGCAGCAGTACATGAACCTGCCGAGTTCGATCTCCATGGTGTTCCAGGGCCTGCTGCTGTTCTTCCTGCTGGGCTCGGACGTGTTCATCAACTACCGCCTGCGCTTCGGCCGGGCGACGGCCTGAGGGAGGACGGCGTGGACGCTTCCCTGTTCTCCTCGATGCTGTTCGCCACCGTGGTGGCCGGCACGCCGCTGATCATCGTGGCCCTCGGCCTGCTGGTGAGCGAGCGCGCCGGTGTGTTGAACCTGGGCGCCGAAGGCATGATGGCGATGGGCGCGGTCGCCGCCTTCGCGGTCACCCACGGCAGCGGCAACCCCTGGCTCGGCGTGCTCGCCGGCATGGCCACCGGCACGGCGATGGCGCTGCTGTTCGGCTTCCTCGCCATCACTCTGCAGGCCAACCAGGTGGCTTCCGGGCTGGCGCTGGCGATCTTCGGGGTCGGCCTGTCGGCCTTCATCGGCCGCCCCTTCGAATCCGTCGCCCTGCCGGCGGTGCCGCCCATCCGCATTCCCTTCGTCGCGGACATCCCGCTGATCGGCGAGGCGCTCTACAACCAGCAGGCCCTGGTTTATCTCTCCTGGGCGCTGTTCTGGGCGGTGTTGTGGTTCCTCGCCAGGAGCCGCGCGGGGCTGGTGCTGCGCGCGGTGGGCGAATCGCCCTCGTCCGCGCACGCCATCGGCTATCCGGTGATCCGCATCCGCTATCTCGCGGTGCTGTTCGGTGGCGCGATGGCGGGCGTGGGCGGCGCCTTCCTGTCGGTGTTCTACACGCCGATGTGGGTGGAAGGCCTGGTCGCCGGGCGCGGCTGGATCGCGCTGGCGCTGGTGGTCTTTGCCACCTGGCGGCCGCTGCGCGTGCTGGTCGGCGCCTACCTGTTCGGCGGGGTGATGATCACCCAGCTGTTCATCCAGGGCTCGGGCCTGCAGCTCGACTTCCCCTCGCAACTGCTCTCCTCGCTGCCTTACTGGGCCACCATCGTGGTGCTGGTGGCGATCTCGCGCAATCCGAATACCATACGCCTCAACTCGCCGGCCTCGCTGGGCAAGCCCTACCGCCCCGAAGCCTGACCCCGTCTTCCGGCCACAAGCCGCACAACCAACCAGGAGAAGCTCATGACCGATCGTCGCCAGTTCATGCTGTCCGCCGGGGCCACCGCCCTGGCCGCCGCCCTGCCCGGCAGCCTCTTTGCCGAGGAGGCGGTGCGCATCGGCTTCGTCTACGTCAGCCCCATCGGCGATGCCGGATGGACCTACCAGCACGACCTCGCCCGCAAGGAAATGGAGGCCAACCTCGGCGCCAAGGTGCAGACCAAGTACGTCGAGAACGTCGCCGAAGGCGCCGACGCCGAACGGGTGATCCGCGAATTCGCCGCCAGCGGCCACAAGATCGTGTTCGCCACCAGCTTCGGCTACATGAACTACGTGGAACGCGTGGCCCGTCAGTTCCCCAACGTCACCTTCCTGCACGCCACCGGCTACAAGTCGGCGAAGAACTTCGCCCCCTACAACGCGCGCTTCTACGAAGGCCGCTACCTCAACGGCGTGATCGCCGGGCGCATGACCAAGTCCAAGGTGCTGGGCTATGTCGGCGCCTTCCCGATTCCCGAGGTGCTGCAGGGCATCAACGCCTTCACCCTGGGCGCGAAGAGCGTGAACCCGGACATCGAGGTGCGGGTGATCTGGGTGAACAGCTGGTACGACCCGGGCAAGGAGCGCGAGGCGGCGATGACGCTGATCAGCCAGGGCGCGGACATGGTCACCCAGCACACCGATTCCACCGCCGTGGTGCAGGCTGCCGAAGAGCGCGGCGTATACGCCTTCGGCTACCACTCGGACATGTCCAAGTACGGCGCCAAGGCGCACCTCACCGCCACCACCCATCACTGGGGCGACTTCTACACCCGCACGGTGCAGGAGGTGATCGCCGGCACCTGGAAGCCCACCCGCATCTGGGGCGGATTCAAGGACGACATGGTGCGCCTGGCGCCGCTGAACCCGGCGGTTCCGGCCGCGGTGAAGGCCGAGGTCGAGGCTCTGGCCGACAAGCTCCGCGCCGGCAGCTTCCATCCCTTCACCGGCCCCATCGTCGACCAGGCCGGCAAGGAACGCCTGTCGGCCGGCGCGGTGATGGACGACGTGGCCCTCGGCAAGATGGACTTCTTCGTCCAGGGCGTGGCCTCCAGGCTGCCCAACGCACGCTGAAGCCAGCCCGCCTGCGCGGCATGCCGCGCAGGCGGCATCACTCCCGGCCCCGGACCCGACCGACACCATGGACTCAGGCAGGCTGCACGCCGTTCGCGGCGAGATCGTGCACTTTCTCGCCGACCCTGCCGAACGCGGCGCTGCGGCGCTGGAGCACTTCGCCGACGGCCTGCTGATCCTGCGCGACGGCCATGTCGCCGAATGCGGCCCAGCGGCCGAGCTGCTGGCACGGCTGCCGCCGGAGGCCGCCGTCGCCGACCGGCGCGGCATGCTGATCATGCCGGGTTTCATCGACACCCACGTCCATTACCCGCAGACCGACATCATCGCCAGCCACGGCGAAGAACTGCTCGACTGGCTGACGCGCTACACCTTCCCGGCCGAGCGGCGCTTCGAAGACCCCGCACACGCGGCCGAGGTCGCAGGGTTCTTCTGCGACGAACTGCTGAGGAACGGCACCACCACGGCGATGGCCTTCGCCACCGTGCATGCGGCCTCGGTCGATGCGCTGTTCGAGGCCGCCCGACTGCGCCGCATGCGCCTGATCACCGGCAAGGTGCTGATGGACCGCAACTGCCCGGACTTCCTGCGCGACGACGCCGGGCTGGGCGTCGAGGCCTCGCGCCGGCTCATCGAGCGCTGGCACGGGCGCGACCGCCTGCTCTACGCACTCACCCCGCGCTTCGCCCCGACCTCCACGCCAGCGCAGATGCAGGCCGCCGGCCGCCTGTTCGCCGAGCACCCGGGCGTGTACCTGCAGTCGCATGTCGCCGAGAACCGCGCCGAGGTCGACTGGGTGGCGCAGCTCTATCCCGCCGCGCGCAGCTACCTCGACGTCTATGAGCACTACCGCCAGCTCGGCCCGCGCAGCATCTACGCGCACTGCATCTGGCTGGACGACGCCGACCGCGCGCGCATGGCGGCCACCGGCACGGCGGTGAGCTTCTGCCCCACCTCCAACCTCTTCCTCGGCTCCGGCCTGTTCGACCTTGCCGCGGCGCAGGCGCATGGCCTGCGGGTCGGCCTGGGCACCGACGTCGGCGGCGGCACCAGCTTCTCGATGCTGGCCACGCTCAACGAGGCCTACAAGGTGCTGCGCCTGAACGGCCAGGACCTCAGCCCCGAGCAGGCCTTCTACCTCGCCACCCTGGGCGGTGCCCGCAGCCTGTACCTCGACGGGCGCATCGGCAATTTCAGCGCCGGGCGCGAGGCCGATTTCGTCGTGCTCGATCCATCCGCCACTGCCCTGCTCGCCCGCCGCAACGCCACCGCCGCCACCCTGGTCGAGCGCCTGTTCCTGCTGATGATGCTCGGCGACGACCGTTGCGTGGCCGAGACCTGGGTGCTGGGGCAGGCCGCCTGGCGGCGCGACGCTGCGAACCCTTGAGCGCCGCTCAGGGCGCGACCCGCGGCAGATCCAGCTCGAACACCGAGCCGCCCGCCTCTTCGTCCAGCAGCCGCACCGCGCCGCCCAGCACCCGCGTGACGTTCGCATGGACGATGTGCAGCCCCAGTCCGGTGCCGCCGCGCCCCAGACGGGTCGTGTAGAAAGGGTCGAACACCCGCTTGCGCTCCGCTTCCGGAATGCCCACGCCGTCATCGGCGACGCGAATCCTCACCCGGTCCTCTCCCTGCGCACAGGCAAGGATGCGCACCACACCGTGGTCGCGTCCGTCGAAGGCGTGCGTCACCGCATTGTTGATGAGGTTGGCGAGCACCTGCCCCAGCGGGCCGGGGTAGCTGTCCATCGACAGGCCGGGCTGGACGTCGGCGACCACCTCGTAGGGCATGCGCTTGAGCGTGGGGTGCAGGGTCATCAGGGTTTCCGACACGATCTCCTGCACCTCGAAGCGTCGCCGCTGCAGGCTGGTCTGGTCCACCGCCACCTGCTTGAAGCTGGCGATCAGTTCGCCGGCCTTGTGCATGTTGCGCTCGGAGATGTCCAGCCCGGTGGCCAGATCGCGGACGAAGGCCTCCAGCACCGACTTGCGCAGCCCGCGCTCGATCTCGCGCTGGAATCCGTTGCTGCTCTCGCGCAGGGTGCTCACCGCCATCAGGGCGTTGCCGATCGGCGTGTTGAGCTCGTGTGCCACGCCGGCCACCAGACGGCCGAGCGCAGCCAGCGTTTCGGACTGGACAAGCTGGTCCTGCGTCTGGCGTAGCGACTCCAGGGTCTGTGCCACCTCCTGGTTGGCTCGCGCCAGGGCCTCCGTTCTGGCAACCACCCGCTGCTCCAGCTCATCGTTCAGCGCCCGCAGTTCGTCCTGCATGCGGCGCTCCTCGGTGACATCCACGGTGACGATGATCAGCAGTTCCCGCCCACCGATCGTCGCCAGCGCGCCGGACACCGCGCACAGCACCCTGCGACCGTCCCGCGCACGCATCCAGGTCTCGAAATCGGCCACCCGTCCCTCGGCACGAATGCGCTCGATGAAGCGCGCACGGTCGCGGACGTCCTCCCACCAGCCGATCTCCGCCCCGGTCTTGCCGATGAGTTCCTCCCTGCTGAAACCGAACTGGCGCAGGCAGGCCTCGTTGACCGCCAGCGCACGGAACTCGCCCTCGACCGGGGTGGACACGGTGATCGGCGCCGGAGACAGATTGAAGATGAGCTGGAGCTCCTTCTCGCGGGCAGCCTCCTCGGCTTCCGAGCGCCGCAGCGAGGTGATGTCCACATCCATGCACACGAACTGCGTACCGCCGTGGTTGTCCGGGATGCCGTAGGTGGTGTACAGGATGTTGCGGGGCGTGCCGTCACGGTGTTCGATCACGGCCTCGTACGGCCCTTCGCTGCCGCCGCTGCGCTCGACCCGGCCCAGCAGGTCCAGAAAGCCGCGGAACTGATCTGCCGAAAACATCAAGGCGTCCAGCCTGGCGCCGACCGCCTCGGCCGCGCTGTAGCCGTACATGATCTCCGACCCCCGGTTCCAGCGCAGTACCGTGCCTTCGCGGTTTATCCACTGGATGGCCACGGTCGGTGACAGTTCGAAGGTGTCCTTCAGGCGCCGTTCGCTCAGCTTGAGTTCGTTCTCGCGCGCTTCGATCATCGTCGCGGTGCGCTGGAGGTCTGCAGCCAGTTCGTCCAGCTCGACGATCTTCTGGGAGCGCCAGGCGGTTCGATAGTTGCCGCTGGCCACTTCGCCGCTCAGGCGCATCAGCCTGGCCAGCGGGCGCTCCAGCTTGCGGGCCCACAAGGGGCCCAGTATCAAAGCGATCACCGCCGAGATGCAGACCGCGCCCAGCAGCATCCAGACAAGGATGCGGATGTCCGGATTGGCCATGCCGACCGGCGCACCGCCAATCAAGGTCCAGCCCAGGTGCGCATCGCTGGCAACCACCGGCCTCACCGTCACGCCGTGCAGTAGCGCGGTAGCCGGCGGTGGCTTGCCGCTCCAGGTGGCGCGGAGCACCGGGTCCGCCGCCCAGCTGCGCAGACGCTGTTCCTGCCCGCCGAGGTTGTCGAGCACCCAGTCGCCGCGACTGTCGAGCACCAGCAATGGGAAGGCCGATCCGTCGATGAACTCGCGCATCCGCCGCATCAGCACATCGACCGCCAACTCGCCGATCACCACGTACGCCCCGGCGCGCGCGCCGACACCCGGCGTGCGCTGACCGGAGACGAGCGAGGGGTAGTTCTCTTCCCACAGGTAGCCGTCCGCATTCAGGGCACGCTGGAACAAGCGGTTGCCATCGACCGACCAGCCCTCGGGCACCGGGCCTGGCGCCGCCCTCCGCGGGTCGGACTGCATGCCGAAGAGCACCCGGCCCGAAGGCTCGACCACGTACACCGCAAGAAAGCCGCTCAGCGACGCCGGCCCCTGCGCCAACAGACGGGCCGCGGCGTCCACCTCGCCTGCCGCGACCAGGCGAACGAGCGGCTCCAGGTCGTCTTCCATCACGCCCAGCAGATGGGCCAGCACATGCGCCCCCTGTCGCACCGAGTTGTCCGCCTGCGCATCGGCCCGTTCACCGAGGAGCGGCAGGCGATAGAGCAGCAGAATGGCGCCGGTGAGGCTGATGACCATCATCGCCGCGGCGACGATCAGCAGGGTCAGCGAGGTGCGCAGCCGCCGCTGCCGCCAGGCGCTCATTCGCCATCCCTCACGAAGCGCCCCGCCTCGACCCGGTTCGGGAAGGCCGCACGGGAGCTGTCTCCATGGATGTCGAACTGCAGCGTCTGCTGCAAGCCCTCCAGTCCGTCCACGCCGCGCATCGCCTCGAGCGCGGACTCGCCCGCCCGCCGCTGCCGGATCGCCTCCAGCACCGCGGTCGCGGCATCGTGGGCCATGACCGCCACGAACCCGGGCGCCTGACGGTAGCGCTCCGCGTAGGCCTCGGCAAAATGCAGATAGCGCGGGGCGTTCGAGTCGCGATCGAAGAACTGCTGGACGAGCGCGCCCTCGACCGCGCGACCGCCCAGTTCGGGCAGGCTCTCGCCGCCGCCCCACTCGGCGCTGGCCAGCACCGGCTGCCGTCCCGGCTGCGCGCGCAGCCGCTGGGCGAGGCGGGCGACGTCCAGCGGCCGGCCGATCACCACTGCCACGTCCGCCCCGGCCGACGCGACTTGACGGGCCACTGCGTCGAAGGTCCCGGGATCATCCGGCTCCAGCGTGGCGCTCACCACCACCCGCCCGCCAAGCGCGGCGAAGCGCGCCTCGAAACTCTCCTGCCACTTCTGGCTGTACTCCGGATTGGTCGTCTCGCGGACCACGGCAGCCGTCCTCAGGCCGCGCGCATGCAGGCGCTGCGCCATGGACGCCGCGTACTCCGCGGTAGTCGCCACCACGCGGAAGAAGCTGTCGGTCCGCCCGGCCAGATCGGGCGTGGTCGCCGACGGACTGACGAACACCAGCGCCTCGGCCCCCGGCGAGGCCATGAGCCTGAGCGCCTCGCCACTGAGCAGCGGCCCGATGACGAACTCCACGCCCTGCCGCCTGAGGTGCTCGATGACGATCTCCGGCGGATCGACCGCCATGTCCGCCAGGACCAGTTCGGCCATCCTGCCCCGGTGGCCGCCGGCCGCATTGAACTCGTCGATTGCCTGCTGCACGCCGTTGCGCGCACCGATCACCAGGTCGTGCCCGCCGCCGGTGAAACTGCCGATGAAGCCTATGCGCAGGGGCTGTCCGCCATCGGTGCCGCAAGCGGACAGCAGGAGCACGGCCAGCGCGGCAGCAAGGCCTGCGCTCAGGCGATGCCAGGCTGCCATGCCTTCAGCCAGGCCTTGAAGTCATCGAGCGCCATCGGCCGGCCGAACAGGTAGCCCTGCCCCTCGTCGCAGCCGAGCTCGGCCAGGCGCTGGCGCTGCGCCTCGGTTTCGATGCCTTCGGCAATCGAGCGCATGCCCAGCCTGCGTGCCAGCGCGATCATCATCTCGGCAATGCGCGCCCCGCCGCACTCCTGTTCGAGCGACTGCACGAAGGAGCGGTCGATCTTCAGCCGGTCGGCCCCCAGCCGGTCGAGGTAGGACAGGGACGAAAACCCGGTGCCGAAGTCATCGATTGCCACCTGGATGCCGCGCCGGGTCAGCGCGCCGAGCTGCACCGCCACCGACTCCTGTCCGAGCACGCAGACCGATTCGGTGACCTCCAGCTCGAGGCGGTCGGCGCTCATGCCGGTATCGGCCAGGGCGCGGTCCACCGATTCGACGAACTGCGGCTCGCGGAACTGCACCACCGACACGTTCACCGCCGCACGCAGCCCAGGGAAGCCCTCGCGGTCCAGCACCGCCAGCACGTGCAGCGCGGAGCGCAGCACCCATTGCCCGATCGGCACGATCAGCCCGGACTGCTCCGCCAGCGGAATGAAGCGGTCCGGCGGCACGAAGGTGCCGTCGTCGTTGCGCCAGCGCAGCAGCGCTTCGAAGCCGAGCACGCGCCCGCTGGCGAGATCGACCTGCGGCTGGTAGGCGAGGAACAGCCGTTCATGCTGGAACGCGTCGCGCAGCCCATGCAGCAGCCGGGTGCGCTCACGCGTCTCCACGCCCACCTCGGGGCTGAAGTAGGCGCAGCGCCCCATGCCTTCGCTCTTCGCACGCTTCAGGGCGATGTAGGCGTCCTTGAGCAGGGACGCGGCATCGCCGCCCCGTTCGGCACGCACCAGCCCGATCGAGGCCGAGATGCGTTGCTCGCCCCCCTCGATCTCGAAGGGCTGCGCGAACAGGGCAGCAATGCGCTCGGCGCCGAGCAGCGCATCGCTTCCCGCCAGCCCGAAGACGTCGCCCGCAACGCGTGCCACGGCACCCATGCCGGCCGCCATCGCGGAAAGACGTCGCGCAACGTCCTGAAGCAGCATGTCCCCGTAGCGGTGCCCGAGCAGGTCGTTGAGTGCGCCGAAGTGGTCGATATCCACCAGCGCCACCGTCAGTCCCTCCTCGCCCGCGTCCAGCCTGCGCTCCACCTCCTGCAGGAAGGACACGCGGTTGGGCAGGCCGACCAGCTGGTCGCGGAAGGCAAGCTCGCTCAGCCGGCTCATCAGCTTCACGTTCCGTCCGCACAGGGCGATGTGCGAGCAGAACATCTGCAGCAACTGCTCGTCGACCTCGGGCACGCGGCGTCCGGTGTCCACATAGGCCGCAAACGAGGCCCCGTTGGCCGGAAAGTGCAGCGAGATGCCGTGCGCGGTCCTGACGTTGCGCCGCTCATCCAGGCACTGCCGCAACAGGCTCACCACCGGATCACCGGTCAGCGCCTCCGGCCGGCAGCGCATCAGTGCGCTGTATCGGCCAGCCGCGGCCACGATCTCATAGCCCGCGCCGCTACCGGTTTCCTGCTCGTCCTTGCGGGCACAGACCACGCCGTCCGGCTGCGTCCCCATGAAGCTCGCCAACTGGGTGATCACGCCCGCGGCAAAGGCCTCCAGCCCTTCCTGGCTCACCAACTGGTGACTCGCATCGAGAATCTGCGCGAGTCCACGCCGCCCCCCTTCGATGCGCTGCAGCTGCTCGTACGAGCGCACCGCGGCGGTGAGCGAGGCGAACAGCTTGGCGCGCGTCAGTTCGCTCTTGGTCTTGTAGTCGTTGATGTCGTAGCGCGCGATGGTCTCGGCCTCGGGCGCGTAGCCGGGTTGCCCGGTGCGCAGGATGATGCGCAGGTTCTGCAGGCCGGGCATCGCCCGGACCTTGTCCACCAGGCGCAGCCCGGCGTCCTCCTGTTCCATCACCACGTCGAGCAGCATCACCGCGATGTCGCGCTCGCGCTCCAGCACGACCAGCGCCTCCGCGGCACTGTGGGCATGGAGCAGTTCCAGGGGGCGCTCGACCACGCGCAGGCCGCTGAGCGCGAAACGGGTGGAGGCGTGAACGTCGGGGTCGTCATCGACCACCAGGACCCGCCATACCTGCGGCGCATCCGCGAGATCGTCGGCAAGGATCTCGTCGCTGTAATGGAATTCGTCCGTCACGCTGTCTCCATGGCGAAGCTCGGCCTGTTCGCGGCCCGGTTTGCCGATGCCTGTCTGCATCGCAGCGACAATTAGTTCACCGCCAACTGTGAAACAGAGCCTTACAAATTGTCAATCGGGAACTGCAGCGCCGCGCAAGGAGCGCGTTGATAACACTTTTGTACTACATATGAATGACGACGGTGCGCTTGCGTCATGAAGCCCAATCCCGGCCTGAGCCAGCCACGAAGCACTTGCCGGACAGCCGGTGCCCGCTCGCCGGACCTGTCTAAAGTCGGAACTGTTCGCGGCCGATATGGAATCGCAACCCCTACTATCCGTTTCCGAGGTGAGCCATGACCGTAAAGACCCGCCTGATCCTGCTCTCGCTGCTCGCCTCCGCCGGGGTGTTGCTGGTGGGGCTGTTCTCTCTGTTCACGCTCTCGCAGTTCAACCGCGACCTCAATGGGGTCCTCGAGCGCATCGAGACCGGCCAGCACGCGCTGGTCGCGGTGGGCCGGGCGGACTCCGCCTTCAAGACGCAGATCCAGGAGTGGAAGAACATCCTGATCCGCGGCAACGACGCCGAACTCTTCGAGCGCTACCAGAAAGGCTTCCGCGAGGCCGAGGCCGAGGTCGCCGACGAACTCGGCAAGCTCGCCCCCTATCTCGCGATTGAACCGGCGGTGAGCGCCAACCTCAACGCCCTGCTCGCCGAGCACAAGCAGATGGGCGAACGCTACCGCGCCGCGCTGGCCCAGTTCGACCGCTACGATCCCGAGGCCGGCAAGACGGTCGACCGCGCGGTGCGCGGCATGGACCGCGAGTTCTCCAAGGGCCTGGCGGAGATCGTCGAGTCGATCCAGAAGCAGGAGGCCGCCAACCATGAACTCGCGCTCGCACGCGCGCAGGACAGCTATGAAACGGTACGCGCAGCCCTCCTTATCGCAGCCGCGGCAGTGATTGCCGGTGTCGCACTGATGGCCACGGTGATCGTACGGCGCATCGCCCGCAGCCTGTCGGCTCTGGAGCGCACCATGACCCGCGTGGCGGCGGAGCACGACCTGCGCATGCGTGCGGAGGCCCAGGGCCGTGACGAGATCGCCGCCACCGGGCGTGGCTTCAACGCCATGCTCGACAGCTTCCAGGCCCTGGTGCGCGAGATCGGCGGCCAGGCCGAAAGCGTCGCCGGCAACGCCGCGGCGGTGTCGGGCGCCGTTGGCGAAATCGACGCCAGCGTCTCCGTGCTCAATGATTCGACCGCCACCGTGGCGGCCTCGATCGAAGAGCTCACCGTATCCATCAACCACGTGCGCGACAACGCCGAGCAGACCCTGGCCATCACCCGCGAATCGGCCGACCTCGCCAGCGACGGCGGCCGCGTGGTGAGCCGCACCGTCACCCAGATGCTGGGCACCGTGGAAGAGGTACGCGCCGCCGCGCGGCGGGTGGAGCAGCTCGGCGAACAGTCGGCGGCGATCACCGGTATCGTGCAGACCATCCGCGAGGTGGCGGACCAGACCAACCTGCTGGCGCTCAACGCGGCCATCGAGGCCGCCCGCGCCGGCGAACAGGGCCGCGGCTTCGCGGTGGTGGCCGACGAGGTGCGCAAGCTCGCGGAACGCACCGCGCTCGCCACCCAGGACATCGGCGAGAAGATCGACGCGGTGCAGGCACAGGCCGACCGCGCGGTGGCCGACATGCGGCGCATGGTCGAACAGGTGAACCAAGACGCTGAGCTGGCCCGCGAGGCCGGCGAGGTGATCGTGCGCATCGAACAGGGCGCACAGCGCGTGGTCGGCGTGGCCAGCGACATCACCAGCGCACTGCGCGAGCAGGCGGTGGCCAGCGACACCATCGCGCGGCAGCTGGAGACCATCGCGCGATCCAGCGACGAAAGCACCGCCGCGCTGGCGCAGACCTCCGGCTCGGTGCGCGATCTCGAGGCCATGGCCGCGCGCATGCACGACGCCGCAGCCCGTTTCCAGGTCTGATCGCCCGCCACCCGCACAGCAAGGTCGCCCACGCAATGCCGTAACCGAACCGACACAGCATCCACCCGCGGCAAGCGACGCCGCACAGGAGGCCGACGATGAAATCGCTGCAAGCACGCCTGATCGCCTTCGTGGCGCTGATGATCCTGCTCACCGCCGCGGTCAGCGGCGCGGTCTCCTACTACCAGTTGCGCAACCTGCTGCTCGACAGCGTGGAGCGCGAGGGCCGCGGGGTTGCCGCCGGCTACGTGCAGCTGGTGTCGGAATGGGTGGGCTCGCGAGCGCGCCAGGTCGCCGCGCTGCGCGAGGTCGCGCTGGACGAGGACATCCTGCCGTGGCTGCAGCGTTTCCAGCAGGGTGGCGGCTTCGACCTGGTCTATGTCGGCTACGAGGACCGCCGCACGGTGTTCAGCTCGCCGCAGAACCTGCCGGCGGGCTACGACCCCACCGGGCGACCCTGGTATCAGGGCGCCGAGGCCGCCGGCGACCGCAGCTTCGTCTCCAAGCCCTACACCGACGCCTCCTCCGGCCTGCTGGTGGTGTCGCTGTCGGCCGCCGTGCGCGAAGGCGGGCGCACCGCCGCCGTGGTGGCCGCCGACGTGTCGATGGACAAGCTGGTCAAGGCCCTGCTCGACAACCCCATCCCCGGCGAAGGCCAGGCCTTCCTGCTGCACCGCGACGGCACCATCCTGGCGCATGCCACGCCGGACCTGGTGCTCAAGCCGGTCGGCGAGTTTTCCGCGGACCTGGATCCGGCCCGCGTCGAACGGATCGCCGGCGGCGACGCGCTGGCGGCGATCCGCGCAGGCGGCACCGACTACTTCATGCTGGCCCGCGCGGTGCCGGACACCGACTGGGTGCTGGGCATCGCGATGAAGCGCGAGGTGGTGCTCGCCCCGCTCGACACCCTGCTGCTCGGCATCGTCGCGGTGCTCGCGCTGGCCACCGCGGCGGCGGCCGGCATCGCCTCCATGGTGCTCTCGCGCCTGCTCTCCGGCCTGCGTCGCATCCGCAACGCGCTGGCCGAGATCGCTCAGGGCGAAGGCGATCTGACCGCCCGCCTCGACATCCGCAGCGAGGACGAGATCGGCAAGGTCGCCCAGGCCTTCAACACCTTTCTCGGGCGTCTGCACGAAATGTTCCGCTCGCTCAACGACGAGACCGCCCGGCTCACCGGCGGGGTACGCAGCCTGGAGGACACCATGGGCACCATCGCCGCGGAGTCCAGCCAGCTTGCCGACATCTCCAGCTCCAACGCCGCCACCATCGAGGAGATTACCGTGGCCGTCTCGCACATCGCCGACAATGCCGGCGACGCCGACCGCCTGATGCACGAGACCGGCGACCTGTCGGCCAACGGCGTGCAGCAGGTGCGCGAGGCGGCGAGCAATGCCGCCCGCACCATGGACGAGGTCAACGCCCTGTCCACCGTGCTCGAACAGCTGGAAACCAGCTCCGAACAGATCAGCGGCATCGTCGAGGTGATCCGCGAGATCGCCGACCAGACCAACCTGCTGGCGCTCAATGCGGCCATCGAGGCCGCGCGCGCCGGCGAACAGGGCCGCGGCTTCGCGGTGGTGGCCGACGAGGTGCGCAAGCTCGCAGAGCGCACCGCCGGCGCGACGCTGGAGATCGGCAAGATGATCGAGCGCGTGCGCACCGAGACCGGCCAGGCCGCCTCGCGCATGCGCACCACCACCAGCGAAGTGGAAACCAGCGTGGCCTTGAGCAATGCGGCGGCCGAACGCATCGCCGAGATGCAGGCCCGCCTGCAGGAGGCGGTGGAGCGCATCGGCGAAATCGCCCTGTCCACCCGCGAGCAGACCAACGCCACCACGCTGATGGCGCAGAGCACCGAGCAGATCAACGCCCGCCTGCTGGCCGCCGACGACGCGCTGCAGACCTCGCGCCGGACGCTCTCGGAGATGAGCGCGGTCGCCGACGCCACCGAGCGCCTGCTCTCCGGCTTCAAGCTCTGAGCAGCAGGAGCGGCCTTGGCCGCGAGTCGTGCGTTGCTGCGGGAACCGTCGCATCGCGGGCAAGCCCGCTCCTACCGCCGAGGCCCGCGAAGGGTTGGTAGGAGCGGCCTTGGCCGCGATTGGTGCGTTGGTACCCGAACCGCGCAATCGCGGCCAAGGCCGCTCCTACGGGGGATGCCATGCCCGATGCAAATGCGATACCGGGCAAGTGTTCGGTTGAGATCTCTGAGCCGGGCTAGATCCTGAAGCGCGACACGGCGCGGGCGAGCACGCCGGAGACCTCCGCCAGTTCGCGCGAAGAGCCGGCCACGCTGGCCACCGAGGCGGCGCCTTCCTCGGACATTTCGGCGATCCGCTCGACGTTGCGCGCAATCGAGGTGGCCGCTTCCGACTGCTCGTTGGTGGCCAGTTCGATGTCGCCCACCAGGGTCACGCAACGCTCGGCCGCACCGTGGATGGCCGACAGCGCGTCGCGCGCCGCCTCGGCCAGCGCGACCCCGCTCTGCACCTGCTCTTCGGCGCGCTGGGCGCCACCGGCCGCCTCGCGGGTTTCGTCGCGCAGGGTTTCGAGGATCTGGGAGATCTCGGCGGTCGCAGCGCCGGTACGTTCGGCCAGCTTGCGCACCTCGTCGGCCACCACCGCGAAGCCGCGGCCCTGTTCGCCCGTCGGGCGGCCTCGATGGCCGCATTGAGCGCCAGGAGGTTGGTCTGGTCGGCAATTTCGCGGATCACCGTGGCGATGCGGCCGATATCCTCGGAGGAGGCGGCCAGGCGCTCCATGGCCCGCGCAGTGCTCTCCGCGGTATGCGCCACCTTGCCGATTTCTGCCGCGGCGTTGCTCGCCGTGCGCATGCCCTCGGTGGCCAGCGCCGAGGATTCGCGCGCCACCTCGGTGGCACGGCGGGCGTGTTCGGCCACCTCGTTGATCGCCACCGTCACCTCCTCGACCGCCGCCGCGGTCGAGGATGCCGCCTCGCTCGATGCCGCGGCGCCGGCAGACACCTGCTCGCTGCTGCTCGCCAGCACCCCGGACTGGGTCGACACGCGCTGCGTGGTCTGGTGGATGGAGACCAGTATGGTCTGCATGTTGGCCACCATGCAGTTGAAGGCATCGGCCAGATGGCCGATCTCGTCGTTGCGATTCACGTGCACCACGCTGCGCAGGTCGCCCTCCTTCTGCGCCCGCGCCACCATCTGCTCGAGTTCGCGCAGGTCGCGCACCATGCCGTGCACGTAGAAATGCAGATAGGCCTCGAGGACCAGCACCAGGCCGATCAGCACGCCGAACACCAGCAGTGCGTTGCGATAGCGCGCTTCACCGGCGTTCATTTCCTCCGCGCCGACCCGCAACTGCACGGCGATCAGGCGGTCAAGGCGATCCTCCAGCCCAGCATGGTCGAAGCGGCGCTCGTCGCGCGCCAGCGCACGGGCCTCGTCGGCCGCGCCGGCGGCGAGCAGGCGCCGGCCTTCGGCAAGATAGCCGGCAAAGCCGCCCAGCAGCGGATCGAGCTCATCGGCCAGGCGGCGTTCGTCCTCGACCAGGTAGGTGGCGCGGAAGGCCTTCCATGCCGACTCGATACGTGCGGCGGACTCCTCGAGCACCGCCACGCGCTGGGCGGCGTCCGCCGCCTCGGCCGTCGCCATCGCCAGCCGGGCATCGCCGCCAGCGTCGCGTATCGAGGCCAGCTGGCCCATGACCACCAGGCGGTCGTCGTAGACGGTGCGCAGCGAGGCATTGGAAGCCTGCATGCCCAGGTAGCCGGTGGCGCCAACCGCGAGCACCGCCAGCAGGATGGCGCCCCTGCTGGCGGCCAGCCGTTCGCGCATGCTCATGCCGAGGATGCGCCCCAGCAGGCCGGTGCGCACCACCTGGCCGTGGCGGATCGCCAGCCCACGCGCACGGCCTTGGCGGAACCGCCGGTACAGCCTGTCCACCACCCGCACGGTGGCGGGGTCCACCCGCCGGCGCACCGACTCGTAGCCCACCACCTGGCCATCTTCGCGGACCGGCGAGGCAAAGGCCTCCACCCAGTAGAAACCGCCATCCTTGCGCCGGTTCTTCACCAGCCCGCGCCAGGCCTCGCCGCGCTTGAGGTGGTCCCAGAGGTCGGCGAAGGCTTCCGGGGGCATGTCGGGATGGCGGATGATGTTGTGCGGCTGGCCGATCAGCTCTTCGCGGCTGAAGCCGGAGAGCTCGACGAACAGGTCGTTCGCCTCGACGATGCGCCCCTTGAGGTCGGTGCGGCTGTGGATGATGCGCCCCTCGGGCACTTCGGTTTCAACGGCGGTGACCGGTTGATTGTTTCTCATGCTGCACCTCGCTACCCGGCAGGCCGGCCACGTCTGAATTTGCTGCGCCAGCTAACGGCTGCAGACGCGGACAACTTTAGCATTTGCTGATGAAGAAATCCGGGGGCCTCGCTTCAGTATGCGCAAGGAATGAGCGGATTTCCCGCAAAAATTGCTCAGGGGGTGCCCTTGGCGGACGCGGGCGTGGCCCGGTCCTGCGACCAGATGCGCAGCTGCTTGATCTGTTCGGCCATGGTGCGCGACAGCGGCACCATGCGCGAGGTGCTCCACAGCACGTCGCGCTCGGTGAAGGCGCGGCCCTCCTGCCAGGCATGCACCACCGCGGCGCGCACCGCCTGCTCGATCTCCGCACCGCTCCAGCCTTTGGTCACCACCGCGAGGGTCTTGAGGTTGAAGGTAGCCGGATCGCCGCCCGCGGCCTGCAGGTGGATGTCCACGATGCGCATGCGCTCCTCCTCGGTCGGTAGGTCCAGGAAGAAGAGCTGGTCGAAGCGTCCCTTGCGGATCACCTCGGCGGGCAGCTTCTCGATGCGGTTGGCGGTGGCCACCACGAATACGCCTGCGGGCTTCTCCTGCATCCAGGTCAGGAAGCTGGAGAAGATGTTGGGGTTGTTGCCGCCACGCAAGTCCGAGTCGTAGCCGAAGCTGTTCTCCATCTCGTCTATCCACAACGCCACCGGCGCGATCTGCTCGGCCATGCGCAGCGCGCGGTCGAAGGCATATTCCGGCGAGCCATGCGCGCCCGAGAGCACCAGGTTCATATCCAGGCGCACCAGCGGCAGCCGCCAGGCGCTGGCCACCACCTTAGCCGCCATGCTCTTGCCGCAGCCGCTCACCCCCATGAACAGCACGCCGGCCGGCATCGGCACCCCGGTCGGCGCCTCCCCGGAGAAGAAGGCCCGGCGGTTGAGCACCCATTCCTTGAGGTTCTCCAGCCCGCCGACGCGGTCGATGTCCACGACCTGGTCGATGTACTTCAGGCAGGCCTCGCGCATCAGCAGCGCGGCCTTCTCGCTGCGCACCTCGGCCAGCACCTCGTCGGGCGCAAGGCGGCCTTCGGCCACCAGGCGGCGGACGAGATGCCCCGCCTGCGCCAGCGTCATGCCCTTCATCGCCCCCGCGGTGCGGGCAAACCAGTCCTCGGACAGGCTCGCGGCTGCCGGCAGCGCAGCCGCCACGCGATGCATTTCGGCAAGGATCTCCTCGTCGTCCGGCACGCCGGCTTCAATCACCCGCAGCGCCTCGGTCAGGGTTTCGGGTACCTGCAGTTGCGCGCACGACAGGAACACGCAGCTCTCGCGCCCCGCCAGATCCTGGGCCAGGTCCTTGAGCCCGCGCACCAGTTCCGGCCGCTGCGCCAGGAGCAGCGGGAAGTCCTTCAGCAGAAAGAAGGCCTCCTGCCGGCTGGCGCGGATGTGGCGCAGCGCCTCGAGCGGATCGAACACCGCGGCGATCTCCCGCCCCTGCACGGTGAAGCCGCGGGTCTGGGTCCAGCACACCACCGGGCGGCCGGCGGCGAAGCGGGCCTCCGCCAGCGCGGCCAGCAGGCGCTCGACGCGCGCCTCGTCGTCGCTGCGCACATACACCAGCGGGTATCCCGCATCGAGGGCCTGGTTCAGGCGGGAAAGGGCGAGCTTCATGGTGATCCCCGGTCGAGTTCTGCCGTGCGCAGACGGGCGCTTCGATAGTTGCCCGATATGACACAAGTCCGATGCTGCCAGCGCGGCGCCCGGTCTGCAACGCCGCGCCATCATGCTCCCGCAGGAGCGGCCTTGGCCGCGATGGGGCCTTCGATCAAACAACCGCTGCATCGCGGCGAAGGCCGCTCCTACGGAGGCTGAAGAGGCTGGGTGCAGCGGTGCCTCCACCCCGCGCGCAGCACCGGACTAGGGAAAACCCCGCTCGCCAGCCGCGCGCGCAGCGGAAATACTTCGGCCGCTGCGCATGCGCCGGGGTGTCCCGCGCCTGCGGCCAGGCGTCGCAGAACGCCGGCGCCAGCCTATGACGAAACGGATAACTACAGGAGACAGGCCAGATGAGCCCTGCCACGCGCCCAGCGTCCACACCCCGCACGCCGCTCGGCGTCCGCACCCTGCTCTACCTCGCCTTCGCCGCGCTCTGTCTGGTGGGCGCCGGCCTGGGCGTGCTCGGCCTCGACGGCATGAGCCGTAGCCTGGGCGGCCTGGACGCGGTCTACAAGGACCGCGTGGTGCCGCTGCGCGACCTCAAGGTGATCTCCGACCAGTATTCGGTATCGGTGGTGGATGCGGTGCACAAGGTGCGCGACTGGGCGCTCACCCCCGACCAGGCGGCCGAGCGCATGCGCAAGGCGCAGGCCAGCATCAACGAACGCTGGACCGCCTACCGGGCGACCTCGATGAGCCCGGCCGAACGCGAACTCGTGGCCCGTGCCGAGCCGCTGCTCGAACAGGGCAACGCCCTGATCGACCGCATGGCCAGTTCGCTGGAAGGCGGCATCACCAGCGAGGTGACCACCATCGCCTCCAGCGAGCTCTACCCGGCCATCGACCCGATCGCCCAGGTGATCCAGGAACTCACCGAACTGCAGCTCGAACTCGCCCATTCCACCTTCGAGGCCCAGCACGCCGCCTACCAACGCCTGCGCCTGACCATCATCGCGGTCATCGTCGCCGCCGTGGCGCTGAGCGCCCTGGCGGCGGGGTGGTTCGTGCGCAAGGTAATCATGGGGCCGCTGGACGAGGCACGCAGCTTTGCGCGCCGTATCGCCGCGGGCGACCTTGCCGCCGACATCCGGGTGCATCGCATGGACGAAATCGGCCAGTTGTCCGAAGCGCTGCGCGAGATGCGCGGCGCGCTGCGCGACATGGTGCGGCTGATCGGCCACAACGCCGAACGCATCGCCGCATCGTCCGACGAACTGTCCGGCGCCTCGGCCCACATCGCCGAAGCCAGCGAGGAGCAGTCGCAGGCCGCCTCGTCGATGGCCGCGGCGGTGGAGCAGATGACGGTGAGCATCAACCACGTGGCCGACTTCGCCGCCGACGCCCGTCGCATGGCGGAAGAGTCCGGCCAGGCCTCGCGCGAGGGCGAAGGCGTGATCAACGAGGTGGTGCAGGACATCAGCCGCATCGCCGACTCGGTGAACAGCGCCGCCAACGTGGTGCGCGAACTGGGCGGGCACTCGCGCGAGATCGCCTCGGTGGTGAACGTGATCCGCGAAGTGGCCGATCAGACCAACCTGCTGGCGCTCAACGCGGCCATCGAGGCCGCCCGCGCCGGCGAGCAGGGTCGCGGCTTCGCGGTGGTGGCCGACGAGGTGCGCAAGCTCGCCGAGCGCACCGCGGCCTCCACCCAGGACATCGCCCGCATCGTCGAACTGATCACCTCGGGCACCGACCGCGCGGTGGGCAGCATGGAGCGCCAGGTGGACCAGGTGAAGAGCGGCGTGGAGCTGGCCGCCAAGGCCGGCGACGCCATCGGCCTGATCAACGCCTCCTCCAGCAAGGTGGTGGCCGCGGTCGGCGAGATATCGGTGGCGCTGGGCGAGCAGTCCTCGGCCAGCACCGAGCTGGCGCAGAACGTGGAGCGCATCGCCAGCATGGGCGAGCAGAACAGCGGTGCGGTGCGCGATTCCGCGCAGTCCGCCCGCGAACTCGCCGGCCTGGCCGGCGAACTGCGCCAGGCGGTGGCGCGCTTCAGCCTGTGAGCCGCGCCCGCCTCGTTCCGGACCGGCGAGCGCGCTCGCTCGGAGATGGCTTGACCACCAGCCCATACGATGAAAGAACGTAACCGCATTCCGCAGCCGTTCGCCGCGGAGACCCTGCTGGCGAAAACCTTCGACAGCATGGACGACGTCGTCATCGTCGTGGAGCGCGACTCACGCCGCATTCTGGTGGTCAACCGCGCTTTCGAGCACACCTTCGGCTACCGCCGCGAGGAGGTGCTGGGGCGCACCACCGAGTTCCTCTACCCCGACCGCGAGGTGTTCCTGCGCGGCGGCCGGGAAAGCGCAGCGGCTTTCGAGCACGCGAATGCCTTCCGCGGCACCTTCCCGATGCTGTGCCGCGATGGCACGGTCATCCAGACGCGCCACACGCTGAGCCCCATCTACGACGAGCAGCATCGCCTCATCGCTTCGGTCAGCGTCATCCAGGACCGCTCGGAATGGCTGCGCACCGAGGACCGGCTGCGCGAGCAGGAGGCCCTGCTGAGCGCGGTGGTGACCAACCTGCCCTGCGGCGTGTTCCGGCGCATGCTGGCGCCGGATGGCACGGTGAGCATCCCCTTCTTCCGCGGCGCCCTGGCCGGCGAGATGGGCATAGACCCCGAAGGCGTGTCCTTCGGGGCGGATGTCGTGATCGAACGCATGCACCCGGAGGACCGGGTGCATTACATGGAACGGGTACGCAAGTCGGCCGCCACGCTCACCCCCCTGGACATGGAACTACGCACCCGCCGGGCGAGCGGCGGCTACTGCTGGGTACGCACCGTGTCGCGCCCCACGGCCCTGGCCGACGGCAGCGTGCAATGGGACTGCGTGGCCTTCGACATCTCCAGGGAGAAGGCGGCCGAGGAGCGCGCGCAGCGCCTGGCGAGCTTCGACCAGTTGACCGGCCTGGCCAACCGGCGCCTGATCCGCGAGCGTCTCGAAGCCCAGCTGCAGGAAGCGCGCGAGAGAGCCCTGAACGTGGTGATCGCCGCGATCAACCTGAACCGCTTCAAGTACGTGAATACCACGCATGGCATCGAGACCGGCGACCGCATCCTGGTCGAGGTGGCACAGCGGCTGGGGCGCGAGCTGTGTTGGGGCCACGCCGCAGCCCGCCTCGGCGGCGACGAGTTTCTTGTTGTGCTGCCCGCGCGCGCCGGCGCCGACAGCGCGCTCCCCCTGCTGCGCCGGATCTCGGAGGTGCTGGCCATGCCCTACCGGGTCGCCGACGAGACCCTGCACCTCACCACCAGCATCGGCGTATCGGTCTATCCGGCCGACGGCGGCGACGCCGAGCAGCTGCTGCGCAGCGCCGAGACCGCCCTGCACCGCGCCCGCAGCGACGGCTGCGCCCAACTGGCCTTCCATTCCCCGGACATGAGCGACAGCATGGCCGCACGCGCTTCGCTGGAGCGCGCCTTGCGCGCCGCCATCCACGGCGGGCAGCTGACAGTGCATTACCAGCCCCAGGTCGATCCGCTGACCTCCCAACTGGTCGGCCTTGAAGCACTGGTGCGCTGGCAGCACCCCGAACGCGGCGAGATACTGCCCGGCGAGTTCATCGCCGTGGCCGAGGAGAGCGGGCTGATCCGCCCCCTCGGGCGGCAGGTGCTGCTCCTTGTCTGCCGCCAGCTGCGCGCATGGCTAGACCAGGGCCTCGCACCGGTGCCGGTGAGCGTCAATCTGTCGGTCAAGGAGGTCGACGGGGGCCTGGTCGACCAGGTCACCGCCGCGCTGCAGGCGGAGCGGATCGAACCCGGCCTGATCGAGCTCGAGATCACCGAGAGCTCCCTGATCGGCGACAGCGGCGAGATCGCGCTGGTGCTGCGCCAGCTCCGCACGCTGGGCGTGCGCTTCGCGCTGGACGACTTCGGCACCGGGTACTCCGCCCTGGGCTACCTGCAGCGCTTCCCCTTCGACAAGCTGAAGATCGACCGCAGCTTCATCCGCGACATCGCCACCGACCGCAACCAGGCCAACCTGGTGCGCGCCATCGTCGCCATGGCCAACAGCCTGCACATGCTCACGGTGGCCGAGGGCATCGAGACTCCCGCGCAACTGCGCAAACTGGTCGGCATGGGCTGCAACATCGTGCAGGGCTGGCTGTACGGCAAGGCCGCACCGGCCGAGCAGATCACGCCGCTGCTGCGCGACGGGCGCCTGGTGCCGTCCCCTGCCCCGGTCTCATCCTGACCCGCAGGCTGCGGGTCGCGGGATGGCCGCCGGGCTCTACTGGGCGGTCCAGCCGCCATCCACCGGCAGTGCCGTACCGGTGATGCCGGCGGCGGCGTCGCTGCACAGGAAGGCCGCCATCTCGCCGATCCAGGCGGGCGGCATCAGGGTCTGGTTGGGCTGCTTCTCCGCCACCAGGCTGCGGATCGCGGCATCGCGGCCGGTGCCGAGCTGGGCGGCACGCGCGGCGATCTGCGGTTCGAGGATCGGGGTTTCGGTCCAGCCCGGGCAGATGGCGTTCACGGTGATGCCGTCGGTGGCGGTTTCCAGCGCGGCCACCTTGGTCAGCCCCACCAGGCCGTGCTTGGCCGCGCAGTAGGCGGACTTGTTCACCGAGGCCACCAGGCCGTGCACCGAGGCGATGTTGACGATGCGCCCCCAGCCCTGCCGGCGCATGTGCGGCAGCGCCGCCTGGGTGAGCAGGAAGGGCGCGCGCAGGTTGATGGCCTGGATGGCGTCCCAGCGCGCCAGCGGGTATTCGTCCAGCGGCGCGGTGTACTGGATGCCGGCGTTGTTCACCAGAATGTCCAGCCGGCCGTGGCGGGCGACCGCTGCCTCGACCAGGCCGGCGGCCTCGTCGGGCACGCCGAGGTCGGCGGGCAGGAAGCTCACCCCCGTTCCCCAGGCTTCGGTCAGTTCCCTCGCCTGGCGCTCACCCTCCTCCACCGCGCACAGGCCGTGCAGCACGATGTCCGCGCCGTGGCGCGCCAGCACTTCGGCGATCGCCAGGCCGATGCCCTGGTTCGAGCCGGTGACCAGCGCGATTCGGTTGTTCAAGCTCATGGTTCGTCTCCCTTTCGAGTTTTATGCCTGCAGTTGCCGGCGCAGTTCGGTCTTCAGCACCTTGCCGTAGTTGTTCTTGGGTAGCGCGTCGACGAAGCGGTATTCCTTGGGACGCTTGAAGCGGGCGATCTCGGCCAGGCACAGGGCGTCGAGCGCGCGCTCGTCCACGTCCGCGCCGGCGACCAGGAAGGCCACGACAACCTCGCCCCACTCCGGGTCCGGCTTGCCGACCACCGAGACCTCGCGCACGCCGGGGTGGCGCAGCAGCACCTCCTCGACTTCGCGCGGGTAGATGTTGGAACCGCCGGAGATGATCACGTCCTTGGAGCGGTCGCGCAGGGAGAGGAAGCCGTCCTCGTCCAGGCTGCCCATGTCGCCGGTCCACAACCAGCCCTCGCGCAGCGCCCTGGTGGTGGCCGCCTCGTTGCGCCAGTAGCCCCTCATGACCACGTCGCCGCGCACCAGTACCTCGCCCACTTCGCCCGCGGGCAGGGGCTCGCCGTCCGGGCCGGCGACACGGACCTCCACCAGCGACTGCGCCGCCCCGACCGAGGCGATGCGCTCGGCCCAACGCGGGTGATCGCGCCCGGCCAGCTGCGCGCGCGACAGCGCGGTGATGGTCATCGGCGATTCGCCCTGGCCGTAGATCTGCACGAAGCGGTCGCCCATCACGGCGAGCGCGCGGCGGATGTCGGCCACGTACATCGGCCCGCCGCCATAGACGATGGTCTTGAAGCCGGAGACGTCCGCGCCGCTGGCCGCCACATGCTCGACCAGGCGCTTGACCATGGTGGGCGCTGCGAACATCGACAGGCGGCCGACGCACGCGGCCAGCTCCACCAGCTCGGCCTCGTCGAAGCCGCCCGAGCGCGGCACCACGTGGCGCGCGCCCTTGATGACGTGCATGAAGTTGTACAGTCCGGCGCCGTGCGACATCGGCGCGGCGTAGACGATGGCGTCGTCCGGGCTGACTTCGTCCACATCCATGAAGTAGCAGGCCACCATGTTGGCGAGGTTGCGATGCGTCAGCATCACGCCCTTGGGCCGCCCGGTGGTGCCGGAGGTGTAGAACAGCCAGGCGAGGTCGTCCGGCGCACGATGGCACAGCGGCAGCGGCTCGCTGGCGAGCAGACCGGTGTAGGCGGACGACCCCGCGGTGAAGGTCTGGCGCACGCCCGGCAGATCCGGCAGCAGCGCCAGCATGCCCGGCGCGCGCTCGGGGCACAGGAAGATCGCCGCAGCCTGCGCGTCCTCGACGATCCACGCCACTTCGCGCGGATGCAGCTTGGCATTCACCGGTACCGCCACCAGCCCGGCCCACCAGATGCCATAGAGCACTTCGAGGTATTCCGCACAGTTGCCCATGAACACCACCACCCGCTCGCCTTCGGCCAGGCCGTGGCGACGGGTCAGCGCGCCGGCGATGCGCGCCGCGCGGGAGGCGAATTCACGGTAGTCGCACAGGCATGTTTCGCCATGGAACAAGGCCGGGCGCTCGGGGGAAACACGCGCAGTACGGGCCAGGAACTCGGCAATGTTCATCGGACACACTCCGGGAAGCTGACGATGCAGGCACCCATCGCAGGTCTCCTCGATTGTTGTCTGCGAGGGCGACATTCTAAGAACGCCGGCGACGCGAGCACAGTCGCAGGGCTACCCTAGCGTAGGACTACGTAAGGGCTTCCCCGTACCGGCCACGCACCTGCATGCACGAGGACACCCCGCTCGCCGGCGAGACGATCCCGAGACTTGCCGGCGTGCGCTGAACCCGCTCAGTCCTGCCAGGGCGGCTGACGGAAGGCTTCGACCAGGTAGTCGATCATCAGGCGGACCTTGGGCGCGACGAACCTGCGCGTCGGATACAGCGCGTGGATGCCCAGCTCGATGGCGCGATACTGCGGCAGCACCTCCACCAGGGAGCCGTCGCGCAAGGCCTCGTGCACCAGGAAGCTGGGCTGCAGGATCAGCCCCTGCCCGGCGAGCGCGCCGGCCAGGCAGGTATCGCCGTTGTTGCTGCGCAGACAGGGCCGGGTGTGCACCCGCAGTTCGCCCTCGGGGCCGTCGAAACGCCACTCATCGCCCAGGGCCCAGTAGCTGTAGGCAAGCACGCGATGCCGCGCCAGTTCGGACGGATGGACCGGCGTGCCGGCCTCGCGCAGATAGGCCGGCGAGGCGCAGAGGATCACGCGGGTACGCGCGAGCTGGCGGCCGATCAGGCTGGAAGGCGGCAGGCTGGCGATGCGTATCGCCAGGTCATAGCCCTCTTCCACCAGGTCCACCACCCGGTCCGACAGGCTCACGTCCAGCGACACCCGCGGATGGCGCGCGATGAAGCCGCCCCACAGCGGGGCCAGGTGGCGGACACCGAAGGTGACCGGGGCGTTGATCTTCAGCACGCCCACCGCCTCACCCGCACGTGCGGTGATCTCGGCCTCGGCTTCATCCACGCCGGCCAGCAGTTCCCGGCAGCGGGCGTCGAAGATCTCGCCCTCGGCGGTCAGCGACAGCTTGCGCGTGGTCCGGTGCAGCAGGCGCACCCCGAGCCGCGCCTCCAGTTCGGCGACATGGCGGGACACCGCGGGCTTGGACAGGCCCAGCGCCTCGGCGGCGCCGACGAAACTGCCGGCGTCGACCACCGTGACGAAGCTGCGCATCTCGAGGAGCTTGTTCATTTGTATCGCTCAGCGAAACAGTGAATGAGATTTTTACGAGTTTATCTCTGACACCTCACTTCCTATAGTGTCCCTCACCGCCCGCAGCGGCACGACCGGACACAAGGAGCCCGCCCCATGAACCGCCTGCCCACCCTGTTCGTCTCGCACGGCGCCCCGACCTACGCACTCGAGCCCGGCCTGGCCGGCGCCCAGCTGGCGGCGGCGGCCGCCCGCCTGCCGCGCCCCGAGGCGGTGCTGGTGGTGTCGCCCCACTGGATGACGGCGCAGCCGCGCGTCGCCACGACCGCGCAGCCGCAGACCATTCACGACTTCGGCGGATTCGACCCCGCCTTATACGAACTCAGTTACCCCGCCCCCGGCCACCCGGAACTGGCCGAACGGGCCCTCGACCTGCTGCAGGCAGCGGGCTGGGCGGCACAGGCCGACCCACGGCACGGGCTGGACCACGGCGCCTGGGTGCCGCTGCGCCATCTCTATCCGCAGGCCGAGGTTCCGGTCTTCCAGGTCTCCCTGCCCGCCTCGCTCACCGCGGCGGAGGCGCGGGACTACGGAGCCGCGCTCGCACCGCTGGCCGATGAAGGCGTGCTGATCGTCGGCTCAGGGAGCCTCACCCACAACCTCTACGAATTCCGCATGGGCGAGGCGCAGGAGGCCGCCTATGCACGCGAGTTCCAGGACTGGGTGCGCGCCGCGGTCACCGCCGGCGATGGCGACCGCCTGGCCGCCACCCTCGACATCGCGCCGCATGCCCGGCGTGCCCACCCCACGGCGGAGCACTTCCTGCCCCTGCTGGTGGCCTGGGGAGCGGCCCGTCCCCCCCTGCCGGTCACCGTGCTGGCCGGCGGCATCGTGCATGGCGTGCTGTCGATGGAGTCCTACCTGTTCGGCACGGACCTGCAGGGCGCATCGGTCGGGTAGGAGCGGGCTTGCCTGCGATTGCGGCCTTTGCGAAACCGCCGCCGCATCGCGGCCAAGGCCGCTCCTACAGGCGAACAATCGACCGCGGCCACCGACAGCGCGGTAGGAGCGGGCTTGCCCGCGATTCACCGTCCCCACCCCACCCGCGCACGGTTCTGGACTGGAACGCATGCGCCGCGAACCATTGCGGGGCGCAGCGCACCACGTACGGGCATCGTTGCGGTGCATTGCACCTGCACGGTGCGTTGCCGCTCCCAGCATTTGTGCCAAACCATTGATTTGACGCCCATCCGCGCACTGGAACGGTGCTTGCTTTCTCCACCCGGTCTTTTGCTCAGGAGGTGTGATGGAAGCGTTCAAGTCCGGTAGCGACGTGTTGTTCATCCTGCTCGGCGCCATCATGGTGCTCGCCATGCATGCGGGTTTCGCCTTTCTCGAAGTGGGCACGGTGCGCAAGAAAAACCAGGTCAATGCGCTGGTGAAGATCCTGTGCGATTTCGCCATGTCGACCATCGCCTATTTCTTCATCGGTTACGGCGTGGCCTACGGGGTGAGTTTCCTCTCGGGCGCGGAATCGCTGATGGCGAAAAACGGCTACGAGCTGACCAAGTTCTTCTTCCTGCTCACCTTTGCCGCGGCCATTCCGGCGATCATCTCGGGCGGCATCGCCGAGCGCGCCAGGTTCAACCCGCAACTGGCCGCGACCTTCCTGATCGTCGGCCTGGTATACCCCTTCTTCGAGGGCATCGCCTGGAACGGCGGCCTGGGCATCCAGGCCTGGCTGGAGGCCACCTACGGCGTGCCCTTCCACGACTTCGCCGGCTCGGTGGTGGTGCATGCGATGGGCGGCTGGCTGGCGCTGCCCGCGGTGCTGCTGCTCGGACCGCGCCACGGGCGCTATTCCAAGAATGGCGCCATCGCCGCGCATCCGCCCTCCTCGATCCCCTTTCTCGCGCTGGGCGCCTGGATCCTCACCGTGGGCTGGTTCGGCTTCAACGTGATGAGCGCACAGACCCTGGAGAACATCTCCGGCCTGGTGGCGGTGAATTCGCTGATGGCCATGGTCGGCGGCACGCTGGCCGCGCTGGTGGTCGGCAAGAACGACCCGGGCTTCGTGCATAACGGCCCGCTCGCCGGTCTGGTGGCGGTATGCGCCGGCTCCGACCTGATGCACCCGGTCGGTGCGCTGGTGGTCGGTGCGGTGGCCGGCGTGCTCTTCGTGCAGCTGTTCACCCTTACCCAGAACCGCTGGAAGATCGACGACGTGCTCGGCGTGTGGCCCTTGCACGGCCTGTGCGGCGCCTGGGGCGGCATCGCCGCCGGCATCTTCGGCAGCACCGCGCTCGGCGGCCTGGGCGGCGTGGCCTTCATGCCGCAGCTGCTGATGACGCTGATGGGCATCGCCGTGGCGCTGATCGGCGGCTTCGTGGTGTACGGCACCATCCGCGCGATCAGCGGGCTGCGGCTGGACCAGGAACAGGAATACCAGGGCGCGGACCTGTCCATCCACCGCATCACCTCCACGCCGGAGCGCGATCCGAACTGGTAAGGCAGCCCCGTCAGGAAATTGCACGGACGGCGCACCCCGGCGGTGCGCCGTTCCGCGTTATGCGCGTCAGAACACGCCCATCGCCAGCCCGCTTGCCAGCGCCGCACCGAGTTCCTCGCAGCGCTCGCGGTCGGTGGCGCCGATCTGCTTGGGGCGCAGGATCTCTTCCGGCGTCTGCGCGCGGGTGCACACGATCAGCGGCGGCGCCACCTGCCGCAGCCGCCAGCCGGTGGCGATGCGTTCGATCTGGCGGGCGGCATTGCTGCCGTCACTGCCGGCACACACCAGCACGCCGTAGGGCCGGCCATTGATGCGGTCGAGCACCGGGTAATAGCTGCGGTCGAAGAAATCCTTGAGCTGTCCCGAGATGGCGGCGAGGTTCTCGGGGGTGGCGAAGAGGTAGCCGTCCGCGGCGAGCACGTCCTCTCCCCCTGCCTCGCCGGCATGCAGCAGGCGCACCGTCACCGCATCCTCGGCCTCGGCACCCTGCGCCGCGGCCTGCGCCATCTGCAGCGTGCCGCCGGTCATGCTGTGATAGACGATGAGCAGGGTTTTCATGTGCAGCGCCTTGCCGGTGGGCGATGCCCCACCATGCCGCGCCGCGCCGGTCGCGTCAATCCGCCGGGCCAGCGAACGCCCCTCGCCCGCGCGGTGAACGCTTCGTGAACATCCCCTTCAGTCCTCGTTCAGGCGGCGGCTCGCAGTATGGCCCTGCGGTTGCAGCGAATCCGCCAACCCGACTCAAAGGAGATGCCATCATGCGTGCCACTACCCTTATCGCCACCTTGCTCGTTTCGGGCGGCATCATCGCCGCTGGCGCCAGCGTGCTTCCTGCCTTCGCCCAGAGTTCGGCGGCAACGACCACGACCCAGGCCGGCTGGATGAGCCTGCAGGAGGTGCAGGTCAAACTCGAAGCGGGCGGCTATCGCGACTTCGAGAAGATCGAGCGCGAGAAGGACAAGTACGAGGTCAAGGCCACCGACATGCAGGGCCAGCGCGTGGAACTCGACGTCGATCCGATGACCGGCGAGATCCTCAAGACCGAGATCAAGCGCAGCAAGTGATCAGGACGCCGCCGGAGCCCGGCAACGCCAGGCCCCGGCACGCCTGATGCAAGGGAATGAACCGCTCTTTTTTTGATTCCGATGGAACATTTCTGCGCGCCGCACGTTTCATTGGTCAGGACGACGTGATCGTCCGCATTCCACAACCCCGTCAAAGGACACCGACCCCATGAAACCTGCCATCGCAACGCGCATCGCCACCGGCTGCCTCCTGGCCACGCTCGGCGCATTCTCCTACACCGGTGCCGCCGTGGCCGCCGGCAGCCATGACCACGGCTCGGCCGCGGCCATGCTGAAGCTGAACAATGGTGCCAAGTGGGAAACCGACGACGCGCTGCGCTCGGGAATGGAGGCCATCCGCAGCGAAATCGCCCAGGCCCTGCCCGCCGTTCATGCCAAGCGCTACGCTGCGGCACAGTACGAAGCCCTCGGCCAGGCAGTTGAGCAGCAGCTTGCCTACATCGTGCAGAACTGCAAGCTCACGCCCGAGGCGGACGAAGTACTGCACGGCGTGATCGCCGAGATCGGCAAGGGCGTGGATGTCGTGGCCGGCAGGAAGGCCATCGACGACCGCAGTCGCGGGGTGGTGCATCTGGTTCGCGCACTCGACGACTACGGCACCTACTTTGCGCACCCGGGCTGGGAGCACATCGAGACCGGCCACTGACCCGTCAAACCGACACCACCCGAGGCCGAGGACGTGCGCCCGATCCATGCCTGACGCACCGCAGACCACCGACGATGCGGACCTCGCCCGTGCTCGCACGGGCGACACCGCCGCGTTTGCCGCGCTCGTGCGCAGGTATCAGGACCGTGTCTTCGGCTTCATCCTGCGCATGATCGATACCCGCGAAGAGGCGATGGAACTGACCCAGGACGTCTTCCTGAAGGCATGGCAGGCTTTGCCCGCCTGGCGGCCCGAGGCGCGGTTCTCGACCTGGCTGCTGCAGATCGCACGCAATGCGACGATCGACCACCTGCGCCGCCGGACGGTGTCGTTCGCGCCGCTGGACGACGGTATCGACCTGCCCGACCCCGCGCCCGGCCCCGAAGCGCGCTACGCCAGCCTGCAACAGCACGAGCGCCTGCTGGCCGCCCTGCAGCGGATCGCCGCCGAACACCGCGAGATACTCCTGCTGCGCGAAGTCGAAGCCTTGTCCTACGGCGACATCGCGACCATTCTGGGCATCCCCGAAGGCACGGTGAAATCGCGTCTGACCCGGGCGCGGTCCGCAGTGCTGCAGCACTTCCGTCCCTGCACCGGAGAACGCAATGACTAGGTCCTGCCCGCCCCTCGACACCCTGTCGGCGCTGGCCGACGATGCGCTGACGCCCGGCATCCGCGAGGACGTGCTCGCCCATGTGAGCGCCTGCCCATGCTGTTCGGCGAAGCTGGAAGATCTACGCGCGCTGCGTGCCGCCTTCGGCAGCCTGCCGCCGACCCCGCTGGGCACCGACCTGGCCACGGTTCTCCTCCCGCGCCTGATCGCGACGGCGCACACCCCGGACGAGATGCCCCGCCCGCCGGCTCGCGGGCCCGTGACGCGCCTTGCGGGATGGAAGGATTTCCTGCGCGCCATCCTGGTCCCCTCCGCCGCCAGTGCCGCAGCCCTCGGCCTGGGGCTGCAACTGGGCGCCATCCTGCTGGCCCCGCCCACCCCGCAGCCCGTGGCTCAGCCCGTCATGCTGAGCGCCATGAGCCTGTTCGGCAGCATGCCGCCCGGCAACCTCTGTCCCCGCCCGGACGCCTGCAACCCAACCGGAAACCCGCAATGAAGCCCACCGCCCTACGCCTGGCCCTGCTGCTGTCCGTCGCCGTGAACCTTGGCGTCCTGGGGGCGATCGCGCTCGACCGGCACGGCCCCGCGGAACCGGCCGCCATCGCCCCGGTGCACGAAACCCTGCAACTCGATGCAGCCCAGCGCACGGCCTGGGAGGCAGCCGAACGCCCCTTCCTGGAGCAGTTCGGAGCCGCCGCCCGCCAGCTCGACACGCATCGCGCCGCACTGATTCGCGCACTGTTCGCCGATCCGCTCGACATGGCCAGGGTCGAGGCCGAACGTGGCGCAATCGCCACGCTGCAGCAGCAGCAGCAAGGCCTGCTGATCGACCAGCTGCTCGCCGAACGCAAGATCCTCAGCCCCGAGCAGCAAGCCCGCCTGGCGGAGATTCTGCTGTCGCAAACGCCGCCTCCCTCGCAGATCGAACATCTGCATGGGCGCTGATGACTGTTCACCCTGCATTCAGGGCCGGCAGGCCAAGCTCGGCGTTCCGATGATCTTCGAGAAGACGCGATGAATCGATTCTCCCTTGCCGCCGCGCTGCTCCTGTCGGTCGCGGCGGGGTGCGCGACGGCTGACGGCCTCTCCGACTGCCAGGGGGCACTGGCCAGAATGGGCGCCCAGGTCGAGCGGCTCGGCGGCACGCTCGCCGCGGTCGGCCCGGTCCGTCCGCAGGGCAGGCTCGGCGATGCCGAGTACGCCTCCCTGAGCGAGCGCATCGGCAGCCAGATCGACACCATCCAGGCCGACGAAGCGGTGATCCGGCTCATCGGCCCGGCTGCCAGCCTCCTCCTGAGCGACACGCGCGACGGGCTCATCCTCATGCGCACCGCCTCGCATCCGGCGGCCCGCCACGTCGGTCTGCTCAAGGTCGCGCGCGACATCGAACTGCTGACCGCCGCCAGCGCGCGGCTGAGCTGTCCGCCCGCGCGGAAGAACCTGTAGGAGCGGCCTTGGCCGCGATTGCGGCGTCGTCAGATCGTCGGGCGAATCGCGGCCAAGGCCGCTCCTACACCTGCTGCGGCATCGAGCGGCGCAAGGTCCGGCAAGCTGCCAGCGCAAGCACGCCGCTACGCCAGCCCGCGGAGGAATCCGGCGACCATCTGGAGCACGCGCGCGGGCTGCTCACGGTGCGGCACATGGAAGGTGTCCTCCATGATCTCCAACCGCGCGGGGCCGCTGCACAGCTCAGCGATCGTCTGCGGATGGCGGACCGAGCCGTATTCGTCCTCAGCGCCGTGGACGGCCAGCAGCGGGCAGCGCACGCGCGGCAGCACCTCGGCCAGCGACCAGTCGGCAAAATCGGGATGCAGCCAGCTCTCGGTCCATGCCTCCAGCACCCAGCGCGCCTTGTCACCGTGGTACCTGCCCAGGCGCCGCACCTGTTCCTCGTCCCTGAAGGCTTCCTTGGCCGCCTCGATGCCCCGCACCGTGCGCTCTTCCAGAAAGGCCTGGGCGGACTCGGTGATCAAGGCCTCGCAATCGTCCGCGAAGGCCGCGGCGCAATGCACCGCCATGCCACCACCCACGCTGTGGCCGAAAGCGATGAAACGGGTGAAGCCTAGCTGCTCGCGCAGCAGCGGAAAGACCTCGCCCGCCTCGTCGGCCACGAAGCTCAGCGCCGGCCGTCCGCTGCGCGCATCCGAGCGGCCGAAACCGGGCCGGTCGTAGGCGATCACCCGGCGCCCGGTGGCCGCGCACAGCGCTGCGGGAAAGTCCCGCCACAACTCCACGCTGCCGAGCGAATCGTGGAACAGCACGATGGGGCTCGCGCCCTCCGCGCCGGGCGGTGTCCACTCGCGCACGAAGATGCGCCCCTGCGGGTGCTCGACCCACAGGTCGCGGGAACGGATGTCGGGACTGCCGGGATCGGACATAGCGGGCTTCTTCTCGGGATCTTGTGCGGGGAGGATTCTTTGCCACGTTGACGTCAACGTCAACAACACCCCCGTTTTCAGACGCAAACCGCAGCAACGCCCTCTAAAGCAGATCCACCGGAATCTTCAGGTAACGCACGCCGTTGTCCTCGGGCGGCGGAAACAGCCCGCCACGCGCGTTCACCTGTACCGCGGGCAGCAGCAGGGTCGGCATGGCCAGGGTCTTGTCGCGCGCACTGCGCATGGCGACGAACTCCGCCTCGGTGACGCCATCGTGGACATGGATGTTGCGCTCGCGCTGCTCCGCCACGGTGCATTCCCAGGCCGGCTCGCGCCCTTCCGGCGGGTAGTCGTGGCACAGGTGCAGGCGGGTGTGCGGCGGCAGCGCCAGCAGTTTGCGGATCGAACGGAACAGCGTCGCCGCGCTGCCGCCCGGAAAGTCGCAGCGCGCGGTGCCGTAGTCCGGCATGAACAGCGTGTCGCCCACGAAGGCGTCGCCACCGATCAGGTAGGTCAGGCAGGCCGGGGTATGGCCGGGGGTGTGGATGACCTCGACCTCCAGTTCGCCGACGCGGAAGCGTTCGCCGTCCTCGAACAGGCAGTCGAACTCCGCGCCCTCCTCGTTCATGTCCAGGGCGTTGAAGACCTTGCGGAAGGTGGCCTGCACCTCGCGGATATGCGCACCTATGCCCAACCGCCCGCCCAGTTGCTGCCTGAGATACTGCGCGGCCGAGAGATGATCCGCGTGCGCATGGGTCTCCAGCAGCCACTCCACCGACAGGCCTGACTCGCGCACGTAGGCGACGACCCGGTCGGCGCTCTCGTGCGAACTGCGCCCGGCCTTGGGGTCGTAATCGAGCACGCTGTCGATGACCGCCGCCTTGCGCGTGGCCGGGTCGGACACCACGTGGGTTACGGTGAAGGTGGCCGGATCGAAGAAGGACTGGATGTGCGCTCGCTGCATGGTCTTGATTCCTGCTGCCGGGTTGACGTGTGCCTGGGCCGAAGCGGTGATCAATAGCGGACGTCGATACCGATCACCGTCGCCGCGGGACCGGCATCCACTTCGAACGCACTGTCCTCGAAGGCCGGCGGCCCCGACACACTTGGGTTGTTGGACAGGCCGTAGCCCTCGGTCGGGACCATCCCGAAGCGACGGTTGAGTTCACCGTTTCCGTCCTCGTCATGGTAAGCCATGATCGCATAACGTCCCGCTGCCACCCCCCGGAAGCGCACCACGACCGTTCCCGGCGCGGCCTGCGCCTGCAGAACCGACACCGCCCGCTCCTCCTTCCGGAAACTGGAGGGGTCTGAGTACAGGCCGACCCGGACACTGCCGCGCGCGTGCTCGACACCTTGCAGGTGCACCTCCAGGTCTCCCGTCTGGGCCAGGGCGGCAAGCGTTCCGGCGCTCAGGATCAGGAAAGCAATAATGTGATCGGTCATGTTGTCCCCAGTGTATTCACCACACAAGTATGCGGTCAGCAAGGGCCTCGCACGCGGCGGACCTGCAGGCCGCTCAGTTCAGGCAGAGCGCTCGCCATGATGCGTATGCCCGCGGGTCGCGGGCGGCCTGGTGAAGCCCCGGATGTAGTCGGCCACAGCCTGCCGCGGGTCCGGCTCGCCGGATACCACCAGCTCGATCCCGCGCTGAAGCAAGCGCGCCTGCAGCCCTTCCCCGGCGCTGCCGGTGATCAGCGCATCGACGCCATCGAGCGGATGCGCGCTGCCACGGAAGTCGTGAAAGGCCATGTCCGCAGGCAGATCCAGGCGGTCGACCTCACGCGGGCTGCACGGGCAGGCGATGTCGAAGATCAGGAACCGCCGCGCACGACCTGCGTGCGCGGTCACGGTTCGGAAGTTCTGACTGGTGACGGCAATCTTCATGATCGGTTCATTCCTCTTGTTCGGGCCTTGCGCTTGCGGCGCTCGCGTCGCCTGCCAGCGCACGACGAGCGAGTGGATGCTGCGTCGTCCGGCCCGGCTGGCGAGCGCGTCGGGACGCGGCTTCCGGGTTCATCAACGCAACAGCCGTGCCAACCCGGCAGGCTTCTCCGCACACATGGACTTCACGCAATCCTGCGCACTTTCGTTGCCGGAACCCGCGCACGCAAGCATGATCCCGATGCCATCCACGGCACCTTGCCTGCCATCGAACTGCCAGCAAACTGCCACGGGACGCAGCGCTGGTTCACCTGATCCTGGCACCCGCGCATACTGGCTACCCGCGCACGCCCCCTATCCGCAGCAAGACGACCAGCCCACCATGATCTTTGCCACCCTAGGCCCGACCGGCAGCAATCACGAACTGGTGCTGCAGCGCTATCTGATGGCGCGCAGGCTGGCCGCCAGCCGCATCATTCTGTTCGACGCGTTCGAACCCGCCTTCGACGCCCTGCTCACGGGCGACGCCGACTACCTGTTGCAGTGCTCGGCGCATCCGGCGCACGGCGACTGTGTGGGGCGCTACCGTAGCGGCGCCTTTCCGGTGGATACCTTCATCGCCCGCAGCAGACCGCTGGCGGTGCTGGCACGGGCGGAGGTGGCCGCACCGGCGAGCATCGGCCTGCAGCCGGCCACCCGGCACTACACCGACCTCTCGCGCTGGGGACGGCAGGTCGAGGAGCCGAGCGTCGTCGCGGTGGCCGAAGGCCTGCTCGCCGGGCGCTACGATGCCGGTCTGTGTGCGGAAGAGGTGCTCGCCCGCCACCCCGGACGGCTGCGCATGCTGCAGCCGCTCGGGCCGGCGCTGGACGCCTGGGTGCTGTTCGGCCCGCGGCCGCCGCAGGGCGAACTGGTGCTCTGGCCGGATGCGCCGGTGCTGCGCGACTTCCGCCGCTAAGCGCCTTCAGACGGCGAAGATCACCGCTACGCCGACCAGAATCAGTGCCACTCTGTGCCATGCCGCCCGGCGCGCAATCACGCCAAACGACAACGCGGTGAGGCCCACCGCGATCTTCACCGCGTCGATCACCGCCGCCACCGGGTCGGCGCTCAGGCGGATGATGTCCGGATTGGCCACCATGGCCAGCGGGATCACGTACAGGCCGATGCCCAGCGCCATCGCGCTGAATGCGACCTTGAGCCAGTTCTCCTCCACCATGCCGGCGGCGATGAACACCGTGCCGCACACCGGCGGGGTGATGGTGGACAGCAGCGCGTACCAGAACACGAAGAGATGGGCGAGCAGCGGCGGCAGCCCCAGCGCGGTGAGCGCCGGGCCGGCCACCGACACGCAGATCACGTAGGCCGCGGTGGTGGGCAGTTCCATGCCCAGCACCAGGCAGGCGATGGCGGTGAGGAAGAGCGCCGGCCACAGCGCGTCGCGCGAGATCGACAGGATGGCCGAGGTGATCTTCACCCCCAGCCCGGTCATCGACAGCACGCCGATGACCAGCGAGGCGCAGATGATGATGGCGCCGATCACCGCCACCTGCCGCCCGGCGGTAACCGCGGCGTCGGCCATGCGGCGGGCGAAACCGGCGAGCGAGAAGCGCAGGTGCATGTCGACGAGCAGCAGCGCCATGCCGACGAACACCGCCAGGCTGGCGGCATACTGCGGCGTGCGCCCCCCAATGAAGATGCGCTCGAGCAGCACCGCGAAAGGCACGGCGAAGAACGCCGAGGTCACCAGCACCTCGTAGCGCCCGGGCTGCTCGTGGGCGGCGATCGGGCGCAGGTCGTGGCGGGTGGCATAGGCGTTGATGCCCACCCACACGGTGAGGAAGAACAGCACGGCCGGCAGCAGCGCCGCGGCCATGATCTGGGTGTAGGGTGTGCCGGTCAGCTCCACCATGACGAAGGCGCCCGCCCCCATCAACGGCGGCATGATCTGCCCGCCGGACGAAGCCACCGCCTCCACCGCCCCGGCCAGCGAGCGCGGATAGCCCAGGCGCACCATTGTCGGGATGGTGATCGCCCCGGTGGAGGCCACGTTGGCCGACGCCGAACCGGAGATCGAGCCGACCAGCGCGGAGGAGATCACCGACACCTTGGCCGCACCGCCGGACAGGCGCCCGGCCAGCGCGGAGGCCAGGTTCATGAAGCCGCGCCCGGCCTCGCCGGCGTTGAGCACCGCGCCGAAGATCACGAAGATCGCCACCACGCCCACGCTCACCCCGGTGAGCGAACCCCACAGGCCGCCTTCGGCGATGGTCAGCGTGCCGACGAAGCTCGACATCGGCAAGCCGGGGTGGCCGAACTCGCCCGGCACATGCTCGCCGAACACGCCGTAGAGCAACGCCACCAGGGCCACCATGGGCAGCGGCCAGCCGATGGCGCGACGCGCGGCCTCCAGCGCCAGCGCGATCAGCGCCACGCCGATGGTCATCTGCAGCGGGGTATCGATGAAGCCGTACTGGTCGGAGAGCGCGGTCTCGTTGAGCGCGATGTAGCCACAGGCGGCGAAGCCGACCAGGGTGAGCACCCAGCCGCTCCAGCGCTGTGCGGGCGTGCGGGCGGCGAACACCAGCACCCACGGCAGGGCCAGCGCCATGTGGATGGGCCGGCTGATCAGGGCCGGCGTGAGCCCGTAGAAGATCAGTCCGAGATGGAAGGCGCAGGTCAGCGCGCCGAGCACGATCCACAAGGGATGATGCGGGCGGGTGGACGCGGCGGCGGGCGCCTCGTCCGTGGTGGTGGCGGTCAAGGGGGACATCGGGATCTACCAAAAACATCGGGGACAGGCCCGGAACGCACCGGCGCCTGCCCCCGTATTGCGGAGCAAGGGATCAGCGCAGGCTGTCCGGCACCTTGATTCCCGCCTCGTCGTAGTAACGCAGCGCGCCCGGGTGCAGCTTGCCGGCGATGTTGCCGATCATGTCGGTGGTGATGCCGCTCCACCACGGCGAAGTGGCCGCCATGGCCTCGCGGCGCTCCCAGAACGCGCGGGTGATGGTGTAGGCCGTGTCGGCATCCATGCCAGTGGTGGTGTAGGCGATCACCGGCAGCGAGGTGGTGTTGACCGCCTGGTCCACGCCCTTGTAGGTCCCGACCGGAATCACCTGGCGTGCCGCGCCGGTCTGCTCGATCTGCGCGTCGGTCATCGACACCAGGCTGATCGTGGTGCTGGCCGCGGTCTCGATCACGTTGGGCGTCGGAAAGGAGCTGGCGGTCACGAAGGCGTCGATCTGGCCGTTCTTCAGCGCATCCGGTCCGCTGCCGATCTCGGCGGCGGCCACCCGCACCTGGTCCATCAGGCCGAACAGCTTCAGGTAGCGCTCCGCCTCGCGCGCGCCGAAGGAGCCGCGGCCGATCAGGATGTGCTTGCCCTTCAGATCGTCCAGCGAGATCACCCCCGGGCCGCCGGCGGCGACGATGTGCATGGTAATCGCCGGGATCGGGAACAGGCCGCGGATCTCCTGGAACTGCGGCCCCTTGCGCTCGGCAAACGGCCCTTCGCCGGCCATCGCCTGCTTGACCAGCGCCGGCGGCGTCGTGAACACATAGTTGCCGCGCCGGCCGAGAACTTCCATGACGTTCTGCACCGAGCCCTGGCTCTCTTCCAGGGTGAGCACCACCTTGCCGTCGGCGCCGGTCTTGATGCCTTCGGAAAGCTCCACGCCCATCTGGTAGTAGGCGGTGCCGGCCGCGGCCGACTTGTAGGTGACCCGGGCCTGCGCGTGGACCGCCAGCGAGGTGGCGCCGAGCGCGGCAGCGGTGCCGGCGAGCAGCATGGTACGTACCAGTTTGTTCATCAGGTGACCCCGTTCGTGTTGTGGATTGGTTCTTCGTCTCCGTCCGCAGCCCTGGCCGCGCCGGGGGTTCCGTGGGCCGGGCCATGATAGCTTATGATCCGTCCCTTTCCGCAACGCCCCGGAGACAACTCCATGCGCATCTGCGCCGTGCTCGGCGCCTGCGGCGGGCTGGGTCGCAGCGTCGTGCAGCGGCTGCTCGACGCGGGCGATTTCGTCTTCCTGCTGGACCTGGAACACTGCCGCGCCGAGGCCCAGCCCGTGCTCGCCGGCGCATCCGGCGCCCGCGCCGCCTTCCTCGCCTGCGACCTCGGAGAACCGCACAGCATCGCCGCCGCCTTCGCCGAGATCGCGAACCGGGGCCCGCTGGCCGCCCTGGTCAATGCCGCGGGCGTGATCCGCCGCGCACCTTTCCTGGACATGGCCGCGGCCGAGCTCGAAGCGCTGTGCGCGGTGAACATCACCGGCAGCTTCCTGGCGCTGCAGCATGCGGCGCGGCTGATGGCCGCCGGCGGCGGCGGGCGCATCGTGAACATCGCCTCGGTACACGGCCTGCGCACAGCGGGCGAACGCTCGGCCTACGCGATGAGCAAGGGCGCGATGCTGGCCCTGACCCGCGCGCTGGCGGTCGAGCTTGCCGCGCAGCACATCCTGGTGAACGCCGTGGCCCCCGGCCCGGTGGCCGCCGGCATGCAGCACGCCGAATCCGAGGCGCGCCGCCAGTGGCTGGCCGCCACCCCGCTCGGCCGGGTGGCCACCGCCGACGAGATCGCCAACGCCGCAGCCTTTCTCGCTTCCCCGGCCAATACCTTCATCACCGGCGAGACGCTGCTGATCGACGGCGGCGCCTCGGCACGCATCGCCGGCTGAGGCACCGCCGTCCGCGGGGCAATGGCAGCGTCCTATAATGGCGCCCATCCCGTGCGCAGACAGCACCGCGACACCCCCAAGGTTTCCCATGCAATGCACCCACTGCGGCCACCAGAACCGCCAAGATGCACGCTTCTGCACCACCTGCGGCACGGCCCTGTCCGCCGCGGCGGCCGGCCCGCGCCCGGACGGGGCGACGACGGCACCGGCCGTTCCGCTGCGATCCCGCGCCCTGGTGCCCGGCCTGCTCGCCTTCGCGCTGCTGCTGGCCACCATGCTCGGCTTCTGGCTGCTGGGCTCCACGCCCGACCCGCTGACACCCGGACCGCTGGCGGCACCGCCTGCCGACAACGCCCCGGCGGCAGAAGCGCCGGGCGCGGCAGAGCCGCCCGCGAGCGATGCCGCCGCCGTCGAACCGGCACCCGCCGAAGCCCCGCCGACGTCCCCGGCACCGCAGCCCATGCAGTCGGCAACACCCCCAGCGCCCGCCACCGAAGCACAAGCGCCCCGCCCGCCGGAAGCTTCTGTCGCCTCGCCAGACGAACGCACGGCAGCGCCGGACGCCGCAGACCCTGGCGACTGGCTGACGACTCTGCGCCAGGAGCTCGCACGCTGCGAGCAGCTCAACTTCTTCTCACGCATTCCCTGCCGCGAGAAGGCGCGCTGGCGCCATTGCGCCGAGCGCTGGAACAGCGTGCCGGAATGCGCCACCGGCGAGCACAACCCTTGAGCAGCCCTCGCCCCGCCCTGAACCACAAGAGGACAAGACCATGACGGACACCACCAGTCGCCAGACCGGCGAACTGCTCGGCACCTTGCTGCACGCCGGCGAAGCATGGCGCAACTGGCGCGCGCTGCTCGCGCTGTGCGCCACCGCCGCCCTGGCCGTACTGGTGCTGGGCGTCGGCAGCGCGGGCGCCGCACGCGGCAACATCCTGCTGACCCTGTTCGCCTCCTTCGTCGCCATCGGCGTGCTGCTCACCGGCGTATCGACCGCCGGCGTGCTGCTGATGGACCAGGCGACCGGCGCGGTGCAGCGCGAGCTGCGCGCGGCGCTCACCGACGGCCTGTTCTGCGCCCTGCGCTTCGTGCTGCTGGGCGTCGGCGCGGTGGTGCTCACCGCGCTGTACGGTCTCGCGGTGAGCCTGGTGCTGTTCCTGTGCAAGATTCCCGGCCTCGGGCCGGTGCTGTACGCGATTCTGTTCCCGCTGCTGGCGCTGGCCTCGGCCTTCTACCTCGCCGCCTGCTACCTCTTCTTCCTGCTCGCCGGCCCGGCCTTGTGGAGCGGCGCCAGCCTGCGCCAGACCCTCGCCCGGCTGTACACGCTGATCCTGCGCAAGCCGGTACAGGCGGCCATCGCCGCGCTGATGCTGTCCCTGCTGGTCTTCGTGGCGGGCTTCGTGCTCTTCGGCGTGGCCAGCTCCGGCGTGTTCTTCGTCACCGGCCTGAGCGCGGCCATCCTCGACTTCGGCCCCGCATTCGGCCCGATGATGTCGCACGGCGCGGCCGGCATGGGCGGCAGCGCGCTGGCCGGCATGATGGGCGCCGGGCTGGTGTACGCCCTGGTCGGCGCCGCGGTGTTTGCGGTGATGATCCACGGCAGTTGCGGCATCTACCGCCACCTGACCGCGGACCTGGATTTCAGCGAGGCCGAGGCGACCCTGGACGAGGGCATGCGCAGGACCCGCGAGAAGGCCGCGCAACTCAGGCAGGAGGCCGAGCGCCGAGCCCGCGACGCGCAGGAAGAAGTCCGCCGTCGCGCCGGCGCCGCCCGCGCCGCGGTGGCCGAACGCGGCACAGGACGCCAGACACCGGACGACCCCGCGCCCCCGCCCGCCGCCAGCGATGCACCTGACGAGGCACCTCGCACCGAAGCCGAAGCAGCCGCCTGCCCGGTCTGCGGCGCCGCGGTCGGGCCGCAGGACGCCTTCTGCGGCCAGTGCGGCCACCGCCTGACGGCCAGTTCCTGACCACCCGTAGGAGCAGCCTTGGCCGCGATGCGGCCGACAAGGACACGACGCCGCATCGCGGCCAAGGCCGCTCCTACCAAAGACTGCGGACGCGCGCCGGCATTGCCGGGCCGTGTTAACCTTGCCTCCCCGCCCGCCAGCCCGCCCAGTGCCGCCGCCATGCCGTCCGCCGAATCTGCCCCGACGCGCGCCGTTCCCGCCTCCCCGCTGGACCTGTTCCTCACCTTCACCGTGCTCGCCCTGCAGGGTTTCGGCGGCGTGCTGGCGGTGGCCCAGCGCGAACTGGTGGACCGCAAGCGCTGGCTGAGCCGGGAAGAATTTCTGGACACCTACTCGGTATCGCAGCTGCTCCCCGGGCCCAACATCGTCAACATGGCGCTGATGCTCGGCGACCGCTTCTTCGGCTGGCGCGGCGCGCTGGCCGCCATCGCCGGCATGCTGGCCGCTCCGCTGGCCATCGTTTTGTTGCTGGCCGCCAGCTACGGGCAGTTCGCCGACCAGCCCATGGTCGACGGCGCGCTGCGCGGCATGGGGGCGGTGGCGGCTGGCCTGATGGTGGCCATGGCGCTGAAGCTGGTCGGCGGCTTGCGCAGGAATCCGATGGGGCCCGTCGTCTGCGCCTTGTTCGTGCTGGCGACCATCGTGGCGATCGCGGTGCTGCGCCTGCCGCTCGCCTGGGTGGTGCCCGGTTTCGGCGCCATCGGCTGGTCGGTGGCACGCTGGCGTCTGTGGCAGGCGGCGCAGCGGACATGAGCGCCATGCTGAGCGCGGCCGACCTGGCCGATCTCTTCCTGCGCTTCCTGCTGCTCTCGCTGCTGTCCATCGGCGGCGCGATGTCCACCGCGCCGGAGATGCACCGCTACTTCGTGGTCGAGCGCGGCTGGCTGGACGACGCCGGCTTCACCTCGTCGATCGCGCTGGCGCAGGCCGCCCCCGGCCCCAACGTCATCTTCGTGCCGGTACTCGGCTACCAGATCGCCGGCCTGCTCGGCGCCGGCGTGGCGCTGATCGGCATCCTGCTGCCCTCCACGCTGCTCTCGCTGGGCGTGAGCCGCTGGGGCAGCTCGCGGCGCGACACGCTGGGCGTGCAGGCCTTTACCGCCGGTTTCGCACCGGTGACCGTCGGCCTGCTGCTCGCCACCGGCTGGGTGCTCGCCCAGCCCTTCATCGGTGGCGGCGCCCAGCCCTACGGCGCACTCGCGCTGATCGGGCTCACCGTGCTGCTCATGCACCGGACCAAGCTCGCGCCGATCTGGCTGATTCTCGCCGGCGGCCTTGCCGGCGCCTTCGGCCTGATCTGATCCCCCCGCCTTCGCACTACCCGCACCGCTCGACTCATGGTCGGCGCGGCCGAGTTGCCGCGCCGTTTTCGATCGCATCAAGACGCGTGTTTGTCCTGGACAATATAATCAATTAACCCTTTTAATAATCTTGCTGATAGGATTCCTCCTGCGTTCTCAGCATTGTTGTCCTGGACATTTGCTTGCACAAATTGAAATTGTGTCCATGCGTATGCGAGACGGATCACTGCCGACCCTCCACGCTCACGAGGCACCCATGCGCCAGAATCTGCCGGTCAACAACGTCGAAACCCTGCTTCCCGAAGGCGAGTTCATCTACTCGCGCACCGACCTGAAGAGCTACATCGTCGAAGCCAACGAGGCCTTCGCGCGGATCAGCGGCTACCGGCGCGAGGACATGATCGGCCAGCCGCACAACATGGTGCGCCATCCCGACATGCCACCCGAGGCCTTCGCCGACATGTGGCGCGACCTCAAGGCCGGCCGCCCCTGGCGCGGGCTGGTGAAGAACCGCCGCAGCGACGGTGGCTACTACTGGGTGGTGGCCAATGCCTCGCCGGTGCGCGAGCAGGGGCGCATCGTCGGATACCAGTCGATCCGCTCGCGCCCCAGCCGCGAAGAGGTGGCCGCCGCCGAGACCGCCTACCGGCGCATCCGCGAAGGCGACCGCTCGATCCGCATCGAGCATGGCCGGGTGGTGCCCGCGCGCCGCTCGCTGCTGGCGCGCTTCAATTCGGCCCCCACCCAACTGGGCGGCACCGCCTTGCTGCTGCTGGTGATGGCAATCGTCACCGCGACCTCGCACGCCTTCCCGTCCGCACTGCTGTCACGCATCACCCTGGGCATCGACGCGATTGCCGGGCTGTGGGCGCTGTACTTCCTCACCGTCTTCTTCCCCCGCCTGGTCAGGGACGTGGGCAGCTTCCGCGCGCATCTGGACCAGCTGCTCACCACCGGCGACCTGCGCAAGCGCTTCGCGCTCGAACGCGCCGATCAACTGGGCGAGATTTCCCGCGAGATGGACCGCTTCGTGTCCGCGGTGCAGGCCACCATGCAGGGCATGGGCGACACCGCCGAGCGGGTGGCGGTTGCGTCGTCGGAAGTCGGCCTGGGCGTGGGCAACGTCAATGAATCCGCCCGGGTGCAGAGCGACGCCACCTCCAGCGCGGCGGCCGGCATCGAGCAGATCACCGTTTCGATCGGCGAGGTGGCCGAGCACGCGGCGGCCACCCGCAACGCGGCACAGACCGCCAGCACGGTGTCGGCCCGCGGCGCGGAGCTCTCCGCCCGCGCCAGCGCCCGCATCGTCGACCTGGCCGGCACGGTGCGCCGCACCGCCAGTCAGGTGGAGTTGCTGGGCAGCCAGTCGGCGGAGATCTCCCGCATCACCGGGGTGATCCGCGAGATTGCCGACCAGACCAACCTGCTGGCGCTCAATGCGGCCATCGAGGCCGCGCGCGCCGGCGAACAGGGCCGCGGCTTTGCCGTGGTGGCCGACGAGGTACGCAAGCTCGCCGAGCGCACCAGTCAGGCGACCAACGAGATCGGCGGCATGATCGGCGCCATCCAGAACGAAACGCAGAAGGCGGTCGAAGGGATGCGCTCCGGCGCGCACCAGGTGGAGGACGGCGTCAAGCTGGTGCAGGAGGCGCAGCAGGCGCTGCAGGAGATCACCACCCAGATGGTGCGCACCCTGGACATGGTCAACGACATCTCGCATTCCTCCAGCGAGCAGCAGAACGCCATGGTGGCGATGGCGCAGAGCGTCGAGCGGGTGGCGGCGATGACCGATCAGAACGTGTCGGTCGCCGCGCAGACCCACGGCGCGGTGAACCTGCTCGAGGAAGCGGTGGAGCGGATGCGCAAGTCGGTGGCTCAGTTCAGCATCTGAGCCGCGTCGCCCCCCGCCTCGTCCGGCAGGCGGGGCGGATGCGCTTCGCCGCGGCGGTCGGCCGTGGCCTCGTCGTCCGCGGCCACGCCGGCGCTCAGGCAGGCGGCGATCGCGGTGGCCAGGGCGTCGGCCATGCGCGCCTGGCGCTGCGGATCGGCCAGCAGCAGCTCCTCCTCGCGGTGGCGGATCACCCCGGCCTCGAACAGCACTGCCGGCATGCGCGCGTGGCGCAGCACCGCCAGGGCATCGTAGTAATGCACCGCGTGGGCGTGGTCGGCGTACTCGCGCCGCCGGCCGTTCTTGTGCGTGGGCGCAAAGCCCATGCGCTGCAGGCGCGCACCCATGATGCGCGCGCACAGCACGCTGCGCGCAGTGTCCGGGTTGTCGCGCGAGACGAACAGCGAATGCCCTGCCCAGCGGTCGCTGTAGAAATGCTCCCGGCCCGCCCACTGCCAGGCCCGCAGTTCATGCTCGCTGACCGAATCGTGGTGGATGGACAACAGCAGATCCGCCCCGGCCGCCTCGGCGGCACGCGGCCGCTCGTGCAATGAGGCGATCCGGCCGTCGGCGTTGACCAGCACGGTCGCGAGCCCGCGGGCGTCGAGCGCGCGCACCAGTTGGGCGGCCAGCTCGCGGTTGAACGACAGCTCGCTGCGCCCACGCGCGCTGGCTGCTCCCGGCGCAGTTTCGGTGTGGCCGATATCGACCGCCACCTTGGGCACGTCCGCGGCGGCGGGCGCCTGCGCCAGCACGGCAGCAGCGACGGCACCGGCAAGCAAACAGCCGCGCATCAGCGCGTGCCCTCGCCGTGGCGGCGCGCGTGCGCCCTGCGGTGCAGGACGATGTCGATGCCTATCTTCAGGGCCACCAGCACCATGAGCATCGGCAGGCTGGAACCGGTCTTCATCACCAGGATGCCGCCGGCGATGATCGCCACATGCAGCACGACGATGCGCCGGTAGGGGTCGCCCATGATCTGTCCGGCGTTGCGCCCCGCGTCCTCGCCGCCGCGCACGTGGTGCACGAAGGTGGACAGCCCGTGGCTGAGCACGAAGGCGAGCAGCGGCAGGCCAAAGTACTCCGGTGCCTGCATGGCCACCGTCCTGACCACCGCCACCAGCAACTGGACGAACACCAGGGGGCCCAGCCAGGCATCGTCGAGCGCCTCGCCGAGCAGATCTCCGGTGCCGCCCTCCATGTCGCCCTGATTGAGGAAGGCCAGCAGGAAGAAACCGTGTCCGCCGCAGAAACCGCCGTAATGCACCAGGAAGAACAGGCCGGTGAACACCCCGGCCAGCCCGCTGGCGCGGATCATCCTCAGCAAGGTATAGGCGCCGACGACCAGGTTCTCCATCCAGTAGAGGATCAGCAGCCCGCCGGCATCCCAGTCGAAGGCGAACACGCCGGCCAGCGGCAGCAGGTTGGCGGCGATCAGGGCGGCGAGCGGCAGGCGGTCGGCTTCGCGCCAGTCGGGCGCGGGGAGGCGTTCGGCGGATTGCATGGCGATGGGAAGCAGGGACGAGCCGCGAGTCTAACCCGGCAAGGATTCGACACAGCCGCGGAACGGGCGTCGATGCATAATCCTAGAAACCGCAGTTGACCGCTCTCGACGATGAAAAACGCCTTGCAAGCCTTGGGATACCTGCTTGCGATGCCGCTCACCGGCCGGGTGAGCGCGCTACGCGCCCGATTGCACACCCGGCGCGCCGCCTGGCGGCGTTGCTCCTCCTTGCAGGGAATGACCATGCTGCGTCGTCGCGCCTAGCCAGACGGCACGCCAGGCGCACACTCGAGCACGTCCAACTGCGCTTTCTAGGATAATCGGCCTGTCACGCAATCCCACGGAGTCCCGCATGAAGCACCCCATCCGCCTGCTGGCGGCTGCCGCCCTCGCCCTGTCGCTGACGGCCTGCAGCAAGGTCACCGCCGACAACTACAACAAGCTGAAGTCGGGCATGACCTACGAGGAAGTGCGCGCCATCCTGGGCAAGCCGGACAACTGTAGCGACCTGCTCGCCGCGCGCAGCTGCACCTGGGGCGACGAGAAAAGCTACATCAACGTGAGTTTCGTCGGCGACCAGGCCGTGCTGTTCCACTCCGAGAACATCCGCTAGTCCGCCGCCGGGCCTGTTGAAGGCTTGTCCGGCACGCCCGTAGGAGCGGCCTTGGCCGCGATGCAGCCGTCGTTTCCTCGTTGGCCGTATCGCGGCCAAGGCCGCTCCTACATGGCCGGCAGCGCGATCTTGCCTTCGGTGCTGAACTGGTAGTCTTGGAACACGTGCTCGGCCGAGAGGATCTCGTACTGCCCGCTTTCGTCCTTGCGCGTGGTGTCCTTCAGCTTGTAGGTGAAGTGGCCACAGGTCCACAGGTCGAAGTTGCGCATGTGGGTGCACATGCAGGTCTTGTCGAACACCTTCACCTTGGTGCCTTCCGGATGCAGGGCAACCTCGCGGTTGTAGGCGTCGATGTACTGGCAGTTGCCCTTGGCGTCGAGCAGGTAGCCGTAGGCCTCGCAGTTCGGGCGGATGCCGTTGCCGATCGCGGGGCTGCTCTTGAGCATGCGCATCGGATAGCCGGTGGGCGAGATCATGTTGACCTCGATGTCCTGCTCGCTGGCGCGGAAGTACTCCTGCTGCACGTCCTCCGGCAGGCCGCATTCGCGGGTCACGGTGAAGCGGGTGGCCACCTGCACCGCCGCCGCGCCGGCTTCGAGGAAAGCTGCGGCGTCGGTGCCGGTGAAGATGCCACCGGCCGGGATCAGCGGAATGTCGAGCTGCTCGGCGGCCAGCCAGTCGCGGATCTCGGCGACGATGGTGGCCAGGTCGTACTGCGACCAGTCCATGCCGAAACCGAGGTGGCCGCCGGCCAGCGGGCCTTCGACCACCACGTAGTCGGGCAGGCGCCCGGTGCGCGCGCTCTTCTTCAGGAAGAGCTGCAGGGCGCGCAGCGAGGAGACGATGATGCCCAGCTTGGCGTCGCGGAAGCGCGGGTGATCCTCGATCAGCGCAAAGGAGCCCAGGTGCAGGCCGGCGGCCAGCGTGATGCCGTCGATGCCGGCATCCAGCGCCGCGGTCAGGCGCACCCGCAGGGTTTCCTTGGGGGCGTTCATCGTCAGCTTTTCCATGCAGTTGATGAACACCATGCCGGGGCCGCGCTTGGCCTCCATGGTGCGCCCGACGTGCAGCGCGGTGGCTTCCGCGAGCAGGCCGAGGTCGAACTGCACCACCGACTTGTCGGCGTTGTCGACGTTGAACTTGTACTGCTGGAGCTTGTTCTTGACGTACTTGGTCTTGAAGCGGCGGTCGGACACCGTGGGCACCATGGCATCCGAGATGTGGCCGATACCGCCCAGGCGCGCGGCTTCGAGCGAGAGTTCGGCGGTCGAGATGTCCACCCCCATGCCGCCGATCATGATCGGCACCAGCTCATGCTTGCCGAACTTCAGGCGAAAGTCATCCACACGCTTCATTACTTCAGTATCCCTTCTGGCGTAGCCCGTGATTATCGCCCGAGATGCCCCTCCTCGGCTAGGGAAACCGAGGCCCGATGGCGCGGGGTTTCCGCGATCCACCTGCGTCGAAGCGTCTCAAGGCGCCGGCTGCGGCGGCAACCACGGCGGGCGGGCGGTGCGCTCGAAGCGGTAGAACAGGTTGGGTTCGGACAGCAGATAGAGCGCGCCCTCGTCGTCCACCGCCACGCCCTCCGGCTGCGGCACGCTGCGCGCCAGTCCGTGCCAGCCGCGCCATAGCGGCATCAGGCTCAGCGGATTGCCCTCGGTGTCGTACTCCACCACCAGCTTCGAATCATCGCTCAACAACAGCATGTGGCCGGTCGGCTCGTGCAGGGTCAGCGAGGACAGGTCGCGCATGAAGAGCCCGGGGGAGCGCGACTCCTTCCACTCGCTGATCTGCAGGTCGAAGCGTTCGCCGCGCAGCACTCCCGGCAGGCCGTTGATCTCGTAGATGCGCAGCGGCGACTTCTCCTTGGCCACCAGCAGGCGCTCGCGCGCCGAATCCCAGGACACGCCCTCGAAGCCGAGATTGCCGCTCAGCTCGATGGCCAGCCCCAGGCGCGGCGCGTCGCGGGTGTCGATCTCCTTCGTATCGTCGCCGATGCGCACCAGCAGCAGTTGCTGGAGGCGTTCGTCGGCCAGCACGAAGAGGTCGTCGCGGACATGGGTGATGCCTTCCGCGTCCTCCATGCCGCGTAGCCGGATGTAGCGCAGCAGGCGACCATCCCGGCTCAACTCGGCGACCGCCGGCGGACTGTTGATCACGGTAAACAGCGTGCCGCGCACCGGATCGAAGGTCAGTCCGGACGCATCGTCGGCAATGCCCTGCACTTCGCGGGCTTCGATGCTCACCCGGTAGGCCGGCAGCCAGATGCTGCTGGCCGCCCAGCGCGCCTCGCCCTGCTTCATCTTCAGCCAGTGGTGCGCCAGGCCGAACAACTGGTACTTCCAGCCCAGTCCGCCGAGCAGCACCAGCAACACCAGCATCGCCGTCAGCCAGCGGCGCCGAGTCGTCCGTCGGTCCATCGAAATCCCTTTCGTTCACGTCATCCGCCCGCATGGCGGCCCTGCATTGGTACGGCGCCGGGTGCGCGAGTTCCATCGCCCAGGAACTCTTTTCCCGCGCGTTCACTCAGCCGATACTACGACTTGTCCCTTGCCCATCCGCATTTTCCGCCATGCTCCGCACCCTCAAGGAACTGTTCAACACGCTTGCCGAGCCTTCGCCCGCCGACCGCCCCGAGCAGCAGGAACACCGCCTGCAGCTTGCCACCGCGGTACTGATGGTGGAGGTGATGCGCGCCGACGCAGCGTCTGGCGACGACGAGCGCACCGCCATCGTGCGCGCGCTGGGCGAGAAGTTCGCCCTGCAGGCCGACGAGGTCGACCGCCTGTTCGAGCTGGCTCAATCGGCCTCGCGCGACGCCCCTGACCTGCAGGGTTTCACCTCGCAACTCAACCGCGGCTTCAGCGCGGCAAAGAAGGTGCGCATCGTCGAATACCTCTGGCAGGTCGCCTTCGCCGACGGCCACCTCAGCAACCATGAGAACCACCTGATGCTCAAGCTCGGCGACCTGCTCTACATCCCGCGCGGCGATTTCGTCGCCGCCAAGCAGCGCGCCCGCGCCGCAGCCGGCCTGAAACCGGAAGGCCATTGAGCGCGATGACGCCCGACACGGACCCGCGCGCCCTGCTGCGCCGCATGTTCGATGCGGCGATCGCCGCCGCCCAACCGGCCATCTGCCTGCCGCCCTTGCTGCCCGAACCGCCAGCGGGGCGCACCGTAGTGATCGGCTTCGGCAAGGGTTCGGCCGAAATGGCGCGTGCGCTCGAATCGCACTGGCCGGGCGAGCTCTCCGGCCTGGTGGTCACCCGCTACGGCTACGCGGTGCCCTGCGAGCGCATCGAGATCGTCGAGGCCGCCCACCCGGTGCCGGACGCCGCCGGCGAAGCCGCTGCGCGCCGCATCCTCGACACGGTGGCGGGTCTTTCCGCCGACGATCTGGTGATCTGCCTGGTGTCCGGCGGCGGCTCTGCCCTGCTGCCCCTGCCCGCCCCCGGACTCACGCTGGCCGACAAGCAGGCGCTGGGCCGCGCGCTGCTGCAGTCGGGCGCCACGATCGGCGAGATCAATTGCGTGCGCCGCCACCTGTCGGCGATCAAGGGCGGGCGCTTGGCCGCCGCCTGCCACCCCGCGCGGGTGGTGAACCTGCTGATCTCCGACGTGCCCGGCGATGGCCCCACCGACATCGCCTCCGGCCCCACCGTGCCCGATCCCAGCACCTGCGCCGATGCGCTGGCCATCCTGCGCCGCTACGCCATCGACCCCGCCCCCGCGGTGCGGCAGTTGCTGGAGAGCGGCGCGGGCGAATCGCTCAAGCCGGGCGACCCGCGCCTGCCGGCGATCGACACCCGCTTCATCGCCACCCCACAGATGGCACTGGAGGCTGCCGCCGAGGTGGCGCGCCAGTCGGGCATCACCCCGGTGATCCTTGGCGACAGCATCGAGGGCGAGGCACGTGAGGCGGCCCGCGTGCTGGCCGGCATCGCCCGCCAGGTGCGCCGCCACGGCCAGCCGGGCACCGCGCCGCTGGTGCTGCTGTCCGGCGGCGAGACCACGGTGACCGTGCACGGCCAGGGGCGCGGCGGGCGCAACGTGGAATTCCTGCTCGCGCTCGCACTGGCGCTCGACGGCCAGCCCGGCACCTGGGCGCTGGCAGGCGACACCGACGGCGTGGACGGCCAGGAGGAAATCGCCGGCGCCTTGGTGACGCCGGACACCCTGGCGCGCGCCCGCGCGCTCGGGCTGGTCCCGCGCGCGGCGCTGGACGACAACGACGGCCACGGCTTCTTCGGCACGCTGGGCGACGCGGTGGTCACCGGGCCGACGCTGACCAATGTGAACGACTTCCGCGCGATCCTGGTGCTGTAGGCGCGGACGCCGTTCCCGCTCACACCGCGCCGGTGTACTCGCCGCGCGCCGGGTAGTCCTTCTGGATGGCGAAGTCGATCGCCCCCAGCAGCTCGTCGAAGTGCGGCCGTGCAAAGGGCATGGTCTGCACCGCGCCGTAGTACAGCGTGCCATCGGGACGCACCAGGAACAGGCCCGGCTCGGAGAACAGCGCCGGCTCCTCGATGCCGATCGAGGTCTTGCCGCGCGAGCTGGACAGGTACAGCCCCCATTCGCGCGCCTTCGCCAGGGTCAGCTCGTAGCCGAAACGCAAGTCCGTCGCGCCGATCTTGTCGGCCATCGCCTGCGCGCGCTCGCGCCCGTCGGAGGACAGCGCAATCACGCCCACGCCGCGCTCTTCGAACTCGGGCAGCAGCCGGCCCAGTTCGGCCAGGTACTTGGCGCACACCGGGCAATGCAGGCCGCGGTAGAAGACCAGCATGGTGAAGCGCTGTGGCGCCTCGGTGGCGAGATCGAAGTCGCCGTGCGCCAGCGTGGGCACGGCCAGGGCGGGTACGGTCTGTCGGGGGGTGAGCACTGTGGATCTCCTTGTCGTCATGTGTTGCTGCGCATGCGGGGCATCGAGTCAGGCACCCGGGCCGCAGTCCATGCAGCGGCGCACCGGCGGCGGTCCCATGTGCAGGGCGCGGTTCAGCTCGCGCAGCGCGCTGCGCAGGCCTTCCTCGATCACTGGATGATAGAACGGGCAGTCGAGCATCTGCCGCACCGTGTCGCCGCGCTGCGCCGACCAGGCGAGCAGATGGCCGAGATGCTCGGCGGCCGGCCCTATCATCTCCGCACCGAGGAAGTTCCCGGTCGAACGCTCGCCGTACACCCGCAACAGGCCGCGGTTCTTCAGCATCACGCGGCTGCGTCCCTGGTCCTCGAAAGACACCTCGCCACACGCGAAATCCACCCCGGCGGCGCACAGCTCGGCGTGCGAGCGCCCGGCGATCATCATCTGCGGATCGCTGAACACCACGGTCAGCCCTGCGCGGCGCGGGTGCGCACGCAGGTCCGGGTAGCGCCCGGCGTTGTCGCCGGCGATACGCCCGTCGTCGGCCGCCTCGTGCAGCAAGGGATGATCCGCGGCGGCATCGCCGGCGATGAACACATGGCCGTCGCCCGCCTGCCCGGTGTACCGGTCGTGCAGCGGCACGCCGCGCTCGTCCAGTTCCAGGCCGGTGTGTTCCAGGCCCAGGCTGGCGAGATTCGGCCGCCGGCCGGTGGCGGCGAGCAGGTAGTCGAAGCGCTCCTCGTGCAGCTGGCCGCCTTCGCGCGCGCCCACCACCACCTCACCGCCTTCCCGGCGCAACTGCAGATCCCCGGCGTCTGCACACAGCGGCAGCTCCTCCGCGAGGATCTCGCGGGCCCGAGCCTGCAACGCAGGATCGCTCAGCGGTCCGATGCGCCCGCCGCGGCCGTACAGGCGCACCCTCACCCCCAGGCGGTGCAGGGCCTGCGCGAGCTCCAGACCGATCACCCCGGTGCCGGCCACGGCCACCGATGCGGGCAGGGTCTGCCAGTCGAACACCTGGTCGCTCAGCAGCAGGCGCTCGCCCAGCGTTTCGCGCCAGCCCGGCGGCACATACGGCGAGGAGCCGGTGGCGACGACGACGCGCGCCGCCCGCACCCGAGTGTGCTCGCCCACCTGCAGGTGATGGGCGTCGATGAAGCGTGCCTCGCCGCGCAGGCGCAGCGACTCGGGCCAGCCCTCCACGGTCTCGAGGACGAAGCCGACGAAGCGGTCGCGCTCGGCCCGCACCCGGCGCATCACCGCCTCGCCGTCGATCTCGGGAGGTCCGGCATGCACGCCGAAACGCGCCGCCCCGCGCACCGCATGCGCGGCCTCGGCCGCGGCGATCAGCAGCTTGCTGGGCATGCAGCCCACCCGTGCACAAGTGGTGCCGTAAACTCCGCCCTCGATCAGCACCACCCGCTCGGTGTGCGCACGCGCCGCACGCCATGCGCTCATGCCGGCAGTGCCGGCGCCGATGATGGCCACGTCGGTGTCGAGCAGGTCCATGTCGTCCTCGCTTGGAAAGATTGCCTTTTTCAGCGTAGCGCCTCGATGCGCCCCGGGGTAGGAGCGGCCTTGGCCGCGATTCAGCCTTTGGCTGAACTGTCACACAAATCGCGGCCAAGGCCGCCCCTACAGTTGCCCCCCTGCCAGTATCGCCTGCTGCTTGCTAAGATCCGCTCTTCGCGCCGGATCGCGCGCGGCTCCCGTCTGGAGTGCACCATGTTCTACGGCATCACCGACCTGCCCACCTTCATCCTCGGCACCATCTTCATCGTCCTGCTGCCCGGGCCGAATTCGCTCTACGTGATGTCGGTCGCCTCGCGCTGGGGCGTGGGGGCCGGCTACCGCGGCGCCTGCGGCATTTTTGTCGGCGATGCCATCCTCATGGTTCTGGCGGCCACCGGCACCGCTTCGCTGCTGCGCGCCACGCCCGAGCTGTTCATGGTCATCAAGTACGCCGGGGCCGCCTATCTGGCCTGGGTCGGGCTCGGCCTGCTGCGCGCATCCATCGCCAACTGGCGTCGCCGGCTCGCCGGCGAGGCGGACATGCAGCCCCAGCCACCGGCGGCCAGCACCGCACACCCCTTCCGCAGCGCGCTGCTGATCAGCCTGATGAACCCGAAGGCCATCCTGTTCTTCGTGTCCTTCTTCATCCAGTTCGTCGACCCCGGCTACGCCCACCCGGGCCTGTCCTTCGTCATCCTCGGCGCCATCGTGCAGGTGTGCAGCGCGCTCTACCTGTCGGCGCTGATCTTCGGCGGCGCCTATCTGGCGGCGCAGTTCCGCCGGCGCCGGCGCCTGGCCGCGGCCGCCACCGGCAGCGTGGGCGGGCTGTTCATCGGCTTCGGCGCCAAGCTCGCCACCGCCACGCTGAACTGAGAGACGTTCGGAAGCCATGCAGGTGGCACGCCGCCTGCGTTAGAATCGCGCCCCTTTCCCGGACACGTACCGGGCGCCCGCACTCTGAAGACCCCTGCCATGACCGACGCTCACGATCTCACCGCCCCCCACGAACCCCTGGTCCGCCGCATCGAGGCCGAGGCGACGGTGATCGGCGACCAGATCCTCCGGATCGACCACTTCCTCAACCATCGCATCGAACCGGCCTTCATCGTGGACATGGGCCGTGAACTGGCGCGGCGCATGTCCGCCTTTCATCCCACGATGATCCTCACCGCTGAGGCCAGCGGCATCGCGCCGGGCCTGGTGGTGGCACAGGTACTCAACGTGCCGCTGGTGTATGCCAAGAAGTACGCGCCGCAGGTCGAATCGCCCTTCATCTCGCGGGTGATCCCCTCGCCCACCAAGGGCGGCGAGACCAAGCTGGTGATGTCCCAGCGCTACGTGCAACCCGGCGCCCGCGTGGTGCTGGTGGACGACTTCCTGTCCAACGGGCGCACCGCGGTGGCCCTGGTGGAGATGGCGCGCGAGGCCGGCGCCGAGGTGCTGGCCGCCGGCTTCATCGTCGAAAAACGCTTCAAGCGCGGCCATGAGGCGGTCGAAGCGCTCGGCGTGCCGGTGGCCACGCTGGCCCAGGTCGAGCGCCTGGAGCACGGCAAGGCCGTGTTGCGTCAGCCGCAGGCCTGAGCCCCACCGGGGCTTCTCGCGCTACACTGCGGACTCCGCGTCCAGGAGTCAGGCTCATGCAGGAATTCGAACAGCAGGCCCAGGCCTTCGCCTCCCAGATCGAGGAGGAGTTGCAGGAAGGCCGGCTGAATTTTCCCACTGCCCTCGACGTGTCGCTGCGCATCAAGCGCCTGGCGGACAACCCCGAGTCGACCATGGACGAGATCGCCGCCGTCGTCCGCGCCGAGCCGGTGCTGAGCGCCAAGGCAGTGCGCATGGCCAACGCGGTGCTGCTCAACCCCTATGGCAAGCCGGTCACCGCGGTCAATGAGGCGGTCAAGCGCATCGGCCTGTCCGCGCTGCGCTGCCTGGCCTTCGCGGTGGCCGCCGAGCAGCTGGCCCAGGACCACCGTTCGCGCGAGATGCGCCTGGTGGCCTCCGGCCTGTGGATGCACTCGGTGGACGTGGCGGCCTGGTCCTACGCCTTTGCCCGCCACTTGCGCACGGTCAATCCGGATACCGCGATGCTCGCCGGGATGATGGTCGACATCGGCCAGTTCTTCCTGCTCGCTCGCGCCGCCGACTACCCGGCGCTGGAGGGCAACATGAACCGCTTCGCGGAATTCGTCTCCACCTGGGACGAACCGGTGGGCCGCGCCATCCTGGAAGCCTTCGAGCTGCCCCCGGCCATCCTCGACGCCTTCCAGTACGAAGACCCCTACGGCGGCAACTGGCCGCCCGAGGACCTCTCCGACATCGTCTTCATCGCCGGCCTGGCGGCCGAGATGCCAAATCCCTTCGATTCGCTGCTCGGCCTGGACAACCGCGCGGCGCTGCTGGAAACCTGCATCGCCGGCATCGACCGCAGCAAGTACGACGAGCTGATCGACGCGGCGCGGGCCGGCCGACAGGAACTGCTGGCCGCAGTGGTGGGCTGAGACGGCCTAGAACGCACCGCACTGCGAAGCAGTTCCTGCTCTCCTGCAGGGAAATCGCACAAACTCCCCATTCCGGGGAATTCAGCGCCGACAGGTCGGTCCCACTCCGGAACACGCCGTGAATCCGGGAGAGCGCCATGACCACCTACGTTCGCACCGACCCGCAGATCGCCGACACCTTCCTGGCCGGCACCCTGCCCGCCCGCCTCAAGGACCTGCACCAGCAGATCGCCAACGTGCTGCCCGACATCGTCCGCGTCGGTGTGTTCCTGGTGGATGCGGACCAGGCCCGGCTGACCACCTGGGCCGACAGCGAGGACCGCGTGCTGCCCTGCCCCAGCGGTCTGGCCAGCCTGCCGGGCAATCCGGCCCTGTCGCGTTGCGGCGCCAGCGGCAGCGCCCAGACCACCTTCATCCGCATCGATCCGGCGCTGGAATGGGCCGCCGGCGAGCGCACCTGCCCGCTGATCGCCATGCCGGTGAGCCGCGGTCGCAGCTTCTACGGCTTCCTGGTGATCGAATCCGACCCGGCGGTGGCGCTGCCCGCCCACGACATCCGCGAACTGCTCGCCTGGGGGCCGCTGGCCGCCAGCCTGCTGGCGCAGAGCATCGAGTCGGTGCACACGCTGATCGGCACCACGCGTTTCGCGCTGGATTTCACCCTTACCCGCGACCGCGAAACCGGGGAGCACCAGCTGCGCCTGCGCGACTACATCCTCGCGCTCGCCACCGAGCTGTCCGCCGCGCACGGGCTGGGCGAGGAGTTCATCGCCGAACTCGCCCTCTTCGGCCCGCTGCACGACATCGGCAAGGTCGGCATCCCGGACGCCATCCTCCTCAAGCCGGGGCGCTTCGAGGCCCACGAGTGGGAGCTGATGAAGGAACACGTCACCCTCGGCCACAGCATGGTCGAGCGCCTGATCCAGGACTTCCGCCTGCACGACACGCCCGGCATGCAGACCCTGCACGACGTGGTGGCCTGGCACCACGAATGCCTGGACGGCAGCGGCTACCCCTACGGCATCCACGGCGACGCCATCCCGATGAGCGCCCGCATCGTCAGCACCGCCGACGTGTTCGACGCACTGACCTGCCAACGGCCCTACAAGCGCCCCTGGAGCCTGGACGACGCCCTCACCCAGCTGCAGACGCTGGCCGGCGACAAGCTGGACCGCGACTGCGTGGACGCCATGTTCCACGCCCGCAAACGGATCGAAGCGATCTGGCAGCAGCACGCCACCGGCGCCCCGCCAACGGCTGGCTGAACCGCGCTCCGTAGCAGCACCCCTGGGCCGCGATGCGTGCGCTGATGAAACGACGCCGCAATCGCGGCCAAGGCCGCTCCTACACGGTCTCCTGAACCAACCACCCCCGCCCGCTTCACGTCCATCGGACGCGTGTCCGGCTGTACCCCCAGGCACGGGGTTTTCCGTAGGAGCGGCCTTGGCCGCGATGCGTCCGCCGGAGAAGCGACGCCGTGATCGCGGCCGAGGCCGCTCCTACACGTTTTCTCGAGTTTCCGCTGCCCGCTTGCGCCTGCTACGCGAGCACGCGCCGCAAGGCCGCCGCGGCGGCGGCGACCGTGTCCCTGGCTTCCGGAAAGAACTTACCCAGGGTGAGAAAGCCATGCACCATGCCGGCCACCGGCAGATGCGTCAGCTCGCCGCCTTCGGCACGCACCCGTTCGGCAAAGGCCAGGCAGTCGTCGGTGAGCGGGTCGCATTCCGCGGTCACCAGCAGCATGGGCGGCAGGCCGGCGAGCGAGGCCGCGCGCATCGGCGAGGCACGCCAGTCCTCGGTTTCGCCGCCGGGCAGGTAGCGCTCGAAGAACCACTGCAGGCTCTCGCGATCCAGGAAGTAGCCGTCGCCGTAGGTCTGGCGGGACGGCCGTTCGCTGAGGATCTCGGTGCTCGGATAGACCAGCAGCAGGAAGCACGGCTGGCAGCCGTCCGCGTCGCGCAGGGCCAGCGCGGTGACGATGGACAGGTTGCCGCCGGCACTGTCGCCGCCCAGCGCGATGCGCTGCGGATCGATGCCGAGCAGCCCGGCATGCTCCGCCGCCCAGTCGAAGGCCAGGCGCGCGTCATTGACCGCGGCCGGAAAGGGGTGCTCGGGCGCCAGGCGGTAATCCACCGACAGCACCGCGCAGCCGGCGCCGTTGGCCAGCTCGCGGCACAGCACGTCGTAGCTCTCCACATCGCCCACGCACCAGCCGCCGCCGTGGAAATACACCAGCAGGCCCAGCACCTCGTCCGGCCCGGCCGACAGCGGGCGGTACAGGCGGGCCAGCAGCACGCTGCCGTCCGGGCGGGGCACCGGCACCTCGGTCACCGAGGCCACCGCCGGCGCCTCGGGGCGGAAGGCGAACTGCAGCTTCTGGAAGGAATGGCGGGCCTGCGCCACCGACAAGTCATGAAAGCGGGGCGCACCGACGCGGTACACCATGTCGAGCAGGGCTCGGGCCTGGGGGGACAAGGGCATGGGATGACGATTGCCGGGCGGCGGCAGCGTTGAGAAGGGCGACATTCTAGGATGCGTTTGCCGGATCCGCGACGCCTGCGCGCCGCAGGCCGCGCGCGAGCGGCTATGCTGCAGGGGTGGCGCCGCCCCGAAGCAGGCGGCGCAACCCTTACCCCAGGCCCGCAGCGGGCCGCCACGCAGGACCCCACACCGATGAACGCTCCCCGGACACTCTCGCCAGACACCCTCGCCGCCCAGGCCCTGGGCTGGATCGCTCCCCAGCACCGCGACCTCGCCCCCACCATCCACCCGGCCAGCACCTTCGAACGCGCCGCCGACGGCAGCTACCCCGGCGGCCGCCTCTACTCACGCGACCAGAGCCCGGCCTACGACCAGGCCGAAACCCTGCTCGCCGCCCTCGAAGGCGGCCACCAGGCCCTACTCTTCCCCTCCGGCATGGCCGCCGCCACCGCCCTGGTCCAGGCCCTGGAACCGGGGGCGCGCGTGCTGGCCCCGCACGCCATGTACTGGGGGCTGCGCAACTGGCTGCAGGAGCTCGCCACCCGCCGCCAGATCGCGCTGGATTTCTACGACAACGCCGACGGCGAGGCGCTGGCCGCGGTGCTGCGCACCATGCCGCCGCGCCTGCTGTGGATCGAAACCCCGGCCAACCCCACCTGGGAAGTCACCGACATTGCCGCCGCCTGCGCCGCCGCGCGCGCCGCCGGCACCCTGGTGGCGGTGGATTCCACCGTGCCCACGCCGCTGCTCACCCGCCCGCTGGCGCTGGGCGCGGACTTCGTCATGCATTCGGCCACCAAGTACCTCAACGGCCACTCCGACGTGGTGGCCGGCGCACTGGTATGCCGCGAGGACTCGCCGGTATGGCAGCGGGTGCGGCAGAACCGCGCCCAGGGCGGCGCGGTGCTCGGCCCCTTCGAAGCCTGGCTGCTGCTGCGCGGCATGCGCACCCTGCCGCTGCGCGTGCGCCAGGCCTGCGCCTCGGCGCAGCGCATCGCCGAGACCCTGCACGGCGACGCACGCGTCGCCCAGGTGCTCTACCCCGGCCTGCCCAGCCACCCCGGCCACGCAGTGGCCGCCGCGCAGATGCAGGGCGGCTTTGGCGGCATGCTGTCGATCCGCGTGGCAGGCGGCGAAGCCGCGGCGATGGCCGTCGCCGGCCGGCTGCAGGTGTTCAAGCGCGCCACCTCGCTCGGCTCGGTGGAGAGCCTGGTCGAGCACCGCGCCAGCGTCGAGGGCCCCGGCACGCTTTGCCCGCCCGACCTGCTGCGCCTGTCGATCGGCATCGAGGCGGTGGACGACCTGCTCGCCGACCTGGACCAGGCGCTGGACGCTCCTACACGGATGGCGGATCGCCGTCCGGCGTGAAGCGCGCCATGAAGGCGCGGTCGATGCGGTCCTTCCAGCGCCACACCCAGCCGCCCCACCAGGCCAGCGCGCCCCAGGCCGCAAGCGCGCTGCCGTCCGCGGTGTTGATCAGGTAGAGCGCGCGGCGCTGCGGGGTCCAGTCTTCCAGCGCTTCGCCGCGCAGCGCGCGCAGCAGGTTTTCCGCCAGCGGCGGGCCGGCGCGTACCGCATAGACGCCGGACTTGGGGCGTGCGTCGGCGTAGGCGGCGCAGTCGCCGGCGGCGAACACCGCCGGATGTGACAAGGACCGCAGGCTGCGCGACACGCGCACGAAGCCGCCCTCGTCCACCGCCAGCCCGCTGGCCGCCAGCCAGGGATGGGCCGCCGCGCCGGTGACCAGCAGGGTGTGGCGTGCGGGCAGTTCGCGGCCGTCGTCCAGGCGCACGAATCCGGCGCCCACCGCCTCGACCCGCCGCCCGCCCAGCCATTCGATGCCGCGCGCGCGCAGCAGCGCCGCCGCCCGCCACTGCAGCACGCGCGGCAGGCCGGCGAGCGGTCGCACTGCGCCACCGATCACCCGCAAGGCCGGCCCGCTGCCGGCCGCGCCGCGCAGGCCCAGGGCGCGCAGGCGTGCGTCCAGCGCGAAGGCCAGTTCCACCCCGGCGGCACCGCCGCCGACGATGGCCAGATCACCCGCCTCGCCACGGCCATAGGCGTCCAGCCAGCCGTCGATGGCGGCGATGAAGGTCTCGATCGGGCGCACCGGCAGCGCATGCTCCGCCGCACCCGGCAGCGCCGCGATGTCGGTGGCCGGGCCGGCATCGATGGACAGCAGGTCGAAGCCGAGCCGGCTGCCGTCGGCCAGCCTCAGCTCGCGGGCGTCAACATCCAGCGCCACGCAGGCCTGCTCCACCCGCTGCACGCCGGCGCGGTCAGCCAGCGCATCGAGCGGCAGCACGCAGTCGCGCAGCGCGTAGCGGCCGGCGATCCAGCCGGGCAACATGCCCGAGTACACCTGGCGCGCGTAGGGCGAAACCAGCACCACCTCGGTGTCCGCGAGCCTTTCCCGGGCCAGGCGATCGAGCACGTATACATGCGCATGGCCGCCCCCGAGCAGCACCAGGCGCTTCATCGCGCGGCCTCGAGCCGCAGGTCCTCGAACCAGGCGGTGACCGCCTCGCCAGTGTTGTCGGTGTCGGCAGCGACGGCGATGCCGGTGATGGGCGGGGCCTCCTCGCCGAAGGCGGCGCGGAAGTCCTCGGCGACGTTGCGCCGCACGCCCACCCACTGCCCGGCGCGCACCGCGCCGCTGTCGACCACCACCATGCGCACCCGGTCGGTGTAGGGATTGGGGCCGATCGCCCCGGCCGCCTGCGCCGTACCCCACACGTAGGCGAGCGCCGCGGTGGGCAGTTCGGCGCCGTGCAGCACGCGCGCCAGGGCAATCGCGGCGCGTTCGCCGAAGGACAGGCGTTCCACCGGATAGTCGAACAGCACATACACCCGCGCTGCGTAGTCGTCGCCCTCCTTGCGGCGGAAGTCCGAGCCGGCCACCGGCGCCGACACCTTCCAGCGCCAGCTCAGCCAGGGGCGCTCGCCCGGATCGACGGACAGCGGATGGGCCAGCGTGGAGGCGGCGGCTTCGGAATCGATGCGCAACACGGTCTGCGCCCGGCCGCCGGGGGTGTCCTCGACCAAGGTGAAGCGGTTCTCGCGCTCGACCTTGGGCAGCGGCTGATGCTGCCAGGGTGCCGGCGGGGTAGCGCCGGGGGCGGCAAGCGAGAACGGTGCGATCACGGCCGGCGGCGCCTGCGCCAGCGCGGTGGCGGACAGCACCAAGAGGATCGCGCCGATGAGCCCTCGTCCGTTCATGTGCAAGCTCCTTCCGCGCGCACGGCCTCCAGCTCCGCCAGACGCGCCAGATCCCCCGGCCGGTCCACGTCCCACAGGCGGGCCGGTTCGCTCCAGCGCAGGCCGGCAGCCTGCAGGCGGACTCGGGTTTCGGCCATCACCTGGTCGCCGCCCCAGGGCATGTCCTCGAACAGGGCGGCCGGCGCCTCACCGGCCAGCCCCACCAGCACGTAGCCGCCGTCCTCGGCAGGCAGGAACACCGCGTCGTCGCCGCGGCGCAGGCAGTCGGCCGCCGCGTGCAAGTGTGCGGGTTCGAGCGCCGGGCAGTCGCTGCCGATCAGCAAGGTCGGCGCGGGCGGCGTGGCCTGCAGCGCCGCACGCATGCGTGCGCCCAGGTCGCCCGCGGCCTGTACCCGGCAGTTCACCCCGCGGCGGGCCAGCGCGCGGAAGAAGCGCTGCCCGGCATCCGGCGCGCACCACAGCGTCACCGGCCCCAGCGCCGCGGCCCGCGCGGCCGCCAGCGCATGCAGCACCAGGCGGCGGTGCAGGCGTGCCGCGCCCGCCGCGCCGAGCGCCGGGATCAGCCGGGTCTTGGCCTGCCCCGGCAACGGGGCGCGGGCGAAGACGGCGATGTGAACGATGGGGGCTTCTACCGTCACCGGTTACTCCTCGCGCGGCCGGTAGCCGTAGCGCCGCGCCAGTTCGGCCGGGTCCGCCCCCAGGCGGTAGGCCGCGCGCAGGCGCCACATCAGCCAGATGGTGCGCCACACGCCGTGCTGCTCCCAACGGCGGCCGGAGGTGTGAACGCGGGCGGCGATAAAGGCGGGTTCGGAACGCCGCAGCAGTGCGCGCGACAGCGCGATGTCTTCCATCAGCGCGATGTCCGGATAGCCGCCCACCGCGTCGAAGGCCTTGCGGGTGACGAAGATGGCCTGGTCGCCGGTGGCGATGCCGGTGTGGCGCGAGCGCCAGTTCATCAGCGCGGCGATCACCGGCAGCATGCGGTGGCGGCCGACGATGTCCACGTCGAAGCGCCCCCACTCGCGCCCTGCCCCCACCGCGCCGGCGATCAGGCGGTCGGCCGCCTCGGGCAGTGCGGTGTCGGCATGCAGGAAGAGCAGCACCCGGCCGCTCGCCTCGCGTGCGCCGGCGTTCATCTGGCTGGCGCGCCCGCGCGGCGCCGCCACCACCCGGTCGGCCAGCGGGCGGGCCAGGCGCAGGGTGTCGTCCGTGCTGCCGCCGTCGGCGACGATCACCTCCACGCCGCGCGCGCGCAGCGCCTGCAGGCGGGCGAGGCAGGCTTCGATGCCCGCGGCCTCGTCGAGCACCGGCAGGATGATGGACAGCGCCGCCGCCATGCCTCAGGCGCTCCCGCGCCGCCAGGCGTGGAAACGCGCCACCCAGGCGAGCAGGCGCTGCGGGGCGTGCGCGCGCTTCCACGCGCCGGCGGCGTACTTGTTGGCCTCGGCCATCGTCGGGTAGATGTGGATGGTGCCGAGCAGCTTGTTCAGACCGATGCGGTGGCGCATCGCCAGCACGAACTCGGCAATCAGCTCGCCGGCGTGTGCGCCGACGATGGTCGCACCGAGGATGCGGTCGCGCCCCGGTTCGGTGAGCACCTTGACGAAGCCTTCGGCCGCCCCCTCGGCGATCGCGCGGTCGAGGTCGTCGATGCCGTAGCGGGTGACTTCATACTTCACGCCGGCGGCCTTGGCGTCCTGCTCGTTCAGGCCGACGCGCGCGACCTCAGGGTCGGTGAAGGTGGCCCAGGGGATCACCGAGTAGTCGGCGCGGAACTTCTTCAGCGGATCGAACAGCGCATTGACCGCCGCGTACCAGGCCTGGTGCGCCGCAGTGTGGGTGAACTGGTAGGGACCGGCCACGTCACCGGCGGCGTAGATGTTCGGATACCTGGTCTGCAGGAACTCGTTCACCTCCACCGTGCGCCCGGCGGGAATGCCCAGTTCCTCCAGCCCATAACCCTTGAGGTTGGCGGCGCGGCCCACCGCAACCAGCACCGCGTCGAAGGCGATCTCGGCCTCGGCGCCGTCACGCGAAAGGTCGCGCACCACCATGCGCTTGCCCTGCGCATCCGCCACCACCCGCACCGCCTCGTGCTGCAGGTAGAGCGCGATGCCCTCGGCACGGAAGCCTTCCTCGACCAGCGCCGAAACCTCCTCGTCCTCGCGCGCCATCAGGCGCGGCAGCATCTCCACCTGGGCGACCTGCGAACCAAGCCGCGCGAAGGCCTGGGCGAGCTCGCAGCCGATCGGCCCGCCGCCCAGCACCAGCAGGCGCGCCGGCAGTTCCCGCAGGGACCACACGGTATCGGAGGTCAGATAACCCGTCTCCGCCAACCCGGGTATCGGCGGCACGAAAGGCCGCGCCCCGGTGGCGATGACGATGCTGCGCGTACTCAGCCGGCGCGCGCCGCCTTCCGCGTCGCGCACCTCGACCTCCCAGGGCGAGACGATGCGCGCCTCGCCCTGCAGCACCTCCACGCCCAGCCCGGTATAGCGTTCCACCGAGTCGTGCGGCTCGATCGCGCGCACCACGCGTTGCACGCGCTCCATGACCGCGGCGAAGTCCACCCGCGGCGTACCGGCCTCGATGCCGAACTCGCCCGCGCGGCGCAGTTCGGCGACCAGGCGCGCGCTGCGGATCAGCGTCTTCGACGGCACGCAGCCTGTGTTCAGGCAGTCGCCGCCCATGCGGTGCTTCTCCACCAGGGTCACCTTGGCCTTCACCGCGGCGGCGATGTAGGCGGTCACCAGCCCGGCGCTGCCGGCGCCGATCACCACCAGGTTGCGCTCGAAACGCGAGGGGCGCAGCCAGCCGGCATACACCCGGCGCGCCCGCACCCAGTCCACCGCCTTGCGCGCGAGCAGCGGAAACACCCCCAGCAGCACGAAGGCGCCGAGCAGGCCGGGCGACAGAATGCCGGCGGGTGAGTCGATCTGCGCGAGCTGGGTGCCGGCATTCACATACACTACGGTGCCGGCCAGCATGCCGAGCTGGCTCACCCAGTAGAAGGTGCGCGCGCGCATCGGCGTGAGCCCCATCACCAGGTTGATGACGAAGAAGGGAAAGAGCGGCACCAGGCGCAGGGTGAACAGATAGAAGGCGCCGTCCCTCTCCACCCCGGCGTTGACCGCCCGCAGACGCTCGCCGAAGCGCGCCTGCACCCAGTCGCGCAGCAGGAAGCGCGAGACCAGGAAGGCCAGCGTGGCGCCGATGGTGGACGCGAAGGACACCAGCAAGGTGCCCCACAGCAGCCCGAACACCGCCCCCACCGCCAGCGTCATCACCGCCGCGCCGGGCAGCGACAGCGCGGTGACCGCCACATACACCGCGAAGAACACCCCCGCGGCCAGCCACGGATTGGCCGCCCGCCAGGCCTCGATCTCCGCCTGACGGGTCTTGAAGGCCTCCAGCGTGAGGTACTGGCCGAGGTCGAGCGCGAAGAACAGCGCGATGGCTGCAAGCAATACCGCAAGGATCAGCAGACGTTTCGAGTGCATGGAGGCGATACCGGATGGCCGGAAGAGTGGAACCTGACCTGTTGTCGTCGCGACAGGCGGATACGTTACAGCAAGCCGGGGTATTCTTGCGCCACCGTGCGCCGGCCATGCCGGCGGCAAGCCCGTCTGTCATCGACGCATGACGCGGGTCTTCTCCCTCAGACCGGAAAGAAACAGCGACCCATGGAAGGCATCGTTCTCGCAGTCATCGGCGGCATCCTGCTGGTCGGCTTCGTCGGCGGCCTGCTCGGCGGACGTCTGGCGCGCCGCGGCGCGTCGGCCGACGCCGGGCAGTTGCAGCGCCTGGCCGAGCGGCTGGACGCCCTGCAGCACACCCAGGAGGCGCTCGCCCGCCGGGTGGCGGCCCTGGAAACCGTGCCCGCCACACCGGCCGCGGCGAGGCCCGCGGCACCGCCGGCCGAAATCGCCGCAGCTCATCCGCCCGCCCCGCCCCCCTCGCCGGCGCTGGAGCTCGATCTCAGCCTGCCGCCGGAACAGCTGCCCCGGCCCGCCGCCGGAACGCCCACCGACGCGTCCCTGCCGCGCCCCACCCCGCTGCCGCAGCCGCCGTCCATCCGCGCCCCCGCCCTGCCCGACTGGCTGCACCACTGGCTGTTCGGCGGCAACATGGTGGTGCGCATCGGCATCGTGATCCTGTTCTTCGGCGTCGCCTTCCTGCTCAAGTACGCCTACGAGCGCGTGCAGGTGCCGATCGAGCTGCGCCTGAGCGGCGTGGCGCTCGGCGCCATCGTCATGCTGGTGCTCGGCTGGCGGCTGCGCACCCGGCGCGAAGGCTACGCGCTGGCCCTGCAGGGCGGCGCGGTCGGCCTGCTCTACCTCACCGTGTTCGCCGCGCTGCGCCTCTACCAGCTGATCCCCGCCCCGGCGGCCTTCGCCGCGCTGGTGGCCATCGCGGCCTTCTCCGGCGTGCTGGCGTTGCTGCAGAACGGCCGCTCCCTTGCAGTGCTGGGCACCTGCGGCGGCTTCCTCGCCCCGCTGCTCGCGTCCACCGGCAGCGGCAGCCACGTGGCGCTGTTCTCCTACTACGCGGTGCTCAACACCGGCGTGCTGGCGCTGGCCTGGCGGCGCACCTGGCGCGAGTTCAACCTGCTCGGCTTCGCCTTCACCTTCGTCATCGGCGCGCTGTGGGGCGCGCGCTACTACCGCGCGGAGCTGTTCGCCAGCGTCGAGCCCTTCCTGCTGCTGTTCTTCCTGATGTACCTCGCGGTACCGGTGGGCTACGCGCTGCGCCGCCTGGGCGAAGCGGACGATGCGCCGCCCGCACCGGGCCGGGTACAGGCCTACGTCGACGCCTCGCTGGTGTTCGGCGTGCCGCTGGTCGCCTTCGGCCTGCAGCTGCGCCTGGTGAGCGCCTTCGAATACGGCGCGGCCTTCAGCGCGGTGGCGCTCGGTGCGCTCTACCTGCTGCTCGCGCGCACGCTGTGGGCGCGCAGCGGCGCGCGCCTGCGCCTGCTGGTCGATGCCTACTACGCGCTGGGCATCGTGTTCGCCACGCTGGCCATTCCGCTGGCTTTCGAAGGCCGGTGGACCGCCGCCGCGTGGGCGCTGGAAGCCGCGGCCATCCTGTGGATCGGCGTGCGCCAGGCGCGGCTGCCGGCGCGCGCCTTCGCGGTGCTGCTGCAGCTGGGCGCGGGCGCGGCCTTCCTGCTCGACCTGCCGGGCGGCGGCGCGCTGCCGGTGCTCAATGCGCAATTCCTCGGCTGCGCGCTGATCGCCTTCGCCGGGCTGTTCTGCGCCTGGTATCTCGACCGCATGCGCGGGACGGTCCATCGGTACGAACGCGTCGTGGCGCCAGTGCTGCTGGCCTGGGGCCTGGGCTGGTGGGCGGCGGCCGGCGCGCTGCAGATCGACCGCCACCTGGCCTATCCGCTGGAAGCCAACGCCTTGCTGCTCTTCCTCGCCGCCTCGGCGGCCGTGCTGGCGGCCTTCGCACGGCGCACCGCGTGGGCGCACGGCGGCACGGCCAGCCTGGCGATCAGCCCGGTGATCGCGCTGGCCGCGCTCGGCACGCTGGACACCTCCCGCAACCCGCTCGCCGCGCTGGGCTGGCTGGCCTGGCCGGCAGCGCTTGGTGCGCATCTGTTCGCCCTGCGCTGCCGCGAGGCCGCCCACCCGCGCGCCGCGCCCTGGCTGCACGCGCTCGGCCTGTGGGTGTTCGCGCTGGTCGGCGGGCTGGCCGCAGCGCGCGGCATCGACCGGCTGGTGGACGGTGCCTCGGCGTGGTCGCTGGTGGGCATCGCGCTGGTGCCGGGCGCGCTGATCGCCGGCCTCGCTTCCCTCCGCAGCACGCGCTGGCCGCTGGGCACCCAGCGGCGCGGCTACCTGCTGCTGGGCGGCGCGCCGTTGGCGGCCTTCCTGCTCGCCTGGAGCCAGCTCGCCAACTGGGCCAACGACGGGCGCGCCGACCCGCTGCCCTACCTGCCGCTGCTCAACCCGCTGGAACTCGGCCTGGCCGCCGCGCTGCTGCTCGCCGCCTGGTGGTACGCGGCGCTGCGCCGCGAAGGGCTGATCGCCGGCACCGCACAAGGCCACCGCCTGGTGCTGGGCGTCTTCGCCGCGCTGGCCTTCGCGCTCGCCAACGGCGTGCTGCTGCGCAGCCTGCACCACTATGCCGGCATCCCCTGGGACTTCGATCTGCTGATCGACTCGCGGCTGGTGCATGCCGCGCTGGCCCTGTTCTGGACGCTGATCGCGCTGGCGGTGATGGTGTTCGGTGCGCGGCGTGCCCGGCGGGCGCCATGGATCGCCGGCGCTGCGCTGATGGGCGTGGTGGTGGTAAAACTCTTCCTGGTGGACCTGTCCAACATTGGCGGCATCGAACGCGTGGTGTCCTTCCTCGGCGTCGGCCTGCTGATGCTGGTGATCGGCTGGTTCGCCCCCGTTCCCCCGAAAGCAGCGGAGACCGCAAGATGACTGGAAACCTGGCCCGCCGTTGCTGCGCCCTGCTCGGCGTGTTGTTCGCCGCGGGCGCACAGGCCGAGGAGATCGACGACTACGCCTACGCCGCGCCGGTGAGCATTGCCCGCCAGGCGCCCTTCCAGCGCGTCGAACTGCCGCCCACGGTATACCGCAGCCTGACCCACGACGACCTCTCCGACCTGCGCGTGTTCAACGCCGACGGCGAGGTCGTGCCCCACGCGCTGGAGCCACGCACGCTGGAGCGCAACCTGCCGGGCACGCCGGTCGCCGTGCCATTGTTCGTGCTCGGCGCCGCAGCCGACAGCGGGCGCGCGCTCAACCTGCGCATCGAGACCAACGAGCGCGGCGCGGTGGTCAACCTGGGGCCGGAGTCCGCCCGCGCGCGCGGCCCCGCCGGTGCCTGGCTGGTGGACGCCAGCCAGATCGGCCAGCGCATCCGCGCACTGGAACTGGTGGTGGCCGACCGCGAGCGCCAGTTTTCCGGGCGCATGCGGGTGGAGGCCAGCAAGGACCTGGCGCAATGGCGCACCCTGGTGGCCAGCGCGCCGCTGCTGCAACTGCAGGCCGAAGATCACGAACTCGCCCGCCTGCGCATCGACTGGCCGGCCACCGAGGCACGCTACCTGCGCCTGACCTGGTCGGGCGCACCGCCGGAGGGCATGCGCGAGCGGGTGTTCGAAGCGGCCCGCGTCGAACCGGTGCCCGCCGCGGTCGAGGTGCCGCGCACCTGGCTCGCGCTGGAGGCGCCTGCGGTGCGCAAGGTCGGCGATCATGCCGAATACGTGTTCGCGGTACCGGGCGCAATGCCCGCCGACCGCCTGCGGGTGGACCTGCCGCAGGCCAACAGCGTGGTGCCGGTGGAGCTGTTCACCCGCGCCCACGGCGACGCGCCCTGGCGCTCGCTCGGCCGCCACAGCGTGTACCGCCTGAGCGAGGACGGCGGCGAGCGGCGCAACCCGGACCTGCCGGTGCGGCCGGCGGCCGAACTGATGCTGCGCGCCGACGCGCGCGGCGGCGGCTTCGGCACTGGCACGCCGGTGGTCGAGATTGGCTGGGTGCCGCACGCCCTGGTGTTCGCTGCGCGCGGCAACCCGCCCTTCACGCTGGCCTATGGCCGCCATCGCGCCGGCAACGCGGCATTTGCCATCGACGGCCTGGTGCCCGGCTACGAGCGCGAAGACCAGAGCCATCTGCCGATCGCCGACGCCGCACTCGGCGAAGCGGTCGCCGCCGGCGGCCCCGATCGCCTGGCCGCCCCGGTGGACGCACGGCGCTGGATGTTGTGGGCCAGTCTGCTCACCGCCGTGGCGGTACTCGGCGCCATGGCCTGGAAGCTGTCGCGCCTGACCGAACACGGGGAGTAGGACAAGCGCGTCTGCGGGGAAACCCGCGCTTACCTGCGGCCGGCCCGGCGCGTTATGATCGCCGCGCCCCGGACGCCGCCTATCGCGGCCTTCGCGGGCGCCGTCACGAGCCGCCACCCGCGGCGATACACCGGATTTCCGCGCCCATGCCCTCAGCCAGTTCCTCCGCCCGCCACAACCTGCTCGAAGACGCCCAGGGCCTGCTCGCCGGCTCTCTGTTCGTCGCCCTGTCGGTGCTCTTCTTCAAGCACGCCGGGCTGCTGATCGGCGGCACCGCGGGGCTGACCCTGCTGGTGCACTACGCCAGCGGCCACAACTTCGGCCTGATCTACTTCCTGATCAACATCCCCTTCTATGTGTTCGCGGTCCGCGCGATGGGCTGGGAGTTCACCATCAAGACCTTCTGCGCGGTGCTGCTGCTGTCCGTGTATACCGAGGTCCTGCCCCAGGTGATCAGCCTGGGCACGCTGCACCCGGCCTTCGGCGCGGTGATGGGCGGCCTGCTCGCCGGCACCGGCCTGCTGATGCTGATCCGTCACCACGCCAGTCTGGGCGGCATCGGTGTGCTGGCCATCTGGCTGCAGCGCAACAAGGGCTGGCGCGCCGGCACCGTGCAGATGATCGCCGACGTGCTGATCCTGGGCGCCGCGCTGATCTGGATCGCTCCGTGGCTGGTCGCCCTCTCGGTGCTGGGCGCCCTGGCGGTGAACCTGGTCATCGCCATCAACCACCGCCCCGGCCGCTACTTCGGCGTCTAGGAGCGGCCCGGTGCAGCCTGCCGAAACGGGGCGCTGCCCCACCTGCAAGCGCTGGGGCGGCGTACGCGAGCATGCCGGCGATGGCGCTACCGTGCTGCCCGACCCCCAGCGCCTGCGCGGCCCCTGCGTCGAAGGCCCGTGGCACGGCAGCCTGCGCGGTCCGCGCAATGCCTGCGGGCAATGGGTTTGCTGGCTGCAGGACGGCCATGCGCCAGCGCCGGACAAGGACGCGTGAGCCTGCCCGAAATGGGTAACAATTTATCGGCGCGGCCCGTTCCCATTTCGCGCGGAACTGCCAATAATGGTGCGCACTATGTCCTTTGGCGGACGATGGACACCAAACGCTGTCCGGCCCTGCATTCCTACCCGCTGCTGCGCGGCTTGCTGAGCTTCGCGGTGGCGGCATGCTGCTGCCTGGGCGGCGGAGCAGCCTACGCCGAAAGCGTACTCCGGGTACTCAGCTGGCCGGGCTACGCGGACGATGATCTCGTCGAGATATTCGAACGGCGTACCGGCGCGCGGGTGGAGATCACCCTGGTCGGCTCCGACGACCAGCTGCGCGCGCATCTGGCCACCCGGGCGGGCGGCGATTTCGACGTGGTCGCGGCCAATACCGCCGAGATCGAGCGCTTCATTGCCGATGGCCTGCTGCAGCCGATCGAAGCCGCACATATTCCCGGCATCGCCCGCCAGCTGCCACGCTTCCGCGACCTGCAGGGACTGGACGGCATCGTGCGCGACGGCAAGCGCCATGCCGTGCCCTACACCTATGCGGAGATGGGGCTGATCTACGACCGCCAGGCCTTCCCCGCCCCGCCGGACACGCTGGCGGTACTGTGGAACCCGCTCTACCGCGGGCGGGTGCTGGCCTACGACGGCAGCACGCATGCCTTCTCGCTGGCGGCGATCCGCGAGGACATCGACCCCTTCCGCATCGCCGACGCCGACTTTCCCCGCCTCGTCCGCAGCCTGATCGAACTGCGCCGCAACGTGCTGGCCTTCTACACCCTGCCCGAGGATTCGGTAGAACTCTTCCGCCGCCACCGCGCGGTGCTGCTGTTCGCCAACTACGGCACCCAGCAGCTCAAGCAGTTGCGCGACGCCGGCCTGAACGTCGGCTACGCCATCCCGCGCGAGGGTGCGCTGGCCTGGCTGGACTGCTGGGCGATCTCGCGCGGTGCCCGCGATGTGGTCCTGGCCGAACGCTGGATAGACTTCATGCTCGAACCGGCCGCAAGCCGGGCGCTCACCGAACGCCACGGACTGGGCAACACCACCGAGCAAGACAGCGCGCCGGCCGAGGACAAGCGCCTGATCTGGCTCGAACCGGTCGAGGACGACGCGCGCCGCGCCCGTCTGTGGCAGCGCATCATGGCCGGCGACCGGCCGGAGACCTTCTGACATGGCGCGCATCGGCATCGCCACCCGCCTCGGCCTGTTGCTGGCCGCATTCGGGGTGCTGGCGGTGGTGCTGACCGGTTACTACACCTACCTGAACGGCAGCCAGCGACTGCGCCTGGCCGCCGAACGCGATCTGCTCACGGCGACACAAGTACTCGGTCGCAGCCTGGAAATCTCGTTGGGCAAGGTGGCCCGCGATGTTGGCGTGCTCGCGCGCCTGCCTGACGCGGTTCGCGCGCTCGGCGCGGAGGACACCCCCGACGCACAGGCGGCGCGCGACGGCCTCGCGGAGAGCTTCGCCGCAATGATGGCCAGCTACCCCAGCTACGCGCGCATCCGCCTGATCGGCGGTGCGGACCACGGCCTGGAACAGGTGCGGGTGGACCGCCTCGGCAGCGGCACCGTGCGCCTGACCGGACTGGCACTGCAGGAGAAGGGGCACGCCCCCTATGTATTCGAGACCTTGCGCCGCGGCCCGGGCCAGGTCTACCTCTCGGACATCGGCCTGAACCGCGAGGACGACGCGCCGACGGTCGCCGGCCAGCCCATCCTGCGGGTCGCCAGCCCGGTGATCGACGGCGACGGCGTCGTACTCGGCGTCGCGGTCATCACCCTGGACCTGCAGCGTTACTTCGGTCAGTTGCACCAGGACCTGCCGGCCAGCTACCGGGTGTATCTCGCCAACCACCGTGGCGATTTCCTGGTGCACCCGGACCCGGCTCAGACCTTCGGTTTCGAACACGGCAGGCCGCTGCTGGTGCAGCAGACCTATCCTCCCGTCGCCGAGCTGATCGAAGGACGCCGCGGCAGCGTGGTGGTGACCCCTGATTCCGGGAACGGCGATGGCGAGGCGGTGGCCTTCGTGCGCCTGCCCTTCGGCGACGTCGACGACGGCCGCTTCCTGGTGCTGGGTCTCTCGCAGCCGCTGGACGAAGTGCTCGCCTTGTCGACCAGCCAGCGCCAGAGCACGCTGGAACTCGTCCTGCTGTTCAGCCTGCTCGCGGTGGGCATCTCGGCGCTGGTCGCCCGCGCGGTAACCGGCCCCGTCAACACCATGGCAAACGCGGTCATGGCCATCTCGCGTGGCGAGAAGGCGGGTGTGCTCCCGGTTCACCGCCAGGACGAACTGGGCGTGCTCGCGCGCAGCGTGGCACACATGCAGCAACAGATCGCCTCGCAACTGGACGAACTGGAACACCGCCGCAGCGAACTCGACCATCTGGCGCATCACGACTCGCTCACCGGCCTGCCCAACCGGCGCATGTTCCAGATCTACCTGGAAGCCGCCATCACGCGTGCGCGACGCAGCGGCAAGCCGTTTGCCCTGCTCTTCGTCGACCTGGACCACTTCAAGGAGATCAACGACGAGCGCGGCCACGCGGTGGGCGACGAGGTGCTGCGCGCGGTCGCCAACCGCCTGCGCGCCCATGTGCGGGCCGACGACACCGTGGCCCGCCTGGGCGGCGACGAATTCACCGTGCTCGAGGAGAATCTGGAAGGCCCCGAGGACGCGGCGCTGGTCGCCGCTAAGCTGCACGACTGCTTCCTCGAACCCTTCCAGATCGACGGCAAGCCAACGATGATAGGCGCCAGCATCGGCGTAAGCCTCTACCCGACCCACGGCGAAGAAGCCACCGACCTGCTGAGCAACGCCGACAACGCGATGTACCACGCCAAGCTGGAGGGCAGGAACAGCTTCCGGGTGTACGCCGAAGGCGCCGGCGAGTAAGCCGGCGCCTTGCTCAGGCGCCGCCGGCGCGGCGCGCGATCCAGTGATCCAGCGACAGCCGGCCCGGCCCGCGCGCCAGCAGGTAGAGCAGCACCGCCGCCCACACGCCGTGGGTGGGATAGGCCCCCGGATAGACCAGCAGCTGGATCACCGCCGTCATCACCAGCAGGGCCAGCGCGGAGAAGCGCGTCGCCAGGCCGAGCAGCAGCAATAGCGGAAACAGGTGCTCGGCAAAGGCCGCCAGCGGCGCGGCAATCTCCGGCGCGATCAACGGCAACCGGTATTCCTCGCGGAACAGGAACACCGCGGTGTCGGACAGGCGCGGCCAGCCCAGGGTGAACTCGCCCGCGACCAGGTTGATCGCCAGCCCTTCGACCTTGGTCTGCCCGGACTGCCAGAACACCGCGGCGATCGAGAAGCGTCCGAGGAAGGCGATCAGCGCATGCGGCACGCACTCGCACAGCGCCACGAAACGGCGCACCAGGGCGGCCGGCCCGACCGACGGCGTAACTGTCGCAGCCGCTGCATCGGTTCGACTATTCATGGTCCTTGTCTCCTTCGCGGATCGACACGATGGCCTGCGCCCGCAGCAGCGCGCCCAGCGCCGCTGCGGGGTCGAAGCCCCCGTGCGCGCTGCACGCGTCCAGGGCCTCACCCAGGTTCGCACCGGTCTGCAGGCATTCGACGAACGCTGCGGCCGGCACGGGGATTTCCGTCACCGTCACCGCATCTTGCTCGCGCATCACCAGGGCGGCCTGCGGGCGCGCCGGGTCCAGCCCGGAGAGGTCCGGGGCATCGACCTGGTGCGCCGCCCACAGATCCACCACCGCGTGCGCCGAACGCAGCACGCCGAGCGCCGGATGAAGGCCGAAGCCCGCCCCCGGCAGGCGCGCCGGGTCGGCCAGCAGCGCGCCGATGGCGGCCTGCGGCAGCGCCTCGGCATCGGCCGCGTGGTAGGCACGCACGCGCAGCATCTCCAGACGCGCCACGTCGGCCAGCCAGGGCAGCTCCGCGGCCGGCGGGAAGGCGGCGACGAAATCGGCGAAGCCCTCGCCGTAGAAGGCCAGCAGGCGCGAGCGCGGCGGCCGCGTGGTGACGAAGACCTGCGCCATGGCGCGGAAGAACTCGCCGCCGACCAGCGCATGCACCACCGGGAAAGCCTCTGCCAGCGCATCGACCAGCGACACCACCACGTTGTTGCGATACACCGCGAAGCGCCGCGCGGGGTCCGAGCCGTTCCACGCCACCAGCCCGTCCGGGCAGGGCAATCCGGCGTCGAGCAGCGCGGCGGCGAACCCGGCCTGGCCGCTCATGCCGTCACCTCGCTGCGCACCGCGGCGAGCAGGCGCCCGGCCTCGGCGGCCTCGCCCAGCAGCACGTCGAAGGGCGGAATGTCGTTGTCGCGCTCGATCAGCGTCGGCGTGGGGCCGAGCCGTGCCAGCACGAACTCGTAGAGCGCCCACACCGCGCGGTCCACCGGCGAGCCGTGGCTGTCGATCAGCAGCTCGTCGCCGGCGGCGTCCATCTGGCGGGCGAAACCGGCCAGGTGGATCTCGCCCACCGCGGCAAGCGGCAGGGCCTGCAGGTAGGCGCGCGGCTCGCGCCCGTGGTTCACGCAGGACACGTAGGCATTGTTCACATCCAGCAGCAGACCGCAGCCGGTGCGGCGCACCACCTCGGCGATGAACTCGGTCTCGGCGAGCGTGGACTCGGCGAATTCCACATAGGTCGCCGGGTTCTCCAGCAGCATCGGCCGGCGCAGGCGCTCCTGCACGCGGTCGACATGCGCGCATACGCGGGCGAGCGTGGCCGGCGTGTACGGCAGGGGCAGCAGGTCGTTGAAGAAGGCCCCGCCGTGACCGGACCACGCGAGGTGCTCGGAGAAGGCCTGCGGCGCGTAGCGCTCGAGCAGCGCCGCGAGGCGGTCGAGATGGGCCTCGTCCAGCGGCTCCTCCCCGCCGATCGACAGCCCCACGCCATGCACCGACAGCGGAAAGTCGGCGCGGATACGGCCCAGGTGTTCATGGAAAGGCCCGCCGGGGACCATGTAGTTCTCGGCGTGCACTTCGAAGAAGCCCACCGCCGGGCGGGTCTCGAGGATCTGCCGGACATGCGCCGGCTTGAGCCCCAGACCCGCCCGCGGCGGCAGCGCGGCTGCGCCCGCGGCATGCGTGGCGGGATGGATGGCCGTGGACATGGCGAACGCTCCGCGCCGGCCGCTCAGGATTTCTTTTCCTGGAAGGCTTCGAGCTGGCCCTGGCCGGTGGGCGAGGTCGGCGACTTCATCTGCTCGCAGGAGCCCTTGGCCACGTACTTCCAGGCGTTGCCCTGGTAGTCCATCTTGGACGTTCCCGCGCAGGTGGTGCCGGGGCCGGCGGCGCAGTCGTTCTTGCCCTTCATCGACACGCCGTAGCATTTTTCCTTGTCGGCATCGGCCGCCGCAGCGGGCACGGCCGACATGCTGAGTGCTGCGCCGAGGGCGAGCGCGAGGGCGGCGGCGGTGGCCTGGCGGGTAGCGGTGCGGTTCATGTGTCTCTCCTTGTGGGTGATCCGGGATGGGTGCAGGCGCGCCGGCGGGTGCCGGTGTGCTTGCATGGGCTGTGTCGTCGCTGCGGCCACTTCCTTACAGCGACCTGCGGAAATTCTTCCGGTCGCGCGCCGGATCGCGCTGCGGCGCATGTGTGCTGTAAGGTTCCGGGCAGCTCGTGCGACATGTCCGGCGGTGCCGCGGCGTCGCCCCCGCCCGGCTGCGTTACCATCTGCGGGCCAGCACATGTCGCCCCGGAATGCGGCCGCACACCCGATCCGTCCACAGGAGATTCCATGACCGGCGCCCAAGCCACCGAGCCGCATGCGAGCGCAGCCCAGCAACTGTCCGACCCGGTCCGGCTCGCCGCCCTGCATCAGGACATGCTGCGCTTCGCCCGCCTGCAACTGCGCGACGCCGAGCTGGCCGAGGACGCCGTCCAGGAGGCCATCGAGGCGGCCCTGGTGAATGCCGCCAGCTATGCCGGCACGGCCGCGCTGAAGACCTGGGTGTTCGGCATCCTGCGCAACAAGATCGTGGACATCCTGCGCCGCGGCAGCCGCTCGCCTGCGCTGAGCACGGTCATCGGCAGCAACGGCGAGAGCGAGGACGAGGACGGCGCCATCGACGCCCTGTTCCGCGCCAATGGCCACTGGCACCCGGACTGCCGCCCGGCGGCCTGGGCGGCGCCGGAGGAATCGCTGGAGAACAAGCAGTTCTGGGCGGTGTTCGAAGCCTGCCTGGATCACCTGCCGGAGAACATCGCGCGGGTGTTCATGATGCGCGAGATGCTCGGGCTGGAAACCGCGGAGATCTGCACCGAACTGGGCATCACCGCGAACAACTGCCACGTCATCCTGCACCGCGCCCGCACCGGCCTGCGCGGCTGCCTGGAGAGCAACTGGTTCGTCAAGGGAGCGTGCCGCACATGCTGAACTGCAAGGAAGCCACCCGCCTGTGCTCCGAAGCGCTGGACCGCGAGCTCGCCCTGCGCGAGCGGCTCACCCTGCGCATGCATCTGATGATGTGCTCCGGGTGCAGCAACTACCAGGAGCAGATGGCCTTCATCCGCCGCATGACGACGCGCTTCGCGCATGGCGAACTGGCGGCGCGCGACGAGGCCCGCTCCGCGGCTGGCGGGAACCGGAAGACGGACGAGGCCTGAGCAGCCTAAGCCACTCCCAGCACCGCTGGCAGTCCGTTCAGATCCGGCAGCATGCCGTCCGGCTCGGCCGGGATGCGCTCGGCCGGCTGGCCGAAGCGGTTGCACCACATCACCCGGTAGCCGTAGGCCCGGGCCGAACAGGCATCCCAGCCATTGGAAGAGACGAAGCACATGGCCTGCGCAGGATGGCCCAGGGCCTGCTCGCCCAGCCGGTAGACCGAGGGATGCGGCTTGAACACGCCCACCGCCTCCACCGAGAGCACGGCGTCGAAACAGTCCGAGAGCCCCGCGTGCGCCACCGCCGATTCAAGCATCGCCGGCGTGCCGTTGGACAGGATGGCCAGCTTCATCCCCGCGGCGCGCAGCCTGTGCAGCACATCCGGCACCTCGGGATAAACCGGAATGCGCAGGTAGCAGGCCATCAGGCGTTCGCGCAGCGCCGCGTCGTCCAGTCCATGGCTGGCCAGCGCAAAGCCCAGCGCGTCTTCGGTGACCTGCCAGAAGTCCGCATGGTGCCCGGCCAGTCCGCGCAGCCAGGTGTATTGCAGCTGCTTCGCGCGCCACAGCTCCACGATTGCGCGGGCATGCTCGCCCAGCGCCTCGTCCGCGCCGCGCGCCACCGCGGCCACATCGAACAGCGTGCCATAGGCATCGAACACGCAAGCCTGGATTCCTTCGAGCTTCATCGCCTTCTCCTTCATCATCGGGTGCCGAACGCTGCGGGCTCGACCACCCAGCGATAGCCTGCGAGCGCAGGCGTGCGGATGCGCACCGGCCTGCGGGCCGAGGCCCCGAGCCGCCGCGCCAGGGCCGCGGGCACGCAGGCCGCGTCGGACGGCACGCCCCCCACCGCCATGAAGGCGCTGCGGCGCACGAACAGCGGATGCGTGCGGTGCAGGCCGGCACGCCAGCTCGCCCGCAGCCCGATCCAGGCAGTGACCAGCAAGCCGCTCAGCGCCCGGGTGCAGCGCATGTCGAACCAGCCCCAGTCGCTACCGGCCTGCTCCAGCGCGCGCTCCACCAGCTGATCGGCGAAGGACGGCAACAGCACGCCTTCCGGCAGCAGAAGCAGGGTGTCGGCGCGCGCAAAGGCCGCCGCGGCGTTGTACTGGGCGGGCAGCGCCCCCGGCACGGTGAGCAGGCGCGAGGCCATGTGGCGCAGCACCGGCACGGCCCCCGCATCGGCGTCGGCCGTGGTGGCGATCAGCTCCACGCCGCAGCGGCGCAGCGGTGCCATCAGGCGCAGCTGCGCGTAGCCCCGTGCGGCATCCTGCGCGATCGGCAGCAGCACCGCGAGGCGCGGCGCAGGCCCGTCCTCACGGCCGGGCGCAGGGGCACAGTCAGCGTGGGGTGCGCTCATTGCACATCCCGGGCGTCATCGCCCATGCGGCGCTCAGCGCGTGCCACAGGCCGGGGCGGCGGCCGTACCGTCGTCCAGCGCGCCGCCGCAACTCGAGCCCTGCCCCGCGGTACAGCCCCAGCAATGCGCCGCCACCCGGATCGGCAGGCCGGCCAGGGCCGCAGCGGTGGCCTGGGTGATGTGCAGGCGCGGGCTGCCGTCCGGCGCGGCCAAGGGCAGGCCGAGCTGCTGGTTGAAGTCGCAGTCGTACAGATAGCCCTGCCAGTCCACGCTCACCAGGCTGCGGCACATCACCCCGGCGAGGTTCTCGTCGCGGTGCGCGCCGCGCAGCAGGTCCAGGTAGCGGTTGAACTCGCCCTTGCTGACCAGCATCGAGCCGAAACGCTGGATGGGCATGTTGGCCAGGGTGAACAGGCGGGTGAACACGATGCCGAACTCTTCGCCCAGATGCTCGCGGTAGGCCGCCTCCAGCGCCGCCTGGGGCGGCGGCAGGCTGGGGCCCTGCGGGTTGTACACCAGCGACAGCACGCGCTCGCCGCCGGCCTGCCCGTAGCCAAGTTCGTTGAGCCGGCGCAGCGCGCGGATGCTGGTGGCGAACACGCCCTTGCCGCGCTGGCGGTCGACGTTGTCCTCCAGGTAGCAGGGCAGCGAGGCGACCACCTCGACGCGGTGGTCGGCGAGGAACTCGGCCAGCCCCTCCTGCCCCGACTCGTACAGGATGGTGAGGTTGCAGCGGTCGATCACATGCAGGCCGCGGGCGCGCGCAGCCACCACCAGGCGGCGGAAGTGCGGGTTCAGTTCGGGGGCGCCGCCGGTGAGGTCCAGGGTGTTCACCCGAGGGCTGGCATCGAGGAAGGCGAGCAGCGCATCCACCGTCTCGCCGCTCATCTCCTCGGTGCGCTTGGGGCCGGCGTTCACATGGCAGTGCACACAGCTCTGGTTGCAGCGGTAGCCGAGATTGACCTGCAGGGTCTGCAGGGTGTCGCGCGCGAGCGGCGGAAAATCCGTCTGCCGGAGCAGGGGCAAGGTGGCGTGCATGTACGGGTCTCCTGTGGGGGCTTGTGGCTCAGTCGCGGCAGCGGCGCGGAACATTACAGCACGGCTTGCTACCATACGCGGCCACGCGCCCTCCGTCTTCACGGTCGATCACGTCATGCCCGCTTCCGTTCCCTCCGCTCCTCCCCACCGCGCCGGCTGGCGCGACTATGGGCTGGCGGTGTTGTCGGTGGGCGCCATCGCGGCGGTCGGCGCCCCGCTGCTCGGGCATCTCGACCTCGCCAACATCGCCATGCTGTTCCCGCTCGCGGTGCTGTTCTCGGCGGTCAGGCTGGGGCGCGGACCGGCGGTGCTCGCAGCCTTCCTGTCGGTGGCGCTGTTCGACCTGTTCTTCGTGCCGCCGCATTTCACCCTGGGGGTGCACGACGTCCAGTACCTGCTCACCTTCGCGGTGCTGCTGCTGGTCGCCCTGACCACCGCGGAGCTGGCCGCACGCCTGCGCCGCCAGCGCGACGCGGCCGAACAGCGCGAGCGGCAGACCCAGGCGCTCTACGGCCTGGCGCGCGAGTTGTCGGCCGCGCTCGCGGTCGAGCAGATCGCAGCGAACGCCGAACGCTTCACCCGCGAGGTATTCGGCTGCGACTGCGTGCTGTGGCTGCCGGACGAGCAGGACCGCCTGCGGCCTGCCGACGCCGGCCCCGACCCCGCGGCCGAAGCGCCGCCGGCCGCGCAGGCCGCCTGGCGCAATGGGCAAGCGCAGCACACCACCGACGCCGCCGGCAAGCCGATCCGCTGGCTGCCGCTGCGCGCGCCGATGCGGGTGCGCGGTGTGCTGGCGCTGCACGGCGACCCCGCCGAGCCCCCGCCGGCGCCGCTGCTGGACGCCTTCGCCAGCCTGCTGGCGATCGCCCTGGAACGCCTGCACTACGTCGCCGTGGCGCGCAGCACCGAGCTGGCGATGGAGTCCGAGCGCCTGCGCAACTCGCTGCTCGCCGCCCTTTCCCACGACCTGCGCACCCCGCTCACCGCCATCGCCGGGCTGGCCGACACGGTGGCGCTCACTCCGCCGCCGCTGTCCGCCGAGCAGGCCGAGATGGTGGCGGCGATCGGCGCCGAGGCGCAGCGCTCCAGCGCGCAGGTGGCCAACCTGCTGGACATGGCGCGCATCGAATCGGGCGGCGTGCGCCTGCGCCGCGAGTGGCAACCGCTGGAAGAAGTGGTCGGCGCCGCGTTGCAGGCGCGCGCCTCGCTGCTCGGGCGGCATGAACTGCTCATCGACCTGCCCGCCGAGCTGCCGCTGGTGGACATCGACAGCGTGCTGTTCGAGCGCGTGCTGTGCAACCTGCTGGAAAACGCCGCCAAGTACACCCCGCCCGGCTCGCGCATCGAGATCCGCGCCCGCGCCGACGGGGACGAGATGATCCTGCAGGTGTGCGACAACGGCCCCGGCCTGCCGCCGGGGCGCATCGACGCGCTGTTCGCCAAGTTCACCCGCGGCCAGAAGGAATCCGCCATCGGCGGCGTCGGCCTCGGCCTGGCCATCGTTCAGGCGGTGGTTGCCGCGCACGGCGGCCGGGTGCGCGCGTTCAACCGCACGGAGGGCGGCGCCTGCTTCGAGATCGCCCTGCCGCGCGGCACTGCCCCGGCGCTGCCGCAGGAGGCCGCATGAAGAGCGCCGCCCCCGCGCCGGTGGTGGTCGTGGTCGAGGACGAGCCGCAGATCCGCCGCTTCCTGCGCGGCGCGCTGGCCGCCAGCGACTGTCAGGTGGTGGAGGCGGCCAACGGCGAGCGCGGGCTGATCGAGGCGCGCGCGCGCAAGCCCGACCTGGTGATCGTCGACCTCGGCCTGCCGGACATGGACGGCATCGAACTGATCCGCACGCTGCGCGGCTGGAGCACGGTGCCGGTGCTGATCCTGTCGGCGCGCACCGACGAAGCCGACAAGGTCGCCGCGCTCGACGCCGGCGCCGACGACTACCTGACCAAGCCCTTCGGCGTGGCCGAACTGCTCGCCCGCCTGCGCGCCCTGCTGCGCCGCACCGCGCTGGCGCGCAGCGGCGAGCCGGCGGTAGCGCGCTTCGGCGACGTCGAGGTGGACCTCGCCCAGCGCAGCGTGCGCCGCGCCGGCGAGGCGGTGCACCTGACGCCGATCGAATACAAGCTGCTTGCCCACCTGGTGGCCAACGCCGGCCGGGTGCTCACCCACCGCCACCTGCTGGCCGAGGTCTGGGGCCCCAACCACGTGGAGCACACCCACTACCTGCGGGTGCACATGGCCAGCCTGCGGCGCAAGCTGGAAGCCACGCCGGCCTTCCCGCGCCATCTGCTGACCGAAACCGGCATCGGCTACCGCCTGGTGTAGGAGCGGGCTTGCCCGCGATCGCGGCCGTCGTCTTCCCAAAGTCCGTATCGCGGCCAAGGCCGCTCCTACAGGTCGCGGGTGCTGCGCAGGAGCGGCCTTGGCCGCGATTCAGCGCCGCCAGAACGACGGCGTGAGCACCACCAGCAGGGTGAAGATCTCCAGCCGACCGAGGATCATGGTGAAGGACAGCACCCAGATCTGGAAGTCGCCCAGCCCCTGGTAGTTGCCCGCCGGCCCGACCGCGCCCAGGCCGGGGCCGGTGTTGTTGATGCAGGCCACCACCGCCGAGAAGGCGGTCACCACGTCCAGCCCGCTGGCGGTGAGCACCAGGGTGAGCGCGACGATGGACACCATGTAGAGGAAGCTGAAACCCAGCACCGCATGCAGCACGGTCTCGGACACATTGGCGCCGCCCACCCGCACCGGCGCCTCGGCGCGCGGGTGCAGCGAACGGATGACCTCACGGTACACCTGCTTGTAGAGCATGATTGCGCGGATCATCTTGATGCCGCCGCCGGTGGAGCCCGAACAGGGCGCGAAGCTGCCGAGGAAGAGAATCCACAGCTGGGCGAACATCGGCCACAGCGTGTAGTCGTAGGTCGCCAGGCCAAGCGAGGTGGCAATGGACACCACGTGGAAGGACACGTAGCGCAGGGTTTCCGCGGGGCTGGCATGCGCGTGGGACGGCAGCAGGAAGAGCGTGATCATTGCGGTACTCAGGACCAGGACCGCGAAGAACCAGGGAATCTCCGGGTCGGCAGCGTAGGGCTGCAGGCTGCGACGGAGCCACACGAGAAAATGGGTGGCGTAGTTCAACCCGGCGAGCAGCGCGAAGACCATGGTGACGATTTCGACCGGCACGCTGTTGAAGTAGCCCAGCGAGGCGTCCTTGCTGGAGAAGCCGCCCAGCCCGGTGATGGTGAAGGAATGGATCAGCGCCTCCCACGGCGCCATGCCCGCTGCCCACAGGCTGAAGCCGCAGGCCACGGTGAGCAGCAGGTAGACCGTCCACAGCCCCTTGGCGGTTTCGGCGATGCGCGGCGTGAGGCCGGTTTCCTTCAATGGCCCGGGCGCTTCGGCCTTGAACAGCTGGCGCCCGCCGATGCCCAGCAGCGGCAGCACCGCCACCATCAGCACGATGACCCCCATGCCGCCTATCCAGTGCATGAAGGTGCGCCACAGATTGATCGAGATGGGCAGCGTATCCAGCCCGGTGAGCACCGTGGCGCCGGTGGTGGTCAGGCCCGAGGCTGCCTCGAAATAGGCGTCGGTAAAGGACAGCCCGGGGAGGTAGAACAGCAGCGGCAGCGCGGCGAACACCGGGGTCACCACCCAGGTGCCGGCCACCAGCAGGAAGCCGTCGCGCGTGCGCAGGTCGCGCCGGCCATTGCGGGTCGCCGCCCACAGCAGGAAGCCGGCCGCCAGCGTAATGGCGATCGCCTCGTCGTAGGCGTAAGTGGCGCCGTCGTCCAGCCACCACGACACCGCCAGCGGAAAGGCCATGACCGCGCCGAACAGGCCCAGCATCAGGCCCAGCGCATTCAGGGTTGGGAAGAAGGGGCGCATGCGCCGGCCCCGTTCAGCGACGGAGGCCGGCGGATGCGTATTGCTTGTTGCCTAGCACGCGTCTCACCGTGTCGGGGGCGTTGCGGCGGACGGCCCGATGAGCCCGGCCGGTCCGGCAACTGGTGAGCGGATGCTAGTGAGCGGCGCGTAAAGATGTCGTAAATATTGCAGCGCAGCGAAGGCGCTGCGCCGGAAGGTTTCAGGCCCCCAGGAACACCGCCCCCGCGCCGGCGATCAGTGCGCCGGCGGCGCGCTGCAGACGCTGCGCCCACAGGCTCTGCGGCAGCCAGCGGCCGACCAGATAGCCCGCAGCGTGCAGCGCCGCGGTGGCCAGCGCGAAGCCGGCGGCGTAGGCGGCCAGCGTGCCCTCGCCCATCTCGGCGTGGTGGGCATGGCCGTGGAACAGCGCGAAGCCCGCCACCAGCGGCAGCGCGGCGGCCACCGGCAGGCGGGCGGCGAAGGCGATCAGCAGGCCCAGCACCAGCACCGAGGCGGCGATGCCGGCTTCCACCGCGGGCAGCATGATGCCCAGCGCGCCCAGCCCGGCACCGGCCAGCATCGCCAGCACGAAGCTTGCAGGCAGCGCCCAGCGCTGGCGGCCGGCCTGGCGCGCGGCGTAGAGGCCGACGGCGAGCATGGCCAGCAGGTGGTCGGCGCCACCCAACGGGTGCGTGATACCGGAGAAGAAGCTGGCGGATTCGTGGCCCGGATGGGCGGCGGCGGCGCCGGCCCACAGGGCGAGGCCGGCGGCGGTGGCGAGACGGGCGATGTTCATGTGCGCTCCTTGGTGAGAGGTGATTGGGCGTTCAGGCCGCCGCGGGCAGCAGCAGGCCCTGGCGTTCGATGAAGTCGATGATCTCGGCCAGGCCCTGGCCGGTCTTCTGGTTGCTGAAGACGAAGGGACGCTCGCCGCGCATCTTGCGCGCGTCGCGGTCCATGACTTCCAGCGAGGCGCCGACCAGCGGCGCGAGGTCGATCTTGTTGATCACCAGCAGGTCGCTGCGGGTGATGCCGGGGCCGCCCTTGCGCGGGATCTTGTCGCCGGCCGACACATCGATGACGTAGAGGGTCAGGTCGGAGAGCTCCGGCGAGAAGGTCGCCGCCAGGTTGTCGCCGCCGGACTCGACGAAGATGATGTCCAGCCCCGGGAAACGCCGGTTCAGGCGGTCCACCGCCTCCAGGTTGATCGAGGCGTCCTCGCGGATCGCGGTGTGCGGGCAGCCGCCGGTTTCCACGCCGATGATGCGCTCCGGGGCGAGCGCCTCGTTGCGCACCAGGAACTGCGCATCCTCGGCGGTGTAGATGTCGTTGGTGACCACCGCGATGTTGTACTTGTCGCGCAGCGCCAGGCAAAGCGCCAGGGTCAGGGCGGTCTTGCCGGAGCCGACCGGTCCGCCGATGCCGACGCGCAGGGGTTGGGTGTTGTTCATGGGGTACGACTCCTTCGGTTTGCAGGAGCGGCCTTGGCCGCGATACGGTCTGTAAGGACACCCACTACCGCATCGCGGCCAAGGCCGCTCCTACGGGTCCGGTTCGGGTATTCATTCGTGTCTCTACGAGCGGAACAGCCGGGTGTATTGGGTTTCGTGCCGGCTGCTGGCGATGGCCAGCGCGGGCGAGAAGTTGCTCCAGGCGCCGCGCGGCAGCACCAGCGCGCGCTCGGCCACCGCCGGGATGCGCTCGCCCAGCGTGGCCAGCAGACGCTGCCCGGCGCTTTGTCCCAAGGGCACCGCCTTGACCGCGGCCATCACCTGATTCTCCGCCCAGGCCCACAGGTAGGCGGCCACCGCCTCGCCCGGCGGCACCTGCCAGGCGGCCGCGGCAGCCGTCCACGCGGTGGGAAAGGCCGGTTCTTCGATCGCTTCCAGCCGATCCACCCAGCCGGGCAATGCCGCGAAAGCTGGCAGACCGGTGAGCAGGCGGACCAGCGAGTACCCCATCTGCACGGTCTCGGCGCGCAGCTCGGCGGTTTCCCGGCTGGCGAGGAAGTCGGCGTTCAGTGCGGCGACCTCGGCCAGTGCCTCACCCGCCTCCGCACCGCCCTCCCCGGCCTGCGCCCAGGCGGCGAGCAGGCGGGCGGCGAGCGGCGCTTCGAAGGCGCCGGTGCCGTGTTCGAGCAGGTCACCGATCCAGCGCGCGGCATCGGCCTCGGTGCGCACGGTGCCGGCCTCCACCGCCCATTCCAGGCCCTGCGAATAGGTGTAGGCACCCACCGGCAGCGCGGGACTGACCAGTTGCAGCAGGCGGACGAGCGGCAGCATGGCGTGCGATCTCAGTAGCTGCCGCCCATCACATGGATGCGCGCGGCGCTGGAGCCTTCGCCCGGATGCTGGTGACCATGCGCGTAGGCGCCGGCTTCCGGCTCGAAGGGCGCGGTGACCGCGGTCACCGTGGCGCCCAAACCGGCGAGCATGCCTTCCAGCACGTGGTCGGCCTGGATGCGCAGCCAGCCTTCGCCCAGTTCCACCGCGACGTGGCGGTTGCCCAGGTGGTAGGCGGCGCGGGCCAGTTCCAGCGCGTCGGCGCAGCGCACTTCGAGCAGCTCCTCGGGGGCGGCGAGCACTTCGACGATGCGCCCGTCGGCCGCGGCGAGCTTCATGCCGCCGCGCAGGATGGTGCCGCGCGGCAGGAACAGGCCGACCTCCTCGCCGGACTTCAGGGTGGCGCGCAGGCGGCTCTTGGTACGGTATTCGAAGGACAGTTCGAGGTGCTCGCTGGCCACCGCGTGGCCGGTGTACAGGGTTTCGATCAGCAGCATGGCGGGGTTCCGGACAGTGGTGTCGGCAGGAATGGCGCTGGCGGGTGCGGTCGCGGCGCTTGCCGGGGCATGGTGAGTGGTCAGCATGGTCGTTCTCCGGTTCAGAAGAGGAAGTAGCGCTGCGCCATCGGCAGCTCGGCGGCCGGCTCGCAGGCGAGCAGCTCGCCATCGGCGCGCACCACGTAGGTTTCCGGGTCCACCTCGATCTGCGGGGTGGCGCCGTTATGCACCATGTCGGCCTTCTGCACGGTGCGGCAGCCGCGCACCGCCTCCAGCGGCTTGGACAGCCCCAGCGCAGCCACCGCCGGATTGGCCAGCGCGGCCTGCGAGACGAAGGTAAGCGAACGCGAAAGCGCCTTGCCGTAGCTGGCGAACATCGGCCGGTAGTGCACCGGCTGCGGGGTGGGGATGGAGGCGTTGGGGTCACCCATCGCCGCCGCGGCGATCGCCCCGCCCTTGAGGATCAGGCTGGGCTTGACGCCGAAGAAGGCCGGGCGCCACAGCACCAGGTCGGCGAGCTTGCCGACCTCGATGGAGCCGACCACATGCGCGATGCCGTGGGTGATGGCCGGGTTGATGGTGTACTTGGCGATGTAGCGCTTGATGCGGAAGTTGTCCGCACCGCCGCTGGCCGCATCCTCGGGCAGCGCGCCGCGCTGCACCTTCATCTTGTGTGCGGTCTGCCAGGTGCGGGTGATGACCTCGCCCACCCGGCCCATGGCCTGCGAGTCCGAGGACATCATCGAGAAGCCGCCCAGGTCGTGCAGGATGTCCTCGGCGGCGATGGTCTCGCGGCGGATGCGGCTCTCGGCGAAGGCCACGTCCTCGGCAATGGCCGGATCGAGGTGGTGGCACACCATCAGCATGTCGAGGTGCTCGTCGATGGTATTCACCGTGTAGGGCCGAGTCGGGTTGGTGGAAGACGGCAGCACGTTGGGGCGGCCGATCGCCTTGATGATGTCCGGCGCGTGGCCGCCGCCCGCGCCTTCGGTGTGGAAGGTGTGGATGGTGCGGTCCTTGAAGGCGGCGATGGTGGTCTCGACGAAGCCGGATTCGTTGAGCGTGTCGGTGTGGATGGCGACCTGCACGTCGTAGTCCTCGGCCACGGAGAGGCAGTTGTCGATGGCCGCCGGGGTGGTGCCCCAGTCTTCGTGCAGCTTCAGGCCGATGGCGCCGGCCTCGACCTGCTCGCGCAGCGGCTCGGGCAGCGAGGCGTTGCCCTTGCCGAAGAAGCCCAGGTTCATCGGGAAGGCCTCGGCCGCCTCCAGCATGCGGTGGAGGTGCCAGGGCCCCGGCGTGCAGGTGGTGGCCAGCGTGCCGGTGGCGGGCCCGGTGCCGCCGCCCAGCATGGTGGTCACCCCGCTCATCAGCGCCTCCTCGATCTGCTGCGGGCAGATCCAGTGGATGTGGCTGTCGATGCCGCCGGCGGTGAGGATGAGCCCCTCGCCGGCGATGACCTCGGTGCCGGCGCCGATGGCGATGGTGACACCCGGCTGGATGTCCGGGTTGCCGGCCTTGCCGATGGCCTGGATGCGCCCGTCCTTGAGGCCGACATCCGCCTTGACGATGCCCCAGTGGTCGACGATCAGCGCGTTGGTGATCACCGTGTCGGCCACTTCGGCGGACACCTTCTGGCCCTGCCCCATGCCGTCGCGGATCACCTTGCCGCCGCCGAACTTCACCTCGTCGCCATAGACCGTGTAGTCGTGCTCGACCTCGATCCACAGTTCGGTATCGGCCAGACGCACGCGGTCGCCGGTGGTGGGGCCGAACATTTCCGCGTAGGCGCGGCGGGATATCTTCGTGCTCATCAGAGTTTCCCCATCACCTGGGCGTTGAAGCCATACACCACGCGCTCGCCGGCGAGTTCCACCAGTTGCACAGTGCGCGCCTGGCCGGGCTCGAAGCGCACCGCGGTGCCGGCGGCGATGTCCAGCCGGCAGCCGCGGGCGGCGGCGCGGTCGAAGTCGAGCGCGGCATTGGTTTCGGCAAAGTGGTAGTGCGAACCGACCTGCACCGGGCGGTCGCCGGTGTTGGTCACCGTCAGGCTCACGGTGGCGCGGCCGGCGTTGAGTTCGATCTCGCCCTCGCGGGTGAGGATTTCTCCGGGAATCATCGCTGCACGCTCCTTCAGGGGATGGGGTGATGCACGGTGACCAGCTTGGTGCCGTCCGGGAAGGTGGCCTCCACCTGGATCTCGGGGATCATCTCCGGCACGCCGTCCATGACCTGCTCGCGGGTCAGCAAGGTGGCGCCGTAGCTCATCAGCTCGGCCACCGTGCGCCCGTCGCGCGCGCCTTCCAGAATGGCGCAACTGATCAGCGCCACCGCCTCCGGGTAGTTCAGCTTCACGCCGCGCGCGAGGCGGCGCTCGGCCACCAGGCCGGCGGTAAACAGCAGCAGCTTGTCCTTCTCGCGGGGGGTCAGTTCCATGGGTTCTCCTCGTTTCTTAGTTGTGCGTTCCAGACGCGCGCCCTGCCCCGTAGGAGCGGCCTTGGCCGCGATGCGGCGCTCGGCTCAACAAAGGCCGGATCGCGGCCAAGGCCGCTCCTACGGGCGCGTCATGCGCAATCTCGCCTGACACTAGGTACTCCATATCCGCGGCTTCTCGGCCGCGCGGCCGGCGAGCGCCGGGCGCAACACCTGCCACAACGCACGCAGCCAGTGCTGCCCGGCTTCGGCCTGCGGCCCCAGCCAGCGCGCTACCAGCAGCCCGGGCAGCAGGGTCACGCCGCCCTCGCCTGCAGCGGGCGGGATCTCCCGGCAGGCATCGCGCAGCGCCTCGTCCACTTGCGGGCTGGCGGCCAGCAGCGTGCCGACCACCGGCTGGCCGGCGAGCCCGGCGGGGGAATCGAGCAGCGCGCCGCCGCCGTCGATGCGGCCGGCTTCCAGCCACAGCGGACGGCCGTCGCGGCTGATGCGGGTGGACAGCGCCAGCGCGCCGCGGTTGAAGCGCTCGCCGGAACCGGTGCGGCCCAGGCACAGCATCTCGCTGCCGATGAAGCAGGCGTCGCCGGCGAGTTCCACCGCCAGGGTCTGCTCGCCCAGCGCACCGTCATAGACGATGCTCTCCTGCGGCAGCCATTCGCACAGTGCGCCGGCGGCCAGTTCGATGCGCTGGTCGAAGCGTCCCGGCGGCGTATCGCCACCGGCCGAGCGATACCACTTGCCGGCGCCGGGCGTGGTCAGCAGTACGTGGGCGCCCTCGCCCAGCGTGGCGGAGAAGTTCAGATGGTCGCCGCCGACGATGCCGGCTGGCGGATGCACCAGGATGGTGTGGCACACCGCCTCGCCTTCCGGGTAGAGCGGGCGCTGCACCACCAGGGGGCCATGGTGGCGGCGTGCGGCGAGCAGGGTGCGCGCGCCGCGGCGCCGGTACTCGAGCGCGAGCGCGGCATGCCAGCCGGCGCGGGCTGGCGTGACGGCGGGCTGGGCGAGGAGGTCCGGGCGCTCGGTGACGGCGTTCATGCCGGCTATTTAGCAATCGGCGCGCCAGATCGTCTAAATGCTTTCAGATCAGCATCTTGCCCTCAATAACCAGCCACTCCAGATGCAAAACGGCCCGCAACGCAAGCGCCGCGGGCCGTTCATGCACCATTGCAGTGCACACCTTCGGGTCGTGCCCGGTTTCAGCCCATCATATGGGCGGGGAGCCAGGTCACCAGGCCGGGGAACAGGTAGAGCAGCACCACCGCCAGCACCATCAGCAGGAAATACGGCAGCGCGTAACGCGCGATCTCGGTGATCTGCTTGCCGGTGAGCCCCTGCAGCACGAACAGGTTGAAGCCCACAGGCGGGGTGATCTGGGCCATCTCCACCACCACCACCACGAACACGCCGAACCACAGCGGATCGATGCCCGCCGCGTGGATGGTGGGCAGCAGCACCGCCATGGTGAGCACCACGATGGAAATGCCGTCGAGGAAGCAGCCGAGCAGCACGAAGAATACCGCCAGCGCCACCAGCAGCATGCCCTGCGACAGGCCGAGCGAACCTATCCATTCGGCCAGATGGCGCGGCAGGCCGATATAACCCATGGCCAGGGTCAGGAAGGCCGAACCGCCGAGGATGAGCGCGATCATGCAGTACAGCCGGGTGGCGCCCATCAGCGCATCGATGAAGCTCTTGCGGGTGAGCGACTTCTGGCTGGCGGCGATGATCAGGCTGCCGACCACGCCGATCGCCGCCGCCTCGGTGGCGGTGGCGATGCCGGCGTAGATCGAGCCGAGCACGCCGCCAATCAGCAGAATCACCGGGATCAGGTTGCGCGAGGCGCGCAGCTTGCCGACGAAGTTGGTGCGCAGGTCGGCCGGCGGGATGCGCGCATGGTTCAGCAGCGACCAGCCCACCACCCAGCCCATGAACAGCCCGGCGAGCAGGATGCCGGGCAGCACGCCGCCGATGAACAGCTTGGCGATAGATACGTCGGCCGACACGCCGTAGACGATCATGATGATGGACGGCGGGATCAGCAGCCCCAGCGTACCCGCGCCGGCCAGCGTGCCCAGCGCCATCGACTCCGGGTAGCCGCGGCGGGTGAGCTCGGGCAGCGCGATCTTGCCGATGGTCGCGCAGGTGGCCGCCGAGGAGCCGGACACCGCGGCGAACAGCGTACAGCCGATGATGTTGGTGTGCAGCAGGCGGCCCGGCAGGCGCTCCAGCCAGGGCGACAGGCCCTTGAACATGTCCTCGGAGAGCTTGGTGCGGAAGAGGATCTCGCCCATCCACAGGAAGAGCGGCAGCGCGGTCAGCGTCCAGCTGGAGTTCGCCCCCCAGATCGCGACCGCCATGCCGTCGCCCGGCGCACGCGGGGTGAAGCCGAGCGTGCCGAGGATGCCGATGGCCATCAGCGCCAGGCCGATCCACAGCCCGCCGGCCAGCAGCGCCAGCATCAGGCCGATCAGGAGTGCAGCAATGGTCAGTTCCATGTCCGGCTCACTCCATGCGCACGGCTTCGCCGCCGGCCGTGGCCAGGCGTCGCGGCTCGCGCCCCAGGGTGGCGAGCACCAGGTCGTCGACTACTGCGATCAGCAGCACCAGCGCGCCAAAGGCCATCGACAGCTGAGGGATCCACAGCGGCGTCGCATCGACGCCCTGCGAGATCTCCTCGAACTCGTGCGATTGCCAGGCCAGGCGCACCGAGTACCAGGCCAGCATGGCGACCACCGCGGTGGCCGAGGCCAGCGAGAAGCATTCGAGGGCGCGGCGCAGGCGCGGGCCGGCACGCTCGATGACCAGGCTCACGCGAATGTGCTCGCCGTGCTTGAAGGTGTAGGCCAGCGCCAGGAAGCCGCAGGCGGCCATGGCGTAGCCCGCGTAGTCGTCGGTGCCGGGCAGGTAGATGCCCAGCGGCCGGCTGACGATGCCGGCGGACACCATGACGAGCGTGGCGACCATGCCGACCGCGGCCAGTGCGCCGGACAGGCGGTAGAGGGAATCGAGGAACGCTCTCATGGCGGACTCCTGACAGATGAACCAAGAAAAAACGCGTAGGAGCGGGCTTGCCCGCGATAGCGGCGTTCATCGCCGCACCCAAGCGGCGGATCGCGGCCAAGGCCGCTCCTACAGGGGGGCGGTCGCGTTACCGGGCCGCGCGGTAGGCGTCGAGAATCTTCTGCCCGTCGGCGCCGGCGCGTTCCACCCACTCGGCGGTCATCTTCTCGCCCACCTTCAGCAGCTCGGCCTGCAGCGCGTCGGAAGCCGGCAGCACCTTCATGTTGTTGGCCTTGAGCTGGGCAACGTACCAGGCAGTCTTCTCCTCGGAGACCTTCCAGCCGCGTTCTTCGGCGGCGGCGGCAGCCTTGCTCACCGCCTGCTGGGTGGCGGGATCGAGCGCGTCGAAGGCCTTCTTCGACACGAACACCACGTTCTTCGGCAGCCAGGCCTGCACGTCGAAGAAGTAGTCGAGTTGCTCCCAGCTCTTGGAGTCATAGCCGGTGGACGAGGAGGTGATGTTGGCCGACACCACGCCGGTGGACAGCGCCTGGGTCAGGTCGGCGGCCTGCACGGTCACCGGCTGCGCGCCCATCAGTTCGATCATGCGGGCGACGGTCGGGCTGTAGGAGCGGATCTTCACGCCCTTGAGATCGGCCATCGAACTGAGCGCGGTCTTGGAGTAGATGCCCTGCGGCGGCCAGGCCACCGAATACAGCAGCTTCAGGCCGTTCTTCGCCAGGCGGGCTTCCACCGCGGCGCGCGAGGCCTGCCACAGCTTGAGCGAATCGGCATAGCTGGTGGCGAGGAAAGGCACGGTATCGAGCGCGTAGAGCGCGTCCTCGTTGGCCAGGCTGGAGAGCAGCACTTCGCCGATCTGCGCCTGCCCGGCCTGCACCGCGCGCTTGATCTCGTTGGCCTTGAACAGCGAGCCGTTCGGATGGACGGTGATCTTCAGCTTGCCACCGCTGGCCTCGGCGACCTCGTTGGCGAACTGCTGGATGTTCTCCGTGTGGAAGTTGCTGGCCGGGTACGGGGTGGGCATGTCCCAGGTGGTCTGCGCCTGCGCGGCGCCGCCGACGCCGAGCGCAAGCATGGAACAACCGAGGGCCTGCAGGATGCGGTGCTTCAGGTTCATCGTGTGTGTCTCCGGAAAAGGGCTTGTAGGGGTGTTCTCGCACGTGAAACAGAACGACGAAACCGCCTCGACGGATGCGTCGCTGTTGAAAGATTGGGATTTCGTCTATAAATTGTCAAGAATTCGTAAACGTATCGTGAGAAAAAAATGAGCAAGCCGACGCTGACCACCCCCGCCGCGGACAGCAGCCGCATCGTCTCCTCGCAGCATCTGGTGTCGCCCAAGTCGCCGGAACTGTCGGAGCTCGAGTTCGGCCTGATCATCGCGTGGCACGCCTTCGCGCGCTGGATGATGCGCTGCATGACCGCCGCCGGCGTCAAGGACATGACGCCGATCGACGTGCTGGTGCTGCATCACGTCGCGCACCGCGACAGCGAGAAGCGACTGGCCGACATCTGCTTCGTGCTCAACGTGGAGGACACCCATGTGGTGTCCTACTCGCTGCGCAAGCTCGCCGGGCTGGGCCTGGTCTCCAGCGCCAAGCGCGGCAAGGAAGCCTTCTTCGCGGTCACCGACCAGGGGCGCGAGATCTGCCTCGCCTACCGCGACGTGCGCGAGGCCTGCCTGATGCCCGGCTTCACCGGCACGCCCGAGGACAACGCGCAGATCGGCGAACTCGCCCGCCTGCTGCGCACCCTCTCCGGGCGCTACGACCAGGCCGCGCGCGCGGCCTCGACTTCGGTGCTGTAAGCGCCCACGGGGCCGACCATGACCATCCGCATACTCGACGCTGGCGACGCCGCGCTCACCATCGAGTTCGGCGACGCCATCGACCCGCGCCTGCTCGCCGCGGTCAATGCGCTCGACGCCGCCATCGCCGCACGCCAGGCCGCCGGCGGGCTGGCCGGCGTGATCGAGACCATGCCCACCTTCCGCTCGCTGACGGTGTTCTTCGATCCGCTGGCCACCTCGCGCGCCGGGTTGCTCGCCGAACTGCAGCCGCTCTTCGCCGCCGCCGAACACGCTGCGCCGCCGGCCGGGCGGCGCTGGCGCCTGCCGGTGTGCTACGAAGGCGAGGCCGCCCCCGACCTCGCCGACACCGCGCGCGCCATCGGCCGCAGCGCGGACGAGGTCATCGCGCTGCACAGCGGCAGCGAATACCTGGTGTACATGCTCGGCTTCCTGCCCGGCTTCCCCTTCATGGGCGACCTGCCCGAGGCCCTGCGCCTGCCGCGCCGCACCGAGCCGCGGGTGCGCGTGCCGCCGGGCAGCGTGGCCATCGCCACCGGCCTGACCGCGATCTACCCCTGGGAGAGCCCCGGCGGCTGGCATCTGCTGGGCCGCTGCCCGGTGCCGCTGTTCGACGCCACGCGTGCCGCGCCCTCGCTGCTCGCCGCCGGCGACCGGGTGCGCTTCGAGCCGGTGACGATGGCCGAATACGAACGCCTCGCCGCCGCACTGGCTGCCGGCGAGATCGATCCGCAGCGCTGGCTCGTCGCCGCAACCGCAAACGAGACCGGGACATGACCGACACCGCCCCCCACATCGAGATCCTCGCCCCCGGTGCCTACGCCTCGCTGCAGGATGCCGGCCGGCGCGGCTGGCGGCGCATCGGCGTGCCCTGGGCGGGCGTGCTCGACGTGCGCCTGATGCGCATCGCCAACACCCTGGCCGGCAATGCCGAGAACGCCCCGGTGATCGAATGCTTCGACGGCGGCCTGCATCTGGCCGCGCGCGGTGGCGCGCTGCGCGTGGCGGTGGCGGGCGACGCCGCGGTCGAACTGGAGTCCGGCGGCGAACGCCGCCCGCTGGCCGCCTGGCGCTCGGTGACGCTGAACGATGGCGAGCAGCTGCGCATCCGCCGCATGAACAGCGGGCGCATCGCGGTGGTCGCGGTCGCCGGGCTGGCCGTACCGGCGGTGCTGGGCAGCGCCGCCACCTATCCGCGTGCGCTGCTCGGCGGCTTGGATGGTCGCGCGCTGGCTGCCGGCGCCCGCCTGCCGGCCGCAGCCCCCAGCGGCCTGGAACGGGTGCTCGGCACCCCGCCCGCCGACGACGACGGCCCGCTGCGCGCCATGCCCGGCCCGCAGGACGACCACTTCAGCAGCGAGGCGCTGGAGACCTTCTTCTCCGCCGACTACCGCGTCAGCGCCCAGGCCGACCGCATGGGCGTGCGCCTGGAAGGCAGCGCGCTCGCGCACCTCGGCGCGCGCGAGATCATCTCCGACGCCACCGTGCCCGGCTCGGTGCAGGTACCCGGCAACGGCCTGCCCATCGTGCTGATGGCCGACGCACAGACCGCCGGCGGCTACCCGAAGATCGCCACCGTAATCGGCGCCGACCTGCCGCGCCTGGCGCAGTGCCGGCCGGGCGACACGCTGCGCTTCGCGCGCGTCGACGCCGCCGCCGGCGGAGCGGCCGCGCGCGAGCGCGAAGCCGCGACCCGGCGCCTGCTCGCCGCCATCCGCCCGCTCGCCGGCGGCATCGACCTCGCCGCGCTGTACGCGGCCAACCTGGCGGGCGACGCGGTGCACGCGCTCGCCCCGGAATACCGCCCGCTGAACTGACACCCGCCCGCAGGAGCACGCCATGAACAAACGCATCAATCTCAATGCCGACCTCGGCGAATCCTTCGGCCCCTGGAAGATGGGCGAGGACGAGGCGCTGCTGCAGGTGGTGGCCAGCGCCAACATCGCCTGCGGCTTCCACGCCGGTGACCCGCTGGTGATGCGCCGCACGGTGCGCACCGCGCTGGATGCCGGAGTCAGCCTGGGCGCCCACCCCGCCTGGCCGGACCTGCAAGGCTTCGGCCGACGGCAGATGAAGATGGCGCCCGCCGAGCTGGAGGCGATGGTGATCTACCAGATCGGCGCACTCGCCGGCATCGCCGCGGCCGAAGGCAGCCGGGTCACCCACGTCAAGCCGCATGGCGCACTGAACAACCAGGCCTGCGAGGACGCCGCGCTGGCCGACGCCATCGCGCGTGCGGTCAAGGCCGCCGACGCGGCACTGATCCTGCTCGCCCCCGCGCTCTCCGAACTGCACAAGGCGGGCGAGCGCGCCGGACTGAGGGTGGCCGCCGAAATCTTCGCCGACCGCGCCTACACCGACGCCGGCACCCTGGTGCCACGCGGCCAGCCCGGCGCAGTCATCCACGACCACGACGCGCTCACCGCCCACGTGCTGCGCATGCTGGACGCGGGCGGCATCGTCACCGTCGGCGGCCGCACGCTGCCCTGCCGCATGGACAGCATCTGCGTGCACGGCGACACCCCCGGCGCAGTCGACAGCGCCCGTCAACTGCGCGCCGCGCTGCAGGCGGCGGGCTGGCAGGTGGTGCCGCTACCGGAAGTCCTCGACCTGTAGGAGCGGCCTTGGCCGCGATACGGCCGTGGTTCTCCCGCAGACCGCAATCGCGGCCAAGGCCGCTCCTACAGGGGCTGCAGCCAGACGGCATCCCAGTGGGGGTAGTCCCGCACGGACCCGGCCAGCCCCGCCCGCAAGGGGTTGGCAACGATGTAACGCGCGATCTGCGCCATGTCTTCCTCCCGTCGCAGCGCATGATCGTGGAAGCCGGGTTGCCAGAGTGCGCAATCGCCCGGCACGCCGGCCGCATTGATGCGGCGCGCGCTACTGGACTTGAAGCGCCTGACGAGGGCGGAAAGGTTCGCGCTGCGGAGTGCCAGCAGCCAATGCAGGTGATCGGGCATCAGCACGAAAGCCAGGGTTTCGCACTCGCCCGCGGCATCGCAGGCGCGTAGCTCACCAATTGCCAGACGCGCCAGGGTCAGATCAGCGAATACGGGCCGCCTGCGACGGGTGACCGTGGTCACCAGATAGACACGTCCCGGCTCGGAAACACGGCCATGACGCAAGCGTTTCGCATGGGGGAGTGAAGATGCGTACATGCGCGGCATTCTCAATGCCAATCGCATGCACCGCAACCCCCTGTAGGAGCGGCCTTGGCCGCGATACGCCCTTGGTTCTCCCGCAGACCGCAATCGCGGCCAAGGCCGCTCCTACAGCAGCTATTCGTCCTTTTCCGGGGGGAACAGCAGCACCGGCCGCCCCGCGGCGCGCAGCACCGCTTCGGCCACGCTGCCGTGCAGCAGGCGGCTGAGGCCGCTGCGGCCGTGGGTGCCGAGCACGATCAGGTCGGCGGACCAGTCGGCGGCCTGGGCGACCACGGTCTCGTCCACCTTCTGCTCCTTGGTTTCCACCGGCAGCAGCACGCCGTCGGCGTCCACCGTGGCTTCGCGGGCGCGCGCCACCGCGGCGTCCACCAGCGCCTGGCCGGCGTTCATGCGCTCGGCCGACTGCTCGGACCAGTTTACGAACTCGGCGTCGCGCGCCAGGTCGGCCAGATCCAGCACATGCAGCACGCGCAGCTGCGCGCCGGTCACCGCGGCCAGCTCGATGGCCTTGCCGAGCGCATGCCGGCCCGGTTCGGTATCATCCATTGCCACCAGGATGCGTTTGAACATGGCGCCCTCCGCGCGTGCGTGTCGACGCTTTCGATGGTAGCCCAGCCGCCGCCGGCCTGGAAAGCCGCCGGCCGGGGACGCAGCCAGCCACATCCGCGGAGATGGAATGCCGATGAGCGCAGACCAGGCCACCATACTTGCCGTGCTGCTCGCCACCATGGCGATGTTCCTGTTCGGACGCTGGCGGCACGACATGGTGGCGGTCGGCGCCCTGCTCGCCTGCGTGCTGAGCGGCCTGGTGAGCTACCAGGACGCCTTCGCCGGCTTCGGCCATCCGGCAGTGGTCACCGTGGCCTGCGTGCTGATCCTCAGCGCCGCCCTGCAGCACACCGGGGCAGTCGATGCCCTCACCCGCCGGGTGCTGCCCGCCTCGGCCGGGGCGATGACCAGCATCGCCGCACTCACCGCACTGGCGGCGGTGCTGTCCGGCTTCATGAACAACGTCGGCGCCCTGGCGCTGCTGATGCCGGTGGCGGTGCAGATCGCCCGCCGGCTGGACCTGCCGCCCGGCCGCGTGCTGATGCCGCTGGCCTTCGGCTCCATCCTCGGCGGCATGACCACCATGGTCGGCACCCCGCCCAACCTCATCGTCGCCGGTTTCCGCCAGGCCAGCGGCGCCGGCAGCTTCGGGGTGTTCGACTTCACCCCGGTGGGCCTCGCGGTGGCCGCCAGCGGCGTGGCCTTCATCGCCCTGCTCGGCTGGCGCCTGGTGCCGGCGCGGCGCGCGGCCGGCGTCGAAAGCTTCGAGACCGGCGCCTACATCACCGAAGCACGCGTACCCGAGGACGGCAAGGCGGTGGGGATGACGCTGGGCGAGATCGAGGCGCTGTTCAGCAATGACGACGCGCAGCTCATCGGCATGGTGCGCAACGAGCTGCGCATCCACGCGCCCAACCCGCGCCGCCGGGTGCGCGCGGGCGACATCCTGATGATCGAGGCAGAGGCCGACACCCTGTCCGCGGCGCTGTCGGCCGCTGGGCTGGAGCTGGCCGAGGCGCGCAAGCCGGACGAGGACAAAGACGAGGACAAGGAGGACGGCGGACGCGCCAAGGACAAGGCGTCGGACAAGGAAGACGAAGGCGACAAGGACGAAACCGAAAAGGACGCCCGCCCTGCCAACGGCGACGAGGTGGCGCTCACCGAACTGGCGGTGTTGCCGCAGTCTTCGCTGATCCAGCGCAGCCCGCGAGAGCTGCAGCTGCGCACGCGCTACAGCATCAACCTGCTGGCGCTGTCGCGCCAGGGCCAGCGCAGCGTGGCCCGTCTGCGTCATCAGCGTCTCATGGCCGGCGATGTGTTGCTGATGCAGGGCCACCCGGACGCGGTGGCCGACTTCGCCGCCGAAACCGGCTGCGTGCCGCTGGCCCAGCGTCCGCTGAGGCTGCCCGCGGACGGCATGGCCTGGCGGGCGGCGGCGATCATGGTGCTGTCCATCGGCGTCGCGGCGCTCGGCCTGCTGCCGGCGCATGTCGCGCTGGCCGCCGGTGTGCTGGCTTCGATGGCGCTGCGCACCGTGCCGCTGCGCGCGGTGTATACCTCGGTGGACTGGCCGGTGGTGGTGCTGCTCGCGGCCCTGCTGCCGGTGGCCGGCGCCATGGAGACAACCGGCGCGGCCGACCTGATCGCCGGCGCACTGATGCAGGACCTGGCCCGCGGCCAGCCGGTCATCGCCCTGGCGGTGGTGCTGGTGGTCACCATGACCTTGTCGGACCTGATGAACAACGCCGCCACCGCGGCGGTGATGTGCCAGATCGCGCTGAGCACCGCGGCCAGCCTGGGGGTGAGCGCCGATCCCTTCCTGATGGCGGTGGCGGTCGGCGCCTCGTGCGCCTTCCTGACCCCGATCGGCCACCAGAACAACACCCTGATCCTGGGGCCGGGCGGCTTCCGCTTCGGCGATTACTGGCGCCTGGGGCTGCCGCTGGAGATCCTGGTGGTGGCGGTCAGCCTGCCGATGCTGCTGTGGGTGTGGCCGCTGTAGCGGCGCCTTCGAGCATCACGGTCAGTTCGCCGGGCAGCACCGCGCGGTCGCGCCCGCCGTGCTTGGCGGCGTACATGCGCTGATCGGCCAGTTCCACCAGGGCCGGCCAGTCCATCACGCCGTCGGCCATGCTTTCGGCCACGCCAATGGACGCGGTCAGCGGCGTGCCGTCCGGCCGGGTGCCGAAGCCCGCACCGCGCAGGCGTTGCAGGAAGGCCGGCATCTGGTCGGCCGGCATGTCCGGCAGCACCGCGATGAACTCCTCGCCACCCCAGCGCACCAGCACGTCCCCGCGCCGCAGCGTGCCGCGCAGGCGTTCGACCAGGGTGCACAGCGCGTGGTCGCCGGCCTCGTGGCCGTAGTTGTCGTTGATGGTCTTGAAATGGTCGAGGTCGAAGAAAGCCACCGCCAGCGGCTTGCCCGACATCGACGAGAGGCGGAACATCAGCTCCAGCGCCTCGGTGCCGGAGCGCCGGGTGTAGGCGCCGGTCAGCGGATCGGTCATCGCCTTGTACACCAGGCTTTCCATGTAGTGCGACTGGCTCATGCCGGAGAACATCGCCACGCCCATCATCATCAGCATGAACCACAGCGCCGCGCCGTGCTGGTCGAGCGCCAGTTCGGCGCCGCCGCTGGTCATGCCGGTGAGCGCGATGCCGAGTACCGGCAGCGAGAACAGCAGGATTTCCAGCGCGGTGAGCGGAAAGATGGCCAGCCCGCCGAGCACGATGGTGGGCATGAAGGTGTAGAGCTGCGCCACCAGCCGCTGGCTGTCGGTGAGGCCCACCGGATCGATGATCTGCAGCGACACCAGGTAGAACAGCGGCGGCACCATCAGCATGATCAGCAGCATCACCACCGCCTGGGTGTAGGGTCGGGTCGCCGACACCTCGCGCGGCCAGGCCAGGGCGACGAACACCCCCGCCGAAACCAGGCGCAGCAGCACCAGCCAGGTCGCGGTGATTCCGTCGAACACCAGCACGTCCACCACCGCCCACAGGGGCACCAGCAGGGCGAACAGCGCCGAGATGAGCTGCACGCGGGCGACGATGACCGAAGCGGCATGACGCCGCATATGTACCGAACGGCCTATGGGCGTGAGCAGGCCGAGCAGCTGGTCGGCGGTCAGCCGGGTCGGCGCGACGATGTGCTCGGTGATGGTGTTCCAGAGCTTGTTCACGGTGTGTTCGGCAAGATCGCAGGGCCAATGCAGCCGGCAGAAGCAAGGCTGGGGCGCCCACGGACGCAATGACCCCAAATTGGAAGGGGCTATATCTTACGATGTACGCCGGGAAAGCCGAACAGGTATTACTGCGTATCCGTGCAGCAGTGCTCGGTCCGGCTCACACCGCCAGCGCCTCGCGCACGCCGTCGGCGTCCATCGTCGCGCCCTCGCCGCGCATGATGATCTCGCCGCGCTCCATCACCAGGTAGTGATCGGACAGGTCGCGAGCGAAGTCGTAGTACTGCTCGACCAGCAGGATGGACATCTCGCCGGTCCCGGCCAGCTGGCGGATGGCGTTGCCGATGTCCTTGATGATGGACGGCTGGATGCCCTCGGTGGGTTCGTCGAGGATCAGCAGACGCGGGCCGAAGGCCAGCGCGCGGCCGATGGCCAGCTGCTGCTGCTGGCCGCCGGAGAGGTCGCCGCCGCGCCGCGCCATCATCTGCTTCAGCACCGGGAACATGCCGAACACGCGCTCCGGCACCGCGGCGCCGCGCGGACGGGTGGCCAGGCCCATCAGCAGGTTCTCTTCCACCGTCAGGCGCGGAAAGATCTCGCGCCCCTGCGGCACGTAGCCGATGCCGGCGCGCACCCGCTCGTAGGATGGCGCCCGGGTGATCTCGCGGCCGTCGAAGCTGACGCTGCCGCTGGCCGCGGGCACCAGCCCCATCAGGGTCTTGAGCAGCGTGGTCTTGCCCACGCCGTTGCGCCCGAGCAGGGTGGTGACCTTGCCCGCCGGCACCTCGAAGGACAGGTTGCGCAGGATGTGGCTGCCGCCGTAGTACTGGTTGAGGTTGTCGACTTTCAGCATGGTTGGCGGAGTTCCCGGTCTGTTCGCCGCAGCGGCACGCTCAGCGGCCGCCAGGCATCATGGCGAACAGACTACGGAAGCCCCGCCGGCGCCGGAATACGCCAGATTGCGTACCCGGCGCGACGCGCTCAAAACGTGTGAAGAAATCGTAGCGAGCGGGTCGGTGGCAAGGCGCGCGGCGCACAGCGACCGAGACATATCAGATGGATAGGCGAGGAAGCGAGCACCGTGCAACGCCGCCATCGGCCCGCGCAGTAGATTTATTCACGCGTTTTCAGCGCAGTACGGCGCGCAGGTCGAGATGCCCCTCGCGCAGTGGCGGGCACCAGTAGTAGCCGCCGGTCAGCGGGCGGCTGAAGCGGAACAGCGCGTCGACGATGCCGTCGTCCAGCCCGGCCATGCGGCGCATCTGCGCCTCGAAAGCGTCCAGCGAGTGCCCGAAGGCGAGGAACACCAGCCCGGCGCCCTGCTCGTCCGCCCACGGCATGGAGCGGCGCAGCACGAAGGCCTCCGGCTCGAAGCTCTCCTGCGCGGTGCGCTTGACGTGAGCCGACTCGGGAGCGTCGTCCAGTTCCTCGTTGTCCGACTTGCGGCGGCCGACGATGTCGTCCTGCTCGGCCTCGGGCAGCGTCTCGAAGCCGGCCAGGTCGTGCAACCAGTGCTGGATGGCGGCAAAGCTGCCGCCCCGCAGGCCGTCCGGCGCGTCGGTGGCGCAGGCTGCGGCCACTGCTTCCTCGCCTTCCGGGTTCTCGGTGCCGTCCTCGTAGCCGGTCAGGTCGTGGCCGCTGCGGTAGCGGAAGGCGTCGGTGGCCTGCACCAGACGCAGCGCCGGGGCCAGCGCGGCCTGCAGCGCCCGGCCGCGGTGCAGCAGCTCGCCACGGTCGTCACCGCGCAGCCAGCACCACAGCGCGTGCTGGGTGGACGGCACATCCACGCCCGCGCCGCTCAGCGCCGGGAAGGCCTTCAGTCCGTCCACCTTCGCGTCCAGCGCCTGCAGCAGCGAGATGCCAAGGCCGGCAACGCAGTGCCCGCCATCGACCTGGGTGGCGAGCGCGTCGAGCGCCTGCGGCAGCGCCTCGACCGATTCGAGGCTGAAGAACAAGTGACGGGCCAGCGGCGGGATCGGCGCCAGAACGCCCGGCTGGGCAGGGATCGGTGAGCTCATCGCAACTTCCGGGAGAACGAAAGCCGCGATTGTAACCAAGGCCGGCGGCATGGTCTGAACCGCCGCATCGCGGCCAAGGCCGCTCCTACAGCCGAGGCCTGCGATGGGTTGGTAGGGGGCCTTGGCCGCGATTCGTGCGTTGGTACAAGAACCGCCGCATCGCGGGCAAGCCCGCTCCTACCGCCGGGGCCTGCGATGGGTTGGTAGGAGCGGCCTTGGCCGCGATTGGTGCGTTGGTACCGGAACCGCCGCATCGCGGGCAAGCCCGCTCCTACTGCCGGGGACCTGCGATGGGTTGGTAGGAGCGGCCTTGGCCGCGATTCGTGCGTTGGTGCGGGGACCGCCGCATCGCGGCCAAGGCCGCTCCTACAGTCGGTGTTTTGCCTCAGCGGCCCAGATACACCTCGATCACCCGCGGGTCGTTCTGCACCGTGGCCAGATCGCCCTCGGCCAGCACCGAGCCTTCATGCAGCACGGTGACCGTGCCGCCCAGCGCCTCGACGAAGGCCATGTCGTGCTCGACCACCACCAGCGAATGCTCGCCGGCGAGGCTGACGAAGAGCTCCGCGGTGCGTTCGGTCTCGTCGTCGGTCATGCCGGCGACCGGTTCGTCGAGCAGCAGCAGGCGGGGCTCCTGCATCAGCAGCATGCCGATCTCCAGCCACTGCTTCTGGCCGTGCGAGAGCAGCCCGGCGACGCGGTCGGACTCGCCTGCCAGGCGGATGCGGTCCAGCACCGCGGCGATGCGGTCGCCCTCCTCGCTGGACAGGCGCGCGAACAGGCTGCGGCGCACGCGCTTGTCGGCCTTCATCGCCAGTTCCAGGTTCTCGAACACCGTGTGCTGCTCGAACACCGTGGGCTTCTGGAACTTGCGCCCGATGCCGGCGTGGGCGATCTCGGGCTCGCTCATGCGGGTCAGGTCTATGGTCTGGCCGAAGAAGGCCTTGCCCTCGTCCGGGCGGGTCTTGCCGGTGATGACGTCCATCATCGTGGTCTTGCCGGCGCCATTGGGGCCGATGATGCAGCGCAGCTCGCCGGCATCGATGGCCAGGCTGAGCTTGTTGAGCGCCCGGAAGCCGTCGAAGCTCACCGTGATGTCGTCCAGGTAGAGGATGACATTGTGCGAGAGGTCCAGCTCGCCCGGGCGCACCAGGTGGGCGGTGGTGGCTTCGCCCTCCCATTGCTCGCGCTGGTTGGCCTGTTGCGCGGCGTCGCGCTCGATGACGGTGCTCATGCGGTGGCTCCGCGGGTGGATTCGGAAACTTGCGCGGGGACCACCGTATCCGGCGGCCGGGGCCCCTGCGCGGCGGACACGGGCGCAGGCGCGGCTTCCGGCGCCGGATCGCTGGCGGCCTGCGGGCCGCGCCGGCTGCGCAGCTGCTCCCACAGCCCGACCACGCCCCTGGGCAGGAAGAGCGTCACCGCGATGAACAGGAAGCCGAGGAAGAAGGGCCAGTATTCCGGGAAGGACACGGTGAACCAGCTCTTGGCAAGATTGACGATGCCGGCCCCGAGCACCGCGCCCACCAGCGTGCCGCGCCCGCCCACCGCCACCCACACCGCGATCTCGATGGAGTTGGCCGGGCTCATTTCGGAGGGGTTGATGATGCCCACCTGCGGCACGTAGAGCGCGCCGGCCAGCCCGCACAGCACCGCCGAGAGCGTCCAGATGAAGAGCTTGTAGTGCAGCGGGTTGTAGCCGATGAACATCACCCGGCTCTCGGCGTCGCGGATCGCCGCCAGCACGCGGCCAAAGCGCGAAGTCACCAGGTAGCGCCCGAGCAGCAGCACGCCGACCAGCAGCGCGGCGGAGAGCCCGAACAGCACCACCCGCATCTCCGGCGTGGTGATGCCGTAGCCGAGGATGCGCTTGAAGTCGGTAAAGCCGTTGTTGCCGCCAAAGCCGGTCTCGTTGCGGAAGAACAGCAGCATCGCGGCGTAGGTGAGCGCCTGGGTGATGATGGCGAAATACACCCCCTTGATGCGCGAGCGGAAGGCGAAGAAGCCGAACACCCAGGCCAGCACGCCCGGCAGCGCCACCACCAGGAACAGCGCCCACAGGAAAGAATCCGACCCGCTCCAGTACCAGGGCAGCTCCTTCCAGTCGAGGAAAACCATGAAGTCCGGCAGCTCCGCGCCGTAGGAGCCGTCACGACCGATCTGGCGCATCAGATACATGCCGAAGGCGTAGCCGCCGAGGGCGAAGAACAGCCCGTGCCCCAGGCTGAGGATGCCGGCGTAGCCCCAGATCAGGTCCATCGCCACCGCCACCACCATGTAGCAGAGGATCTTGCCGAGCAGGCTCACCCAGTAGGACGACACATGCAGCGCATGCTCGGGCGGCAGCGCCAGGTGGGCGATCGGCATCCACACCCAGGCGAACAGGGCGAAGAGGACGAGCGCCACCCAGCCGGCGCGCGGCATGCTGGTGAACAGGCGGACGGTGTATGGGGTGCGCATGCGGCGCTTCCTCCGTTGAGAATCAGCTGTCTGCGAAGCGGCCCTTCAAGGCGAAGATGCCCTGCGGACGCTTCTGGATGAAGGCGATGATGAACACCAGCACCAGGATCTTGGCGATCACCGCGCCGGCCCAGCCTTCCAGGAACTTGGAGACGATGCCCAGGCCCATCGCGGCCCACACAGCACCGGCCAGCTGGCCGACGCCGCCCAGCACCACCACCATGAAGGAATCGACGATGTAGCCGGTGCCCATGGCCGGGCCCACGTTGGCGATCTGCGACAGCGCCACCCCGCCCAGCCCGGCGATGCCCGCGCCGATGGCGAAGGCCAACGTATCGATCCGCGCGGTGGGCACACCCACGCAGCCGGCCATCGGGCGGTTCTGGGTGACCGCACGCACGAACATCCCGAGCCGGGTGCGGTTCATCATCAGCCACACCAGCACCAGCACGAAGACGCCGAAGCCGAGGATGACGATGCGGTTGTAGGGCAGCACCACGCCGGCGGCCAGCTCCACCCCGCCGGACATCCAGCTCGGGTTGGCCAGCTCCACGTTCTGCGGCCCGAAGATCACCCGCGCGGCCTGGATCAGCACCAGCGAGATGCCCCAGGTGGCCAGCAAGGATTCCAGCGGCCGGCCGTAGAGGAAGCGCAGCACGCTGCGTTCCATGAGCACGCCCACCGCCGCGGCGGCGAAGAAGCCGGCGGGAATGGCGGCGACCACGTACCAGTCCACCCACTCCGGCAGATGGGTGCGGAACAGGCCCTGCACCAGGTAGGCCGCGTAGGCGCCGATCATCAGCAGTTCGCCGTGCGCCATGTTGATGACGCCCATCACCCCGTAGGTGATCGCCAGGCCAAGCGCGGCGAGCAGCAGGATGGAGCCCAGCGACAGGCCGGAGAACACCGTGCCCACGTGCTGGGCGAAGGCCACCCGGCGCTCGATGGCGTTGATCGAATCGGCGGCGGCCTCGCGCACCAGGGCGTCGGGCTCGTTGGCCGGCAGCAGGAAGGGTTCCAGCATCGTCCGCACCGCCGGGTCGGACGACTGGCCGAGCGCGCTCACCGCCTTCAGGCGCTTGGCCGGTTCGGCGGCATTCAGGTTCACCCGTGCGGCGGCGAGCAGCACGATGTCGCGGATCGCCTCGTCCTGCTCGGTTTCCAGCGCGCGCTCGAGCACCGGCAGCAGGGTTTCGGAGGCGTTGTCGCGCAGGGTGTTGGCGGCAGCAAGACGGGTGTCGCGCTCGCCCGCCGTGAGATCCAGCGCCGCCTTGGCGGTGCCGATTGCGCGGCGCACGCGGTTGTTCACCCGCAGGGTATCGACCGCATTCGCCGCGGCCTCCAGCGTGGCGCCGCTGGCTGCGTCGGTTACCGTGCCGCCGGTCAGGATCACCACACGACCGTCCAGCACGCCCAGCTCGCCCGCCTCCAGCGCGGCGATCAGCCGGCGCGCATCCTCTCCGCCGCCCGCGCCGATGGCCTCGATGGCTGCGATGCGCGCGCCGAAGTCGCCGGTGGCCAGCTGCTGCAGCGCTGCCTCATCCAGCGCCGCGCGCGCCTTGCCGGCCGCCATCAGCAGAAACAAGGCTGCCAGCAGCGGCAGGATCAGCCAGGCGCGGTGTGTCCAGTGGGAGCTCTTTTTCATGTCACTACTCGTGAAGGCCGCCGTGCAGGAGCGGCCTTGGCCGCGATGCGGCGTTAATCACTGCAGAAGCGGCCTCGCCAGCGGTAAGGCTGCATCGTCGTAGGAGCGGGCTTGCCCGCGACCGAGGCCGCATATCGCGGGCAAGCCCGCTCCTACAGCAGTCAAACCTGCATCAAAGCCCCTGCTTGCCCTCGTTACCCTCGATGAACGGGCTCCACGGTTGGGCGCGGATCGGCTCCTTGGTCTGCCACACCACGTCGAACTGGCCGTCCGGACGCACTTCGCCGATCAGCACCGGCTTGTGCAGGTGGTGGTTGGTCTTGTCCATGGTCAGGGTGAAGCCGCTGGGCGCCGTGAAGGTCTGTCCGCCCATGGCCTTGATCACCGCATCCACGTCGGTGGTCTTGGCCTGCTCCACCGCCTGCTTCCACATGTGGATGCCCACGTAGGTGGCTTCCATCGGATCGTTGGTGACCACGGTCTCGGCGTTGGGCACGCCGTTCTTCTTGGCCCAGGCCTTGTACTTGTCGATGAAGGCGGTGTTCTGCGGGTTCTCCACGGTCATGAAGTAGTTCCATGCCGCGAGGTGGCCGACCAACGGCTTGGTATCCACGCCGCGCAGTTCCTCCTCACCCACCGAGAACGCCACCACCGGCACGTCGGTCGCCTTCAGGCCCGCGTTGCCCAGCTCCTTGTAGAAGGGCACGTTGGAGTCGCCGTTAATCGTCGAGATCACTGCGGTCTTCTTGCCCTGCGCGGCGAACTGCTTGATCTTGGCGATGATGGTCTGGTAGTCCGAGTGGCCGAAGGGGGTGTAGTCCTCCATGATGTCCGCATCGCTCACGCCCTTACTCTTGAGGAAGGCGCGCAGGATCTTGTTGGTGGTGCGCGGATACACGTAGTCGGTGCCCAGCAGCACGAAGCGCTTGGCGCCGCCGCCCTCTTCGCTCATCAGGTATTCCACCGCCGGAATCGCCTGCTGGTTGGGCGCCGCGCCGGTGTAGAACACGTTCTTCTCCAGCTCCTCGCCCTCGTACTGCACCGGGTAGAACAGCAGGCCGTTGAGTTCCTTGAACACCGGGTTCACCGACTTGCGGGACACGGAAGTCCAGCAGCCGAACACCGCCGCCACCTTGTCCTGGGTCAGCAGCTGGCGCGCCTTCTCGGCGAACAACGGCCAGTTGGAGGCCGGGTCCACCACCACCGGCTCCAGCTTCTTGCCCATCACCCCGCCGGCGGCGTTGATCTCCTCGATGGTCATCAGCGCCACGTTCTTCAGCGCAGTCTCGGAGATCGCCATCGTGCCCGAGAGCGAATGCAGGATGCCGACCTTGATCGTGTCGGCCGCATGCGCGCCCACCGGCAGGCCGATGGCGGCGATGGAAGCGGAAAGGGTCAGTGCCTTGAGGAAGTTGCGACGGGTCTGCATGGAAGGTCTCCCTGGTAGTGATCGGATGCACCGCGTTGCTGCATTGCACGATCACAGATTAGGGAGGCGGGGGGATGCGCGGAATACGCAAGGTTGCGTAGGGGCGCCCGGCAGCCGGACGGGTGGATGCATGCCCGGAAGCGGCATAGCGGTCCGGTATCCGCAGTGGGCCTCGGAACGGCAGTGCGCAGACGAAGGCCCCGCCCTACTTGGCCTTCTCGCAGCGCATCTCCTGCGCGCCATATCCCCAGGTCACCCGCGCCTCGCCCTGGTGTTCCCAGAAAGACTCGTTGCGCCCCAGGTAGCGCGCGCCGCTGGCGCTGGGCGCCGCGTACATCAGCGAAACGCTGTCGCCCCGTTCGGCGATGAGCGTTGCCGGTTCGGTGTGGAAGAAGGTCACCACCACCTCGTTGGCCGGATTGCCGTCACACATGTAGTGCACTGGCCCGATCTCCGGCACCAGCCGGTAGCTCGCCTGCAGCGCCGCGATGCGCAGACGATAGGCATCGCGGACGCAAGCACGCCTGTCCTCGCTCTTCCAGCAATCGTCGCGGCCCTTGATCCAGCCGCGTTGTTCCGCCTTCAGGCGCGGCGGATGCTCCTTGACCGCCTTGCGCGAAGCGGCCGCATACACGCCCGACAGTTCACGGTCGAACGCCGACAGCTCCCCGTCCCCGCAGATCATCGCCTCGACACTGCCTGCCGCCACGCCGCCGCAGTCGAAAGACGGACCGCGCTGCTGCAGGCGCGCCTCCACGAAGCGGCACCAGGCTTCATCGTCCCGGGGCGGTATGCCGACTTCGCCTCGGACGCCCAGCCGGAACTCGACCACCGACTTCCATTCCGCGGAGCCGACATCCGGCCCATGGCCCTGCCCGTCGCCGGTCGGCAACTGCGCCTCGACCGAGCGATACCAGGCATCGCCACAGGGTTGCAGACCCATCGGAGCACTGCTCGCCACAGGTGCAAACACCGCAATACCCAGAACAACAAACAGCGCAAGCTTCCGCATGGGTCCCCTCCCGCGTCGAATCCTCGTGAGCGTCCTTCGGCCGGACGGTGCTTACCTAGTCCGTTCCGGCTGACCGGCCTCTAGTCTCCTGCCGCAGGTTTCACCACCCGCACCCGGCCCGCCGCCAGCTTCGCCCGCTCGCGCGCCTCCTCCACCGTGTCGCCATTGGCCACCGCCACGCCCATGCGGCGCTTGGTGAAGGCTTCCGGCTTGCCGAACAGGCGCAGGTCGCTGCGCGGCACGGCGAGCGCGTCGGCCACGCCTTCGAAGGCCACGCCGGCTTCGTCCATGCCACCGTAGATCACCGCGGAGGCACCGGGTTCGCGCAGGGCGACGTCCACCGGCAAGCCGAGGATTGCGCGGGCGTGGAGTTCGAATTCGGAGAAACGCTGCGAGCACAGGGTAACCAGGCCGGTGTCGTGCGGGCGCGGGCTCACTTCCGAGAACCACACCTGCTCGCCCTTGACGAAGAGTTCCACGCCGAAGAGGCCGCGCCCGCCCAGGTTGCCGGTGACCGCGGCAGCGATCTCGCGCACCTTGCCCAGCGCCACCGCACTCATCGGCTGCGGCTGCCAGGATTCGACGTAGTCGCCGGCCACCTGCTTGTGGCCGATGGGCTCGCAGAAGTACGTCTGCACCGTGCCGGCCTCGTCGCAGGCGCGCACGGTGAGCAGGGTAATTTCGTAGTCGAAGTCGATGAAGCCTTCGACGATGACCCGACCCTGATTCACCCGTCCGCCGGCGGCGGCGTAGTCCCAGGCGCGGGCGACGTCTTCCGGGCCGCGCACGGTCGATTGGCCCTTGCCGGAGGAGGACATCACCGGCTTGACGATGCACGGGTAGCCGATGCCGCCGTCGATGGCCGCCTGCAGGTCCTCCAGCGAATCGGCGAAGCGGTAGGGCGAGGTGGGCAGGCCGAGTTCTTCCGCGGCCAGGCGGCGGATGCCTTCGCGGTTCATGGTGAGCTGGGCGGCGCGCGCGGTGGGGATAACTTCGGCCAGGCCCTCGGCCTCGACCTGCACCAGCATGTCGGTGGCGATGGCTTCGATCTCCGGCACCACCAGGTGGGGGCGCTCGCGCTCGATCAGTTCGCGCAGCGCGGCGCCGTCGGTCATCGGGATGACGTGCGCGCGGTGGGCGACCTGGTGGCCGGGCGCGTTGGGATAGCGGTCCACGGCGATCACTTCCACGCCCAGGCGCTGCAGCGCGATGACGACTTCCTTGCCCAGTTCGCCGGCGCCCAGCAGCATGACCCGCACTGCGCTTACCGACAGCGGTGTTCCCAGTTTCATTCCCGTCCTCCGTTTGCCGAGAGCGCAACGATCCGCGCCCGCGCCGGCGGCGTCAAGCCACAGGCGTACGCTTCCTGTGCCCTACGTCATAAGGCAAAATGCTAATTTTCCTGCAGCGGAGCCATCCGATGCGCCGTCTGTCCTTCCCCGTCGTCGCCACGCTCGCCAGCATCCTGCTGGCACTGATCTACGCCGCATTCGGCGTACTGCTGTGGCAACACGACCGCGAGGAACTGGACCAGGCCCTGGCCAACGAGTCGAGCGCGCTGCGTACCACGTTTGAAGTAGCGCTTTCCGACCTCCAGCAGCAGATGCTCACCCTGGCCTCCATGGTGGCGGCCGATCCGCAGGTGCGCAGCCTGTTCCAGCGCGGCAAGGACGCGGTGGATGCGGAAGGCGGCGGCCCCGGCGGCGAGCGCGCGGCGCAGTGGCGCGATGCGCTGTACCGCCATGTCGCGCCGGCCTGGTCCGACATGCAGAAGCAGTACGGACTGCGCCAGCTGCACTTCCAGTTCGGCCCGGGTTCATTGTCTTACCTGCGGGTGCACACCCCGCAGAAGTTCGGCGACCGCATGGACGGCCTGCGCCACATCATCGAGGACGTCAATCGCGACCACGAAGCGCGGGTCGGCTTCGAGACCGGGCGCATCTATTCCGGGGTGCGCGGCGTGGTGCCGGTGTGGGCCACCGCGGACGACGGCGCGCGCAGCTACATCGGCGCGCTGGAAGCCGGCACCTCCTTCGATACGCAGCTCGAACGGCTGGACCGCCAGGTGGGCGCGGGTTTTGCGGTACTGCTCAAGCAGGAACACGTTGAGGACGCGGTGTGGAACCAGTTCCGCCCGCTCAACGGCCCGCACGAGGAACAGGGCTGCAAGTGCTACCTGGAAGCGGCCTCGCGCGACGAAGTGCGCGCCTGGATGGCCGCCGCCGCCCTGCCCCGTCTGCAGGCCGCGGAAACCCTCTCCCACGTGCTGCGGTGGGAAGGCAAGGACTGGCACCTGACCCGCTTCCCGCTGCGCGACTATCTCGGCTCGGTCGATCCGGCCCGCGCGGCGGTGGGTTCGGTGCTGGTCTGGCGCGACAAGACCGCGGTGCTCGCCACCTGGCGCGATCACCAGCGCGTGACCGCCGCGATGCTGTTCGGCGCCTATCTGCTGTCTCAGGGCCTGCTGCTGTGGCTGCTGCGCACCACCCGGCGGGGGCTGCTGCAGCGCATCGACGAAGCCACCGCGGCGCTGCGCGTATCCGAAGACATGCTGCGGCGCGCGCAGTCGGTCGCCCGGCTCGGCAGCTGGGAGGTCGACGCGCGCAACAAGCGCCTGGAATGGTCGGCGGAAACCTACCGCATCTTCGGCCTGCCGCCCGACACACCGGCCGACTACCCCACCTTCCTGGAGCACGTTCACCCGGACGACCGCGCGGAGGTCGATGCCGCCTGGCGCGCCGCGCTGGCTGGCGCCCCCTACGACATCGAACACCGCATCGTGGTCAATGGCGAGACCCGCTGGGTGCACGAGATGGCCGAACTGGTGCGCGACGAACACGGGCGGCTGGTGTCCGCGCTGGGCACGGTGCAGGACGTCACCGCGCTCAAATGCGTCGAACTGGAACTGCGCGCCAGCGAGGAACGCTACCGCAGCACCTTCGCCGCGGTGGAAGACGGCCTGTGGGACTGGCACATCCCCACCAACGCCGTATTCTGGGACGAGCGCAGCTTCCACATGCTGGGCCATCCGGCAGAGGCCTTCCCGGTCACCTTCGAAACCTGGCAGAACCTGCTGCACCCGGACGACCTGCAGCCGGCCACCGAATCGGTACGCCGCCAGCTCGCGCGCGGCGAGGTCTTCGTGGCCGAGTTCCGCTACCGCTGCGCCGACGGCGGCTGGCTGTGGGTGCAGAGCCGCGGCAAGGTGGTGCAGTGGAACGGCAAGGAGCCGGTGCGCATGGTCGGCACACACACCGACATCTCCGCCCGCAAGCGCGCCGAGGAAGCCCTGCTCACCGCCCGCGCGCGGCTGGCCACGGTGATCGAGAACTTCCACGGCGGCATCCTGCTGGAAGACGAGCAGCGCAAGGTCCTGCTCACCAACCAGACCTTCTGCGACCTGCTCGCCCCATTCGACACGCCCGAGACGCTCACCGGTGCGCCCTCGGCCGAGGTGCTCGACCGTGCGACCGGCCGCTTCGCCGCGCCGCAGCAGTTCTCCGAGAGCACCGCCCGGCTGCTGGAACGCCGCGAGGCGCGGGTGGGCGAGGAACTGCTCATGTCCGATGGCCGCGCGCTGGAGCGCGACTGCCTGCCCATCCTGGATGGCGAGCGCTTCCTCGGCCACCTGTGGCTGTACCGCGACATCACCGAACGCAAGACGCGCGAGCGCGAACTGCACCGCCTGGCTACCACCGATCTCCTCACCGGCCTGCCCAACCGCCGCCACTTCCTGGAGCGCGTGGACCAGGAACTCGGCCGCTTCCGCCGCTTCGGCACGCCGGCGGCGCTGCTGATGGTAGACATCGACCACTTCAAGCAGGTCAACGACCGCCACGGCCATGCCACCGGCGACGCGGTATTGCGCCACTTCGCCGACATCGCCGGCAGCGGCCTGCGCCGCATCGACCTGCTCGGCCGCCTGGGCGGCGAGGAGTTCGCCGCCCTGCTACCGGGCACCGACGCCGACGGCGCGCGCCTGCTGGCCGAGCGCCTGCGCCTGAAGGTCGCCGGAACGCCGTGCGAGCTCGGGGAGACCCGGGTGAAGGTCACCATCAGCATCGGCATCACCCTGCTGCACCCCGGCGACACCGGCAGCGACCTGCCGCTGGCCCGCGCGGACGCCGCGCTCTACCGCGCCAAGGAAGCCGGCCGCAACCGGGTGGAGGCCGAACTGCTGCTGTCCGCGCCCGCCTGAGTCCGCGATTGCGGCGTTTGGTCTTGCGCACGCCGCATCGCGGCCAAGGCCGCTCCTACATTTCCACCGGCGGTTTCCCTGCGGTAGGAGCGGGCTTGCCCGCGATTGCGGCGGTTGGTCTTGCGTGCGCCGCATCGCGGCCAAGGCCGCTCCTGCATTTCCCCCGGCGGTTCCCCTGCGGCAGGAGCGGGCTTGCCCGCGATTGCGGCGTTTGGCCTTGCGTGCGCCGCATCGCGGCCAAGGCCGCTCCTACATTGCCTCCGGCGGTTCCCCTGCGGTAGGAGCGGGCTTGCCCGCGATTGCGGCGTTTGGTCTTTCGCACGCCGCATCGCGGCCAAGGCCGCTCCTACATTTCCACCGGCGGTTTCCCTGCGGTAGGAGCGGGCTTGCCCGCGATTGCGGCGGTTGGTCTGCCGCGGCCCCCGGTCGCGGCCAAGGGCGCGCCTACGGGTGGTCGATCTCCAGCGTGGTGTCGAACTTGTTGCGGAAGCGCGAGACCATGGTGCGGAACTTGCGCATGTTGCCGTCGGCGTACAGCACGCGGTCGCAGAAGCGGTCGTAGGCGTCCATGTCCGGCACCACCACGATCAGCACGAAGTCGGTCTCGCCGGTCACCTGGTAGCACTGCTTGACCTCGGCCGCGGCGTGCACGCGGCGCAGGAACTGCTGGTAGAGATCCTTGCGGTCGCGCTCCATCTGCACCTCGACCACCACGTGCAGCCACTGGCCGAGCTTTTCCGGCGCGAGCAGCGCCACCTGGCGGGCGATCACCCCGCGCTCGGTGAGCCGGCGCACCCGCTTGAGGCAGGCCGGCGGCGACAAGCCCACCCGTTCGGCCAGCGCGGCGTTGGTCAGGCTGCAGTCCTGCTGCAGTTCGGCGAGGATGCGGCGATCCAGGCGGTCCAGCGTTTCGGCGGGCATGCGGCGCTCCGTTGAAAAACAAAATTTCTCTACGCTCGAATCTTGGAAACTTTATGAAAAGTGTCCGCCGATTCAGGAGAAATTATTATCCACCCGCCGAATACAATGAATCCATCCGTCCGCACCCTTGTCCAGCAGGAGTTGCCCTGACCATGCTTCACCGATTTGCCCCCGCGCTGCATGCCACCGGCCGCTTCCTGCGCGAGGTGGGCGGGGTCTACCTCACCCTGTTGCGCGTCATGGTGCCGGCGCTCGTGGTGGTCAAGGCGCTGGACATGGCCGGTGCCACCGCCTGGCTGGCGCAGGGTCTGTCGCCGTTGATGCAGCTGGTCGGTCTGCCGGACGCGATGGGCATCGTGTGGGCGGCGGGCATGCTGGTGAACATCTACACCGCGCTGGTGGTGTACGTGGACGTGGCGGCCAGCGTGCCGCTTTCCGTGGCGCAGGCCAGCGTGCTAGGCACGATGATCCTGGTGGCGCACTCGCTGCCGGTGGAAGGCGCGGTGGCGCGCGCCACCGGCGTGGCCTGGGGCGCCACGCTGGCGCTGCGCCTGGGCGGCGCACTGGTGCTCGGCGCCCTGCTCAACCTCGCCTACCGCGCCGGCGACTTCCTGCAGCAGCCGGCCCGCCTGCTGTGGCAGCCCGCCGCGCGGGCCGACACCCTGGCCGCCTGGGCACTGGAACAGGCACAGATGCTGGTCATGGTGTTCTTCATCATCGCCGCGCTGATGGCCCTGCTGCGCCTGCTGCGCGCGCTGGGCATCGAACGCCTGATGCATGCGCTGCTCGCGCCGCTGCTGCGCGTCATCGGCATCGGCCGCGAGGCGGCCAACGTCACCATCATCGGCGCCACGCTGGGCATCAGCTTCGGCGCCGGCCTGCTGATCCGCGAAGCGCGCTCCGGCCAGCTCTCGCGCCGCGACATCTTCCTCACCATGAGTTTCCTCGGCCTGTGCCACAGCCTCATCGAGGACACCTTGCTGATCGTGCTGATCGGCGCCGACCTGTCCGCCATCCTGTGGGCACGGCTGGCCTTTGCGGTGCTGGTCACCGCGGCGCTGGCCCGCCTGCTGCGCAACGAACGCGCCAGCCCCGACATCGCGGCGAAGACTCCGTAGAAGCGGCCTTGGCCGCGATGCCGTCGGCGGATGAACAGACGCCGCAATCGCGGGCAAGCCCGCTCCTACCGCCGGAAAACCGGCCCCGCGACCTGTAGGAGCGGCCTTGGCCGCGATGCGACCGGTGGATGATCGAAGGCCCCGATCGCGGGCAAGCCCGCTCCTACCGCCGGAAAACCGGCCGCGCCACCTGTAGGAGCGGCCTTGGCCGCGATGCGACCGGTGGGAGAACGAAGGCCCCGATCGCGGGCAAGCCCGCTCCTACCGCCGAAGAACCGGCCACGCGGCCTGTAGGAGCGGCCTTGGCCGCGATGCGGCCGGTGAAAGAACGAAGGCCGCAATCGCCTGCAAGCCCGCTCCTGCCGGCGGAGCGGCGTATGATCCCGGCAACCGCCACCACCAAGAGAGGCAGCCATGTCCCGCTACGTCCTGCACATTGGCAACAAGAACTACTCGTCCTGGTCGCTGCGCCCCTGGGTGCTGATGCGCGCGCTGGGCATCGATTTCGACGAAAGCCTGCACCCGTTCGAGGCCGGTTCCAACTGGGCGGCCTTCCGCGCCTTCTCGCCCAACGGGCGCGTGCCCTGCCTGCATGACGGCGGCCAGCTGGTGTGGGACTCGCTGGCCATCGCCGAATACCTGGCCGAACAGCACCCCGGCGTCTGGCCGGCCGACCCCGCCGCACGCACCTGGGCGCGTTGTGCGGCCGCCGAGATGCACAGCGGCTTCAACGCCTTGCGCGGGCAGTGCCCGATGCATTGCGGCTTCCGCATCCGCATGCGCGCCGTCGCCCCCGACCTGCACCATGACCTCGACCGCGTGGACGAGTTGTGGCGCGAAGGCTTGATGCGCTTTGGCGGCCCCTTCCTGACCGGCGAGCGCTTCACCGCGGTGGACGCCTTCTTCGCGCCGGTCGCCTTCCGCGTGCAGACCTACGACCTGCCGCTGTCGCCGCCCGCGCGCGCCTACGTCGACCAACTGCTGGGCCTGCCGGCGATGCGCGAATGGGAAGCTGCCGCGCTGGCCGAGCCCTGGCGCGACGAAGGCCACGACCAGGAAGCCCTCGCTGCCGGGGCGCTGATCGCCGACCTTCGCAAGCCGAACCGCTGAGCCGGCCATGAGCGCCTGCCGCATCGACCATCTCGCGATTGCCGCCCCCACGCTGGCAGCCGGGGCCGACTGGGTGGCCGAACGTCTCGGGGTGACACCGCAGCCCGGCGGCGAGCATCCCCGCATGGGCACGCACAACCTGCTGCTGAACCTGGGCGGGCGGACCTATCTGGAAGTGATCGCCATCGCGCCGCACTTGCCCGCACCCGGCCGGCCGCGCTGGTTCGGTCTGGACGAGCGCCCGGCCGGCGCCGCCCCCGCGCTGGCAGCCTGGGTGGCGCGGGCGGACGACATCCGCAGCGCCGCCCGGCACAGCACGGAAACCCTGGGCACGGTGGATGCGATGAGCCGCGGCGCGCTGGAATGGCTGATCACCATCCCGGCCGATGGGCGGGTGCCGGTGGACGGCGTCGGCCCCGCGCTGATCGAATGGCCGGCGGACGTCCATCCGGCGGACCGCATGGAAGAAAGCGGACTGTCGCTGGAACGCCTGCTCATCCATCACCCGGAGCCGGCGCGGATGACCCGCCTGCTGGCCGCCATCGGCATGGCGGACGAACGCATCGTCGTCCAGGCCGCGGCGCCCGGCAGCGCCCCCGGGCTGGAGGCGCTGATCCGCACGCCCGGCGGTCTGCGCTCCCTGGGCTGAGCGCACGCACGCGCCGGCCAGTTGCCGGCGCCGGCATAATTGCCGCACAAGCGCCAATCAATCTGGATACGTGAAGCCGGTCACTTCGGAAAGATTACGCTGGGCTAGACTTGCGCTATACCTTTAGTGCTAAACGCATCCGCTGCGAGCCCGCCGAGTGAGCCTTTCCGACAAAGCCCGTACCGTTCCCCGCATCCACCTGCTCGGCACCCTGACCATCGTCACCGTGCTCACGGTGTTGCTCGGCAGCTTCTTCACCTGGCAGAACCTGGTCGACCAGAAACAGTCCATCGAGCGCCTGGACGAGGCCATTTCGCGGCAACTGGTCGAGCGCCTGCAATCGGAGATGGCCCTTGCACTGGACTATGTGCGCTTCACGCGCGCAGGCACTGAAGAGCTGCTGCGCGTCCAACTGGTGGGGCAAGTCGATCAGGCGGTAGCGATCGCCGAGGGCATTTACCGGAGCGCTTCCGAAGCTCACACGCCCGAGGCCGTCAGGCGGCTCATCGTGGAGGCGCTGCGTCCGGCGCGCTTCTTCGACGGACGCGGCTACTACTTCATCGACGACATGGAGGGCCGCTTCATCCTGCTGCCCACCGCGCCGCAGCTGGAAGGCCGACTGTTGCCCGACAACCGCGACGATACCGGTCACTTCATCATGCGCGGCCTCATCGAGGCGGCCCGCAAGCCAAGGGAGGAGAGCTTTTCCCGCTACCGCTGGTACCGCCCGGACGACCCGGAGCGCATGGCGGACAAGCTTGCCTACGTCCGGCATTTCCAGCCCTTCGACTGGCTGATCGGCACCGGTGACTACATCCACGAATGGGAGGCCCGGCAACAGCGCGCCGTGCTGGCTCGCCTGCGCAGCCTGCGATTTGGCGACAGCGGGAGTTTCTCGGTGATCGACCGTGACGGCCGCGTGCTGCTGTCGGCCGACACCCCCGAGCTGGAGGGCAAGCGGTTGGACGAGATCCCGCCGTCGGTTGCACAGCTGCTGGGTGTGATCGTAGACCAGGCCAGGGATGGCAGCGGGGTAATGCGTTACGAATGGCCAGGGCGGGAAGCAGGTCCTTCGATACCGAAACTGGCTTTCGCACAGAAGACCGAGACCTGGGACTGGACGCTGATCGCCACGGTCGCCGAGAAGGAACTCCACGACGAGCTCACCCGCGAGCGCCTCAGCGCGGAGGCCGTAAACGGGGGCCGCCTGCTGAACTTCGGTCTCGTCATCGGCGTCGTCCTGCTCATCGCCATGAGCGGGTCACTGCTCTTTTCACAATGGTCCCGCCGCCTGTTCCGCGCCTATCACGAGGAGAACTCCGCACAGCGCGGGGCGCTGCGCCAGCAGGCCAGCAAATTGCGGGAGAGCGAGGACAGACTCGCCACCATCCTGGATAGCGTCGAAGCCTACATCTACATCAAGGACCCCCAATACCGCTATCGCTACGCCAACCGCCAGGTGCGCGAACTGTTCGGCTGCGAACTCGATGCCGTCATCGGGCGCGGCGACGACGCCTTCTTCGACGCGGACACCGCCCAAAACCTGCTGGAGAACGACAGGCTGGTGATCGAACAGGGCGAGCGCGTCGCGATCGAGGAACACAACGTGACCCACGACGGCCGCGAGGCCCGCACTTTCTTGTCGGTCAAGCTGCCGCTGCGCCATGACGATGGCGAGATCTATGCGCTGTGCGGCATCTCCACCGACATCACTCAGCGCAAGCGGATGGAGGACGAGATCCGCCAGCTTGCGTTCTACGACGCGCTGACCGGGCTCGCCAACCGCCGCCTGCTGATCGACCGCCTGCAGCAGCAACTCCTGGCCAGTGCGCGCAGCGGCCAGTACGGTGCGCTTCTGTTCATAGACCTGGACAACTTCAAGACCCTGAACGACACCCTCGGCCATGACGCCGGCGATCTGCTGCTCCAGCAGGTTGCCCATCGACTCGGCTTCTGCGTGCGCGAGGGCGACACCGTTGCCCGTTTCGGCGGCGACGAGTTCGTCTGCATGCTCAACGAACTGGGCGACACCCCCACCAGCGCCGCGACGCACGCCAAGGCTGTGGGCGAGAAGATCCTGGAAGCCCTGCGCCAGCCCTATCACATCGACAGCCGGTCACATGTCAGCACCCCCAGCATTGGCGTGACGGTGTTTGCCGGACACCAGTCGAGGGTGGAAGACCTGCTCAAGCAAGCCGACATGGCGATGTACCAGGCCAAGGCATCCGGGCGGAACGGCATGCGCTTCTTCGATCCGAAGATGCAGGCCAGGCTCAACGAGCGGGCGGAACTGGAAAGCGAGCTGCGTTCGGCACTGGAAGCCGGCCAACTGGCCCTGCACTATCAACCGCAGGTCAACGTCGACGGCACGACCATCGGAGTCGAGGCCCTGTTGCGCTGGACACACCCGGTCCGCGGCGCCATCGCCCCCGACGCCTTCATCCCACTCGCCGAGGAAACCGGCCTGATCCTGCCGATCGGCAACTGGGTGCTCGAATGTGCCTGCGATCAACTGCGGCGCTGGAGTGCATCGCCCGACACCGCCGGGTGGACCGTGTCGGTGAACGTGAGCGCCCTGCAGTTCCGCCAGTCCGACTTCGTTGAGCTGGTGGTAGACACCCTGGCGCGCCACGGCGCCAATCCGCACAGGCTGACGCTCGAACTCACCGAAAGCCTGATCTACGACATCGACGACACCCTGCCGCGCATGCACGCGCTCAAGGCGCACGGAATCCGTTTCTCGCTCGACGATTTCGGCACCGGCTACTCTTCACTGGCCTACCTGAAGCGCCTGCCGCTGGACGAGTTGAAGATAGACCGCTCCTTCGTGCGCGATCTGCTCACCGATCCGAACGACGCAACGATCGCCCGGACCATCGTCTCCCTGACAAGGGCCCTGGGCCTGCAGGTGATCGCAGAAGGCGTGGAAACCGCAGAGCAGCGGGATGAACTCATCGTGCAGGGCTGTCTCCATTTCCAGGGCTATCTCTTCTCGCCGCCCGTTCCCGCCGAGGGCCTGGAAGCCAGCCTGAAGCGCTGAGCCGCACGCCCGGCGGCGTGCGCACCGGCGACCGAACGGCGTCAGCTTGCGGACAGGCGCTTGCGCATGGCGAAACGTCGCAAGGACACCCCGCCACGCAGCACGTCCTCCACCTCCACCACATCGAACCCCTGGCCTTCGAAGAAGGGGCGCGCCACCAGGCTGGCCTCGGTGCGCAACTCGCCCACGCCCGCGGCGCGCAGCGCCGCCTCCGCCCGTGCGTAAAGCATGCCGGCCACACCGCGGCGTGCGCAGGCCGGCGCGGTGAACAGCAGGTCGATGTGACCGTCGGCGTCCCAGGCGATGAAGCCCGCCAGGACGCCGCGCTCTTCGGCGAGCAGCACGCGCAGGCCGCGCAGGCGCTCCCGCCACCCGGCCAGGTCCGGCTGCAAGGGCGCCCATGCCATGCGTTGGGCGGCGGTGTAGTGGTCGCCGGTCAGGCCATGGATTGCGGCGGTGTACAGCGCGACGACCTCGCTCAGGTCGGCGTCGGTGTAGTCCCGCAGGGAAGGCAGGCTGCTCACTCGGCATCCCCGCTTTCGCGCTTGCTCCCGGCCGCCTGCCGGCGGGCGATGAAGGCCTCGTTGCGCGGCCACGCGCCGGTGCGCAGGCGGGTACGCAGGGCGCCGAAACCGACGCGACCGAACAGGATCAGCAGCACGGGCAGCAGCACCGGCGCAAGGCTCAGCAACAACAGCGATTCGGTGAAACGGCGCAGGCGGGCAAGGCGCGGCGGGCCGCCGAGCGCACGCTGCAGCGATGTCACCGCAAACAACGCCAGCACCGCATTGACGATCAACGCCCCCATGCCGAAGGGAATGCGGCAGCCAAGGCCGGACAGTTCGTGCATGCCGAACAGCGGGAAGCTGCCGGCGCACACCCGCTCTCCGGCACCGAAGGCGATCCAGTTGCCCAAGGCGGCCATGCCGGCAAGCACCAGCAGGACCAGCAGCGCGTTGAGCAGGCGCCGCTGCGGCCCGGCAATCACCGCCAGTCCGGCCGCGACGAACACCCCGCCCGCCGCGAAGGCAAGCCACGGCGGACCATTGATGTCCGCCTGGCGCAGCGGACCGAGATCGAAGGCGGCCAGCATCGGGAAGATCCCGAAACCGACGAACAACAGGCCGAACACGATCCGGCCAGTCGGGGAAAGAGGTCGTTGCGGTTCACTCATTACCGGCATCCATGGCGCGGCGCCCGCGCCCGCAGCCGGTAACACTAGCGCACGACCGCTGATCCGGCCAGCGCTGCAGCCGGGCGCGGTGCGGAGGCGCGGCTAGGCGCGCCTGAACTGCGCGAAGAATCGCCCCAGCATGCCGCCGACCTGGCGGCTCTTGCGGTAGTCGGCCGCGTAGGCGCGGTCTTCGGCCTGGATGTGCTGCACCAGCCAGTCGCGCAGGAAGTGCAGCAGCTCCAGGCTGACCTCCTTGCCCTGGCGCAGGTCGCTGCGCGCGCTGCGGATGCGCTCGACAAAACCGGCGTGCTGCCGGCGATGTTCGTCCACGCCGGCGAAGCCCGCGCTGAGCATGAAGGCTTCCTCGGCGCTGAAGTGCGAAACGGTATAGCGCTCCAGTTCGTCGAGGATACGCTGCATCTCGGCGCCCTCGGCGCGCCGCACGATGGCGGACCAGAGCTGGTTCATGATGTCGAACAGCACCTTGTGCTGATCGTCGATCTGCTCCAGCCCCAGGCTGTAGCTGTCATCCCATTGCACGAGACTTTCCCTGGCACCCATCGTATTCCTCCGCTGTCCGGGCGATCCAACGCATGCGGGCCGAGCGGCCCGCCTCCCTGCCTGCTGCCAGCCGGTCACGGCGACCGGCCTGCCCTGGCGCGTATGTCTTTAGCAAGTCCTGCGCCAGCTCTCGAATGCCCGCAGAACCCCTGTTTACGCGCCTGCACGGCAATCACGCTGCAGCATCAAGATACTACAGGAGTGCAGAAACTATGCGATGAAGATTGCCTACGTATTTATACGGAATCATGACCGACGGCCCCGCCGGCTGCGCTGGCCGCCGCGAGGAAGGCGATCACAGCCTGCAACTCGCCCTGCAGATCGGCAAAGGACTCGTGGTCACCGGGCAGCACGAGCAGTTCCGCCCGGCCAGCCGAGGCGGCATGCAGGCGGCGCGCATCGTCTGCCGGCACCGCCTCGTCCTGCGCGCCGTGGACCACCAGAACGGGGCAGGACAGCCGCGCGATGCTCCGCAACGGGGCGATGTCGTCGAAGCGGTGGCCGATGGTGGCTTCCACATGGCGCAGCACATAGCGCCCCACCAGCGGCGGGATGCGCTTGCCGGCGAGCCAGCGCGCCATCATCTCGGCCGGATGGGCGAAGGCGGAGACGCTGACCACGGCCGCCAGGTCCTGGCGCCGGGCCGCCGCAAGCAGCACCGCGCCAGCGCCCACCGAATGCCCCAGCAGCGCGATGCGCGCAGGGTCGATGGCCACATCGGCGGCGTGCGCGCGAAGCCAGTCGCAGGCCTGCGAGACGTCCTCCGCGAAGCGTGGCAGGGAGGCGAAATCGTCGTCGTCCGACAGGCCGTGGCAGCGCGCGTCGATGAACAGGGCCGCGAAGCCCGCGCGGTGCAGCGGCGCGGCCAGCGGCAGCATCATCTGCGCATTGCCGCCCCAGCCGTGCAGCACCACCACCGCAGGCGCCGGGCGCGCCGCCGCGAGGGGCGGCGGAATCAACCAGCCGTGCAGGGTGCGGGCATTGGCGGTGGGGATGCGCACGGTCTCAAAGCGGAGCCCCTGCCCCGCCGGATCGGCGAGCTCGCGCACCCGCGGCGCCGCCAGCGCGCGGCGGATCGCCTGGTGGGCGGCCATGCGCAGGGCGGCCGCGGCCAAGGCGGCGGCAGCGAGATAGAACAGAAACTTGGCGAGGACGATGACGGGTTCTCCTGCAGACCGGCGCGACCCGGACGGGTGACTGCGGGATGATGGCGCATCCGGCGCGGCCGTGTCAGCAGCACTCTTCCTCGATCTTCTCCAGCAGCGCCAGCGCCTCGTCGTCGCCGTAGGTCTCGAACAGCTCGCGGATCATGTTGACGTAGCTGTGCACCAGAAAGAGCTCGTCGCAACGCTCGCTGCTGCGCCCTTCGAGCTTGTCGCGGAACTTGTCCCAGAAGGCGTTGTTCTTGGCCGGGTCGTCGATGTGGCGGCGCAGGTGCTGCATCAGCAGACGGGCGTTGCCGTCGCAATCGATGCCGCAGAAGCTCACATAGCGGTCGGGCGCCTCGAGCGCCTGGGCGAAGGGGTTGGCGGCCAGCGCGGTGGCGTAGGCCTTGTTTTCGGTGTCGGACATGGCGGGCGCAGAAGTGGGTGGAGACGGGGCGATTGTCCCCGCACGGCCACCCCCCGTCTGTCAGCCAGCCGACAGTCCGCCCGCCCCGGCGCGACGCTGCAGGGCCGCGGGGTCGCGCAGCAGCAGCGCGCGCCGGCCGTCGCGCGCCAGCACGCCCTCGCGCACCAGCTCGCCGATCAGCGAGGACACCGTCTGGCGGGTGGTGCCGAGCAGGCGGGCGATGTCCTCGGTGCGCAGCGCCAGCGGCACGCGCAGCCCCGGCGGCAGCGCCGGGTCGGCCTCGCGCGCCAGCCCGAGCAGGAAGTTCGCCAGCCGCGCCGGCACGTCGCGAAAGGCGAGGTTCTCGATGATGTCGATGGAGCCGGCGAGCAGGCGCGCCAGCACCCGGATCACCACCGGGGTGAGTTGCGGTTCGGCCAGCAGGCGGGCCTGGAAGCCCGCGGTATCGGCCACTTGCACCCGGCAGTCGGTGACCGCCTCCACCCAGGCGCGGCTGTGGGTGGAGAAGATCTCGCCCGGCTCCAGGAAGGCCAGCGTCAGTTCCTTGCCTTCGCCGGCGAGGAACACCCGGGCGCGCCCTTCCTGCAGCAGGAACACCGTATCGCCGCGCCGCCCGGGCGTGCAGATGAACTCGCCGCGCGCATGGCGGCGCAGCAGCGGGCGGGCAAAGAGGTCCTGCGGCGCGCCGTGCGGGTGCATGCTTCAGCCCTCGCCGCCGGCACCGCGGATCTTGCCCATCGCCATCGACGCGGCGGCGGTGCGCGTCTCCACGCCGAGCTTGTCGAACACGTGCTCCAGGTGCTTGTGCACCGTGCGCGGGCTGGTGCCGAGGATGTCGCCGATGTCGCGGTTGGTCTTGCCGCGGATCACCCAGTAGAGCACCTCGGCCTCGCGCGCGGTCAGCCGGAAAGCGGCCACCAGGGCCTCGATGGCCGAGGCGTCGTTCTCCTCGCGCAGCACGATCAGCCATTCGTCCTCGCCCTCCTCCGCGCTGCGGTCGTGGAAGGTGGCGAGCAGCCGGCGCGGGCCGTCGGCGTGCACCAGTTGCGGCGGCTCCTCGCCGCTGCGCCGGGCGCGCTCGGCGTGCTCGGCCCAGGCCAGCAGGCGCGGCGGCGTCGCCCCGCCGGCTTCCGGGAACCACTCGGCCAGCAGCGTGCGGGCCAGCGCGGTCTGCCAGGTGATGCGCGCGCTGGCGCAGTGGATGGCCACCGTGCCCTGGCCGAAGGCGTCCAGCGCGCTCCTCGCCTGGCGCATCTGGCGGGCGCTCTGCAGGTGGGCGGCGATGCGCGCCAGCACCTCGGCCGGGCGGATCGGCTTGGTGACGTAGTCCGACCCGCCGGCGGCAAAGGCGGCGACCAGGTGCTCGGTCTCGGTGAGCCCGGTCATGAACACGATGGGGATGTGCTGGGTGACGAAATCGGCCTTCAGCCGGCGCGCCACCTCGAAGCCGTCCATGCCCGGCATCACCGCGTCGAGCAGCACGATATCGGGCAGGCTCTGGCGCGCACGGGCGAGCGCAGCCTCGCCGTTGGTGGCGACCAGCACGGTGTAGCCGGCTTCATCCAGCGCGTCGTGCAGCAGCGAGAGGTTTTCCGGCACGTCGTCCACGATCAGGACGATGTCGCTATCGATTCGGTTACGGACGGGATTCATGGCCTGCCAGGACAAGTGAACGCATGGCGTCGAACTGGAACTCGCGCGCCTGCAGGCGCAGGCGGCGGACGAACTCGGCGCAGGCGGGCTCGCCCGCCTCGATTTCGTCGAGCTTTTCGAGAATGCCGCGCAGGTAGCCCAGGCCGATCAGCTCGTCCAGGGCATGCAGCGCGGCGGCTTGCGGATAGACCAGCGCCGGTGCCGGCGGCGGACCGGACACGCGGCGCGGCGCCGGTCGGGGCCGGCTGCGCGCGGGCGCCTCGGCCACGCGCGGCAGGAACAGGCGGATGCGGAAGGTGGTGCCCTGCCCGGGAGTGCTTTCCACCTGCATCTCGCCGCCCATCAGGTCGGTGAGCATGCGCGCGATGGTCAGCCCCAGGCCGGTGCCGCTGGCTTCCGCGTTGCCGGAGACGCCGCGCGCGAAGGGCTCGAAGATGCGCGCGAGATCCTCGGCGGCGATCCCCGGCCCGCTGTCGCGCACCTCGAACACCGCCATCTCGCGCGCGTGGCGCAGGTGCAGCACCACCTCGCCGCGCATGGTGAACTTCACCGCGTTGCCGACGATGTTGATCAGGATCTGGCGCAGGCGCTTCTCGTCCGCACGCACCACCGCGGGCAAGTCGCCCTCCTGCTGGTAGCGGAACGCGATCCCCTTGTCGCGCGCCTGCAGTTCGAACAGGTGTACCAGATCGTCGACGAACTCCGGGAAGTCGAGCGCCGCGCTCTCCAGCTTGAGCTTGCCGCCCTCGATGCGGGCGATGTCCAGCGTGCCCTCGATCAGCGACAGCAGGTGCTCGCCGCTGCGGCGGATCACCCGCAGCGCCTGGCGGCGGTTGTCCGGCACCGCGGGGTCGTCGCCGAGCATCTGCGCGTAGCCGAGGATGCTGTTCAAGGGCGTGCGCATCTCGTGGCTGATGGTGGTGATGTAGCGCGTCTTGGCCTGGTTGGCGTGATCGGCCTGTTCGCGCGCGCGCTGCAGCTGCTCGTCGGTGCGCCGGTGCAGTTCGATCTCGCGGGTCAGCAGGTGGGTCTGGCGGTTGGATTCCTCCTGCGCCACCTGGCGGCTCTTGTGCGCCAGCACCAGCCACCAGGCCACCACCCCGGCCACCAGCAGCAGCGCGGCGTAGGCCTTGACGAAGCTCGCCTGCAGGGCCGGCACCAGCGCGGCGTGCTCGCGCCCCAGGGCCTCGGCCTCGTGCAGGTAGAGCAGGCCGAGCAGCAGCGCGAGCGCCGGCACGATGAGCAGCATCAGCAGCAGGAAGTGTCCGAGGCCGGAATGCAGCCAGGGCTGCAGCGCCGCCGGCAGCCGGCGCTCGACCAGCGCCGCCCACTGCGCGGCCATGGTCGCCTGCGGCTTGCACAGGTCGTGGCAGCGCGCGTCCAGCGAGCAGCACAGCGAGCAGATGTGGCCCTGGTAGGCGGGGCAGTGGGCCATGTCGTCGGATTCGTACTCGCGCTCGCACACCACGCAGCGCCGCGCGGCGCCGCCCGCCGGCGCGTGGTCGGCGCGCGCCAGGTAGTAGCGCCCGCCGGTGGCCCAGGCGATCAAGGGCGCCGCGACGAAGGCCACGCCCAGGCTGATCAGGGTGGCGAAGGGCTGCACCGCCGGGCCGAAGGCGCCGAGGAAGGCCGCCACCGACAAGGTGGAGGCCAGCAGCATCGCCCCCACGCCCACAGGGTTGATGTCGTAGAGATGCGCGCGCTTGAACTCGATGCCCTTGGGCGACAGCCCCAGCGGCTTGTTGATCACCAGGTCCGCGGCCACCGCGGCGAACCACGCCACCGCGACGTTGGAATACAGCCCGAGCACCTGGCCGAGCGCCTGGAACACGTCGAGCTCCATCAGCATCAGCGCGATCAGGGTGTTGAACACCATCCACACCACGCGGCCCGGGTGGCTGTGGGTGACGCGGGCGAAGAAGTTGGACCATGCCAGCGAGCCGGCGTAGGCGTTGGTGACGTTGATCTTCAACTGCGAGACCACCACGAAGACCGCGGTCACCGCCAGCACCACGCGCGGGTCGTCGAACACGTAGCCGAAGCCGATCAGATACATCTGGTTGGGGTCGACCGCCTTGTCGGCCGGCACCATCGCGGTCAATGCAAGGTAGGCGAGCAGCGCGCCGCCCAGCATCTTCACCGCCCCCATCACCACCCAGCCGGGCCCGCCGAGCAGCACCGCGAACCACCAGCGCGCGCGATTCGCCCGGGTGCGCTCCGGCATGAAGCGCAGGTAGTCCACCTGCTCACCAATCTGGGTGATCAGCGCGATGCCCACGGTCACCGCCGCACCAACGAGGTGCATATCGAGCACGCCGCCCTGCCCGTCCTGCCCCGGATAGGTGAATAGCCCGTCCAGCACCTCGGGCTCCTGCATCAGCAGGAAGACGTAGGGCAGCACCAGCATGATCAGCCACAGCGGCTGGGACAGGGTCTGCAGCCGGCTGATGTGGGTGATGCCGTGGGTGACCAGCGGAATCACCACCAACGCGCTCACCATGTAGCCCCATACCGGCGCGAGGCCGAAGGCCAGCTCCAGCGCGTAGGCCATGATCGCCGCCTCCAGCGCGAACAGGATGAAGGTGAAGCTGGCGTAGATCAGCGAGGTGATGGTCGAGCCGATGTAGCCGAAGCCCGCGCCGCGGGTGAGCAGGTCCATGTCCACGCCGTGGCGCGCGGCATAGACGCTGATCGGCAGGCCGGTGGCGAAGATGATCCCGCTCATCAGCACGATGGCCCAGAACGTGTTGATGAAGCCGTAATTGACCAACAGCGTGGCGCCCACCGCCTCCAGCACCAGGAAGGCGGCCGCGCCGAAGGCGGTGTTGGCCACGCGCAGCTCGCTCCAGCGCCGGAAGCTGCGCGGGGTGAAGCGCAACGCGTAGTCCTCCAGCGTCTCGCGCGCCACCCAGGCGTTGTAGTCGCGGCGCACCTTCATCACGCGCTGCGGCGGCGCGGCGGGCGCCGGGGAGTAAGGGGACGGCGAGGGGGACATGCGGGTTCCGGGGCGGGAGGGTGCGAGCTGCTTTGCAATCGCCGTGCCAAGGGGCAGAAGTGACCCCTGTCGCGATCAGCGCCCCCGGGAAACGAGCGCCGCATCGCGGGCAAGCCCGCTCCTACCGCTACCAAAGCGACCGTCGGTTGTGTAGGAGCGGGCTTGCCCGCGATTGCGGCCTGCAAGGAAACAAGCATTGCATCGCCGCCAACACCGCACCCACCCTGCCACGCCCCACCGGCGTGCAGCCCCCCTCGGCTACAATGCACCAAAACAAGGCCGCACACCCCGGATGCGCATGACCGCCCGGATTGGCCAGCGGCCGGCACCACGACCACACCACTACATCATGTCCGAACCCAAGGCCGCACGCCCCCACCCCGCCAACGCACACCGGATCGCCTGAGCATGGAAGCCCACGCCATCCCCCATCTGCGCGAGATCGTCGTCTTCCTGATGACCGCGGGCATCGCGGTGCCCCTGCTCCACCACCTGCGCATCAGCCCGGTGCTGGGCTACCTGATCATCGGCGGCATCGTCGGCCCTTACGGCCTGGGCCTGTTCGCCACCGACTTTCCCTGGCTCGAATACGCGGTCATCACCGACCTCAAGGGCGTGCAGGCGCTGGCCGAACTCGGGGTGATCTTCCTGCTGTTCATGATCGGCCTGGAGCTCTCGCTCGACCGCCTGTGGGCGATGCGCAAGCTGGTGTTCGGCCTGGGCAGCCTGCAGATCCTCATCACCGCCACGGTGATCGGCCTGGTGGCGCGCGAGTTCGGCAACACGCCGGGCGCCTCGGTGGTGCTGGGCGCCTGCCTGGCGCTGTCGTCCACCGCCATCGTCATGCAGTTGCTGGTGGAGCGGCGCGAGCTCGCCTCGCCGCTGGGGCGCTCCAGCTTCTCCATCCTGCTGATGCAGGACTTGGCGGTGGTGCCCATCCTGTTCATCGTCGGCGTGCTGGGTGCCAAGACCGGCGGCGACCTCGGCATGTCGCTGGCCATGGCCCTGGGCAAGGCTGCGGCGGTGATCGTGGCCATCTACCTGGGGGGCCGGCTGATCCTGCGGCCGATGCTGTCCATGGTCACCCGCTCGGGCAATGCCGAGATGTTCATGGCCGCCACCCTGCTCACCATCGTGGTGGCCTCGTCGATCACCGGCGCCACCGGGCTGTCGATGGCGCTGGGCGCCTTCCTCGCCGGCCTGCTGCTGGCCGAGACCGAGTTCCGCCACCAGATCGAGGTGGACATCGAGCCCTTCAAGGGCCTGCTGCTCGGGCTGTTCTTCATGTCGGTGGGCATGGGCATCGACTACCGCGTGGTGGCCGACGCCTTCGGCTGGATCGTGGCCTCGGTGATCGGCCTCTTCGTCATCAAGTCGGTGATCACCGCCGGGCTGTGCATCGCCTTCGGCCTGCCGCGCCACACCTCGCTGGAAGCCGGCCTGCTGCTCGGCCAGGGCGGCGAGTTCGCCTTCGTGGTGGTCGGCCTGGCGATGAGCCTGGGACTGATTCCCACCGACGTCGCCCAGTTCATGCTCATCGTCACCGGCATGACCATGGTGGTCACTCCGCTGGTGGCCAGCACCGCGAGCCGTCTGTCCTCGCGGCTCACCAGCGCCAGCACGCAGCAGACCGAAGAAGGCAACCTGGAAAGCCTCGGCCCCATCCAGGGCCACGTGCTGATCGCCGGCTTCGGGCGCATCGGCCGCCTGCTGGCGCGCACGCTGGACGCGGACAACATTCCCTATGTGGCGCTGGACACCAGCGCCAAGCACGTGGCCGACGCGCGCGCCGACGGCCTGCCGGTGTTCTTCGGCAACGCTTCACGGCTGGAACTGCTGCGCCGCGCCAACGCCGAGAATGCCAGCATGCTGGTGCTGACCATGGACAACCCGAACGCGGTCGAGCACGTGGTGGAAGTGGTGCGCGCCGAATGGCCCCAGCTGCCGGTGCTGGCCCGTGCGCGCGACGCCAGGCACGCCGCGCGGCTGCTGGCCCTGGGCGCCACCGAGGTGGTGCCCGAGACCCTGGAAGCCAGCCTGCAACTGGCCGGTCGCGTGCTCAGCCTGACCGGCGCGCCGGAAGACGTGGTGCACCGCCGCCTGGAACTGCAGCGCGGGCAGGAGCTGAACTCGCTGAAGGCGGCAGAGTAGGAAACGGCGCAGCACCACGACCCGAGGGCATCCACGCATCTTCCTTACGCCAAGGGCTGAAGAACCGCCGCATCGCGGCCAAGGCCGCTCCAACGGGAGATGATGTGGTAGGCGTTGGAGTTCGGGGCGACGGCACCCTGCCTAGCCGACGGTTTGGGCGCCGTCGGCAAGTTCGGCGCCGCCACCCAGCAAGGCCGCCAGTTCGTCCACCGGCAGCGGGCGGGCGAAGAGGTAGCCCTGGCCCATGCGGCAGCCTTCGGCACGCAGGAAGGCGGCGTGCTCGGCCGTCTCCACGCCTTCGGCCACCGTCTCCAGGCCCAGGCTGTCTGCCAGGGCGATGATGGCGCGGACGATGGATTCGTCGCTGGCCGAACTGCCGATGTCCTGCACGAAGGAGCGGTCGATCTTGAGGCGGTCGATCGGCAGGCGCTTGAGGTAGGCCAGGCTGGAGTAGCCGGTGCCGAAGTCGTCGACAGCCAGCTGCACCCCGAGGGCCTTGAGGCCGGCCAGCGCATGCTCGGCGGTGGCCGGATCGCGCATGATCACCGACTCGGTGACTTCGAGCTCGAGGCGGTCGGCGCCCAGGCCGTGGTTCGCCACCACAGCGCCCACCCGATCCACCAGTCCGGCGCTTTCCAGTTCCAGCGCAGAGAGGTTCACCGACACCCGCGGCACCCGCAGGCCGCTGCGGTCCCATGCGGCGAGCTGGCGGCAGGCCTCGTCGAGCACCCAGGCGTCGATCTGCTCGATGATGCCGATCTCCTCGGCAATGCCGATGAACATGGCCGGCGGCACCAGGCCCTGCTCCGGGTGCTGCCAGCGCACCAGCGCCTCCAGCCCCACCAGCCGTCCGTCGGCAAGCTCGTACTGCGGCTGGTAGTGCAGCAGCAGTTCGCCTTTGCCGGCAGCCTGGCGCAGCGCGCCTTCCAGCAGCAGGCGGCGCGAGGCGGCCTCGCCCAGTTGCGGGGCGAAGAAGCGCCAGGTGTTGCGCCCGGAGTTCTTGGCCTCGTACATGGCCAGTTCGGCGTGCTTGATGAGGGTGTCGGGATCGTTGCCGTCGTCCGGGTGCAGGGCCAGGCCCACACTGGCGGTGATCACGATCGAATGGCCACCGAGCGCGATCGGCTGCGAGAAGGCGCCGACGATGCGCTCGGCGAGCAGCGAGACCTCTTGCGGGCGGGCATCCTCCAGCAGCACGGCGAACTCGTCGCCGCCCACGCGCGCGAAAGTGTGTTCTTCGGCGACCAGCCGGCCGATGCGGATGGCCGCTTCGCACAGCAGTTGATCGCCCGCAGCATGCCCGAGGCTGTCGTTGACATGCTTGAAGCGGTCCAGGTCGATGAACAGCAGGGCGAGCCGCCCGGCGTGGCGATGTGCGCGCTGCAGGGCATGGGCCAGCCGGTCGCCGAACAGCGCGCGGTTGGGCAGGCCGGTGGTCAGGTCGTGGCTGGTGACGAAGCCGATCTGCGCTTCCTGCTCGCGGATCTCGGTGACGTCGCTCCAGATGCCGAAGTATCGTACCTGCCCGCCTTCGTTGGCACGGCGCAGTTCGTCGCGCACATGGCGCACATTGCCGGCCGCGTCGATGATGCGGTAGTCGTGGATGACGTGAGCCTGGTCGTCGAGCATGTCGAAGGCGGCCTGCGCACGTTCCAGGTCGTCGGGATGCACATGCTCCGCCCACCAGTCGGGGCGCATTGCCTCGGCCACCGAGTAGCCGTACAGGCGGGCGATGTTGGCGCTGACCCATTCGGTGCTGATCTCGTCGTCGCTGCGGCGCAGCGCGTAGAGCACGCAGGGGCCGGATTCGAGCACGCGGTTGAGCCGCTGGCTGGCGGTTTCGAGCTCGCGGGTGCGCAGCGCCACCTGCCAGCGCAGCGCCAGCGCTGCGCCGCCGAGCAGCACGGCCAGCAGGGCGACGGCGACCAGTCCGGCGCGCAGGTGCGCGGGCGCATCGCCTTCGGCCGGCGCCAGCGCGCGGCGCAGGGATTCGTAGTACGGCGAGTCGGGGTCCTGCCGCCAGGCATCCAGGTAGCGGTCCATGGTCGCCAGCAGGTCGGCGCCGCTGCCGCGCGGCGCGGCAAAGTACAGGCTCACGGTGCGGAAGGCGATAGGCGTCTCCGCCAGGCCGTAGCGGGCGTTGTTCCACGCCGCGAAGTAGTGGTTGGCCACCGCCGCGTCCACCCGCCCTTCGGCCACCGCGGCATAGGCCTCGGGCAGGGAGTCGACTTCGACCGCCTCGTAGGCGAAGCCAGCGTCCCCCATCTGCTCGTCGAGCGTCGGCTGATGCAGGCCACCGCGCAGCAGCGCCACCCGCTTGCCCGCGAGATCGGACATCAGGGCGATCGGCGAACCGGGCCGCACGGCAACCTGCGACCAGTCGTGGGTGACCGAGCGGGCATGGAAATCGAAGCGCTCGGCACGCTCCTCCGAGTAGGCCACGTCCGGCATCAGGTCCAGCTCGCCGCGCTCGAGCTGCGCCAGGCAGGCCGCCCAGCCGCAGCGCACCGGCTCGATGCGCCAGCCTTCCTCGGCGGCGATCCGCTCCAGCAGGTCGACGAACAGCCCGGCAGGCCGCCCGTCGTCGTCGACATACACTTTGGGCGGATTGTCGTAGATGCCGACGCGCACGGTACGCGCGGCATGCTCGGCATCGCAGCCCGCCAGCAGCAGGGCGCACGCCATGGCGGCGGTCGCGGCCATGGCAGCAGGCCGGAAGAAGGTGGTCAGCTTACGCAGCATCGGCCCCTGAAAAAACTCTCGATGAACACGGACGCAAAACACCGGTTCTTCCGGTTCCGGCTGCCGCCGTGACAGCGCCCGCCAGCACCGGTACGCAAAGAATACCCGCGGCGATTCGCTTTTTGGCGGACTTTTTCGGCACCGCCCGGCAAGCGCCGCAAGCACGGAGGACTAGTCCTTTTGGATGAGCTTCTAGCCCATCCGGCGGATGGCCGGCCGCGCAGCCCCGTCCTAGCATGCATCTGCCCCAATGGCCTTTTCCGTCCAGGCAGGAGATTCAAGCATGTCCATTCCCGGCCTCGCCATCGATGCTTTCCCGCATGTCCGATGTTCCGCCTGCGGCCTCGGCGCGCCGGAAGCCGAGGCGGCGCCTGATCTTGCGCAACTGCTCGCCACGATGCCGGTGCTGCAGGACATCGACGCGGACTCGCTGGCCGGGCTGGCGGCCGGTGCACGCCTGATCGAGTACGAACCGGGCACGCCGGTGTTCGACCGCGGCTCGGCGCCCACCGGCCTGTTCTTCGTGGTCGCCGGTGGCGTCAAGCTGGTGGCGCTGGGTGCGGATGCGCGCAGCCGGGTGGTGGAACTCTTCGAGCACGGCCGCATGTTCGGCGAGATCGGCGTATTCACCGGCGAGCGCTACCGCACGTGGACCGAAACGGTCGCCCCGACCACGCTGCTGCACGTGGACAAGGCCTGCGTGCTCACCGCCGTGGCCACCGACCATGCGCTGTGCCAGCGCATGCTGCGCACCGTGACCGCGCGCATCCAGCGCCTGATCGACAGCATAGGCGTGGCCTCGCCGACCACCGCCGACGTGCGCGTGGCGGCCTACCTGCTGGAACTGGCCGAGCGCGCCGAGCCGTCTGCACCCTGGCTGACCCTGCCGGCACCCAAGGCCACCATTGCCTCGCTGCTCAACCTGAGCAAGGAAAGCCTGTCGCGCGTGCTGCGCCGGATGATGGATTCCGGCGTGCTGCGCGTCTCGGGCCGCCGCATCCGCATCTGCGCCCGCGAACAGCTGGTGCAGCTGACCACCCCGGCACCCTTCCCCGACCACGCACACTGAGTGCGCTGGTCTTTCCCGACGGCTGCCGCGATATCGTGCCGCGGCAGCCGTTTTTTTCGTTGACGCTGCGGCCCACCGTGCATCCACGGACGCCCCCGGCCCTGCGCTTTACCCGGAAGAACTAGTCCCCCACCCCCTGCTTCCGGCGAATGGTCGCCGCCCGCGCGAATCGCCAGACTTCCTCCCCGTATGGAGCCACAGGGCTTTCACGGAACGAGGTGGGAGATGGCAACACGGCGCTGGCAGCAACTCTCGGTACTGATCATGAGCACCACGGCATTCACCATGTGCTTCGCCGCGTGGATGCTGTTCGCGGTGATCGGCATCCCGATCAAGGAACTGCTGGCGCTCAACGAGACCCAGTTCGGCCTGCTCGCCGCCACCCCGGTGCTCACCGGCTCGCTGGTGCGCCTGCCGCTGGGAATGATGACCGACAAGTTCGGCGGGCGCGTGGTGTTCTTCCTTCTGATGCTCGCCACCGTGCTGCCGATCTGGCTGATCTCGCAGGCCACCCAGTACTGGCAGTTCCTGCTCGCCGGCCTGTTCGTGGGCGTGGCCGGCGGCTCCTTCTCGGTAGGCATTGCCTACTGCGCGCGCTGGTTCGAGCGCCGCAACCAGGGCTTCGCGATGGGCGTGTTCGGCGCCGGCAACTCCGGCGCGGCGCTCACCAAGTTCGTCGCCCCGGCGCTGGTGGTGGCCTTCGGCTGGCAGTTCGTGCCGCAGGCCTTCGCCGCGGCGATGCTCATCGTCGCCCTGGCCTTCTGGTTCTTCACCTATGACGACCCAGGGCACCGTGTGGGCTCGCAGGTGAGCTTCTCCGACCAGCTGCGCGTGCTGCGCAACCCGCGGGTGTGGAAGTACTGCCAGTACTACTCCATCGTGTTCGGCGGCTACGTGGCGCTGGCGCTGTGGATGACCAAGTACTACGTGTCCGAGTTCGGCCTCGGCCTGGAAGTGGCCGCCCTGCTGGCCGCCTGTTTCTCGCTGCCCGGCGGCGTGCTGCGCGCGGTGGGCGGCTGGCTCTCCGACCGCTACGGCGCGCACAAGGTCACCTGGTGGGTGATGTGGGTGTCGTGGATCTGCCTGTTCCTGCTCTCCTACCCGCACACCGAATTCACCGTGCTAACGGTGGATGGCCCGCGCACTTTCGAGATCCACCACAACGTGTGGGTCTTCACCGCGCTGATGTTCGTCGTCGGCGTGGCCTGGGCCTTCGGCAAGGCCTCGGTGTTCAAGTACATCTCGGACGAATTCCCCCACGAGATCGGCGCGGTGTCCGGCATCGTCGGCCTGATCGGCGGGCTGGGCGGCTTCCTGCTGCCGATCATGTTCGGCGCCCTGCTCGACCTCACCGGCGTGCGTTCCAGCGCCTTCATGCTGCTCTACGGCGTCACCTGGGTGTCGCTGATCTGGATGTACTGGACCGAAGTGCGGCGCACCGACGTGCTGCACGGCGCCGACGAGGCGCGCAGCGCGGCCCCGGTCACCGTCCTCTCGCGCTGACCCGCACGCCCCCATTTGCCTGGAGATCTGCCCATGAACACTGTCAAGGTCCAGCCGCTGCACGCCCCGCGCGCCGCCAGCGGCGTCGACATCGAGCACTGGAACCCGGAGGACGAGCAGTTCTGGCGCGACGGCGGCAGCCGCATCGCCAGCCGCAACCTGTGGATCTCCATCCCTAGCCTGCTGTGCGGCTTCGCGGTGTGGCTGATGTGGGGAATCATCACCGTGCAGATGGCCAACGCCGGCTTCCCCTTCAAGCCCGACCAGCTGTTCACCATCGCCGCGATCGCCGGCCTGTCCGGCGCCACGCTGCGCATCCCGGCGTCCTTCTTCATCCGCATCTGCGGCGGACGCAACACGGTGTGGCTGACCACCGCGCTGCTGATGATCCCGGCGCTCGGCACCGGCCTGGCGCTGCGCGACACCACCACCCCGCTGTGGGTGTTCCAGCTGATGGCCCTGCTCTCGGGCATCGGCGGCGGCAACTTCGCCTGCTCGATGGCCAACATCTCCACCTTCTATCCGAAGCGCCTGCAGGGCACCGCGCTGGGCCTGAACGCCGGCCTGGGCAACTTCGGCGTCACCACTTCGCAGCTGTTGATCCCGGCGGTGATGACGGTGGGCGTGTTCGGCGCCGCCGCCGGCGAGCCGATCGCCCTGGTCAAGGATTCGGCCACGCTGATCGGCTCGATCGCCGCCGGCACGCCGACCTGGGTGCAGAACGCCGGCTTCGTCTGGCTGGTGCTGCTGGTGCCGCTGGCGGTGGTGGGCTGGTTCGGCATGAACAACCTGAAGACCGTATCGCCCAACATCGGCTCCACCGCCGCCGCCTTCGGCCGCATCCTGCTGTTCTACGGCATGGCGCTGGTGGTCGCCGGCATCGGCCTCTGGCTCTACCTGCCCGCGCCCAGCGGCTCCGGCCTGCTGTCGGGCGCCGGCATGTGGATCGTGCTGCCGGGGGTCATCTTCGGCACGCTGTTCGCGATGAAGGCGCTCGCCACCGGCGAGATGAAGGCCAACCTCGGCAAGCAGTTCGCGATCTTCCGCGACAAGCACACCTGGTCGATGACCGCGCTCTACGTGGTGACCTTCGGTTCCTTCATCGGCTTCTCGATGGCGCTGCCGCTGTCGATCACGGTGATCTTCGGCAGCACCCACGTGTTCGACGCGGATGCCGGCGCCTGGGTGCACGCCAAGAACCCCAACGCCCCCTCGGCGCTGATGTTCGCCTGGATCGGCCCCTTCGTCGGCGCGCTGATCCGCCCGGTGGGCGGCTGGATCTCCGACAAGCTGGGCGGCTCCATCGTCACCCAGTGGATCTCCATCGTGCTGGTGGTGGCTTCCGGGGCGACCGGCTACGTCATGCACCTGGCCTACCAGTCGGCTACCCCCGAGCAGTACTTCCTGCTCTTCATGCTGCTCTTCGTCGTGCTGTTCGCCGCCTCGGGCATCGGCAACGGCTCCACCTTCCGCACCGTCGGCGTGGTGTTCGACCGCGACCAGCGCGGCCCGGTGCTGGGCTGGACCTCGGCGGTGGCGGCCTACGGCTCCTTCATCGCCCCGGTGGTGATCGGCGGCCAGATCAAGGCCGGCACGCCGGAGAACGCGATGTACGGCTTCGCGGTGTTCTACGCCGCCTGCGTGCTGATCAACTGGTGGTTCTACCTGCGCCGCAAGGCCTACATCCGCAACCCCTGACCCCTGCCCCCCGACCCCGAACAGAGAACGCGGCGCGCGACAACAGAACACACGGCGCCGCACCACGACACGGCAATACCCGCATCCCTGGAACAAGGAGCACACCATGAGTCACTTTCTCGATCGCCTGCGGTTCTTCGACAAGGTGCAGGACACCTTCGCGAACGGCCACGGCATCGTCACCAACGAGGACCGCAACTGGGAGGACGCCTACCGCAACCGCTGGCGCCACGACAAGGTGGTGCGCTCCACCCACGGCGTGAACTGCACCGGCGGCTGCTCCTGGAAGATCTTCGTCAAGAACGGCCTGGTGTCCTTCGAGATGCAGCAGACCGACTACCCGCGCACCCGCGAGGACCTGCCCAACCATGAACCGCGCGGCTGCCAGCGCGGCGCCTCGTTCTCCTGGTACCTGTACTCGCCGCACCGCATCAAGCACCCGATGATCCGCGGCCGCCTGCTCGAGCTCTACCGCGCCGAGAAGCGCGCCGGCAAGGACCCGGTGCAGGCCTGGGAAGCGATCCAGGCGGATGACGCCAAGCGCGACAAGTACGTGAAGGTGCGCGGCCTGGGCGGCTTCCTGCGCACCAACTGGGACGAGGTGCTGGAGATCATCGCCGCGGCCAACATCTACACCATCAAGAAGTGGGGCCCGGACCGCATCTACGGTTTTTCGCCGATCCCGGCGATGTCGATGATTTCCTACGCCGCGGGCAGCCGTTACCTGTCGCTGATCGGCGGCGCCTGTGGCTCCTTCTACGACTGGTACTGCGACCTGCCGGCGGCCAGCCCGCAGACCTGGGGCGAGCAGACCGACGTGCCGGAAGCGGCCGACTGGTACAACTCCACCTACCTGATCATCACCGGCGCCAACCTGCCGATGACCCGCACCCCGGACGCCCACTTCGCCACCGAGGTGCGCTACAAGGGCACCAAGGTCGTCTCCATGGCGCCGGACTACGCGGAATACGTCAAGTTCGCCGACCTGTGGATGCCGGTGCGCCAGGGCACCGACGCGGCGGCCTTCCTCGCGATGGGCCACGTCGCGCTGAAGGAGTTCTTCATCGACCGCGAGGAGCCCTACTTCCAGGAATACGCGCGCAAGTACACCGACCTGCCGATGCAGGTCATCCTGCGCCCGCACGAGGACGGCTACGTCTCCGGGCGCAACCTGCGCGCCTCGGACTTCGACGGCGCGCTGGGCGAGGCCAACAACCCCGAGTGGAAGACCGTGGTGTATGACGCCAAGGCGCGCGCCTTCGTCGCCCCCAACGGCTCGATCGGCTTCCGCTGGGGCGAGGAAGGCAAGTGGAACCTGCTGCCGAAGAACGGCGCCACCCAGGACGAGATCGAGGCGGAGCTGTCCTGCCTGACCGGCCGCGACGAAGTGGTGCCGGTGGGCTTCCCGCACTTCCAGCCGGGCGAACCCGGCCTGCTCTACCGCAACGTGCCGGCGCGCCGCATCACGCTCGCCTCCGGCGAGGAAGTGCTGGTGAGCTCGGTGTTCGACCTGCAGGTCGCGCAGTACGGCATCGACCGCGGCCTGGGCGGCCCCAACGTCGCCAGCGGCTACGACGACGACAGCGTGGCCTACACCCCGGCCTGGGCCGCCAAGGTCACCGGCGTGAAGGCTGCCGACATCGAGCGCACCGGGCGCGAGTTCGCCGACAACGCCGCCAAGACCCGCGGCAAGTCCATGGTCATCATGGGCGCGGCGATCAACCACTGGTACCACAACGACATGCAGTACCGGTCCATCATGAACCTGCTGCACATGTGCGGCTGCGTGGGCCAGACCGGCGGCGGCTGGGCGCACTACGTGGGCCAGGAGAAGCTGCGCCCGCAGGCCGGCTGGGCGCCGATCGCCTTCGCCACCGACTGGCAGCGTCCGCCGCGTCATCAGAACTCGACCTCCTACTGGTACTTCCACACCGACCAGTGGCGCTACGAGACCATCGACGCCGACCAGCTGATGCACCCGGCGGCCAAGGCCAAGTACAAGGGCTACCGCCTGGCCGACTACAACGTGGTCGCCACCCGCCTGGGCTGGCTGCCCTCGGCGCCGCACTTCAACGCCAACCCGCTGCAGATCGTCGCCGACGCCGAGAAGGCCGGCGCCAGGGACGAGGCCGGCGTGGCGCAGTACATGGTCGACCAGCTCAAGTCCGGCAAGCTCGACGTCGCCTTCGCCGACCCGGACGCGCCGGAGAACTGGCCGCGCAACCTGTTCGTGTGGCGCGCCAACCTGATCGGCACCTCGGCCAAGGGCCACGAGTACTTCTTGAAGCACCTGCTGGGCGCGCAGAACGGCGTTCTGCAGGAAGGCGGCGACGGCAAGGGCACCCATGAGGTGAAGTGGCGCGACGAGGCCCCGGCCGGCAAGCTGGACCTGATGGTGGACATCAACTTCCGCCTCAACTCCACCGGCGCCTACTCGGACATCATCCTTCCGACCGCTACCTGGTACGAGAAGAACGACCTCAACACCACCGACATGCACCCCTTCATCCACCCGCTGTCCGAAGCCGTGACGCCGGGCTGGGAATCGAAGAGCGACTGGCAGATCTTCCGCTCGATCGCGAAGAAGTTCTCCGACCTGGCGGAGAAGCACCTGGGCGTGGTGAAGGACGTGGTGGCCCTGCCGATGCAGCACGACTCCCCCTTCGAGCTCGCCCAGCCGTTCGGCGAAGTGCGCGACTGGAAGAAGGGCGAATGCGAGCCGGTGCCGGGCAAGACCCTGCCGCTGCTGAAGGTGGTCGAACGCGACTTCCCCAACACCTACCGCAAGTTCATCGCCCTGGGCCCGCTGCTGACCAAGATCGGCAACAACGTCAAGGGCATCGACTGGAACACCGAGCAGGAGTACGAGGAGCTCAAGAAGTGCAACCGCACCGTCGAGCTGCCCGGCGTCTCCTACGGCATGCCCTCGCTGGAAGAGGACATCTCGGTGTGCGACGCGGTGATGCGCATGGCCCCCGAGACCAACGGCGAGGTGGCGCACAAGTCGTGGTCGGCGCTTTCCAAGAAGACCGGCATCGACCACCACCACCTGTACGCCGGCCGCCACGAGGACAAGATCACCTTCCGCGACATCCAGGCCCAGCCGCGCAAGATCATCACCGCGCCGACCTGGTCCGGGATCGAGTCGGAGACCGTGTCCTACACCGCCGGCTACACCAACATCCACGAGCACATCCCGTTCCGCACGCTGACCGGGCGCGCGCAGTTCTACCAGGATCACGAGTGGTTCCTCGACTTCGGCGAAGGCCTGTGCGCCTACAAGCCGCCGATCGACCTGAAGGCGCAGGACAAGGTGCCCGACAGCGTGCGCCGCAAGCCGCACCTGACGCTGTCGTGGATCACCCCGCACTCCAAGTGGGGCATCCACTCGTCCTACCAGGACAACCTGCGCATGCTGTCGCTGTTCCGTGGCGGCCCCTACGTGTGGGTGTCCGAGGACGACGCCAAGTCGATCGGCCTGAACGACAACGACTGGGTCGAGGCGATCAACGCCAACGGCGCCACCATGGCCCGCGCGGTGGTCTCCCAGCGCGTGCCGCGCGGCATGGCGCTGATGTACCACGCCCAGGAGAAGAACGTGAACGTGCCCGGCTCGCCCTCCACCGGCAAGCGCGGCGGCATCCTCAACTCGGTCACCCGGGTCATCGTCAAGCCGACCAACATGGTCGGCGGCTACGCCCAGCTCGCCTACAGCTTCAACTACTACGGCACGGTGGGCTGCCAGCGCGACGAGGTGGTGGTGCTGCACAAGGTGGCCGACCAGGACATCGACTGGCTGGAGCGCCCGCTGACGCCCGAGCGCGAGGAGCAGCGCAATCCGGTCGGGGTCGGGGCGAAGTAAGGACGAGAGACAGCGAGGGCGGTTAAGCCCTCCCCTTCAAGGGGAGGGTTTGGGTGGGGATGGGTTTCCAGCGGCGGCTTCGACGACACGAAGCGCCCGCCTGAACCGAAACCCATCCCCCCTCCCGGCCTCCCCCCTTGAAGGGGGGAGGAGGCATCAGCTAACGGAGATTACGAATGAAAATCCGCGCGCAATTCGCGATGGTGTTCAACCTGGACAAGTGCATCGGCTGCCACACCTGCTCGGTGACCTGCAAGAACGTGTGGTCCAACCGCAAGGGCATCGAGTACGCCTGGTTCAACAACGTGGAATCCAAGCCCGGCATCGGCTACCCGAAGCAGTGGGAAAACCAGGAGAAGTGGAAAGGCGGCTGGGAGAAGGTCAACGGCAAGCTGGAGCTCAAGGCCGGCGGCAAGATCAAGAAGATGGTGCAGATCTTCGCCAACCCCAACATGCCGCAGATCGACGACTACTACGAGCCCTTCACCTACGACTACGCGCGGCTGCAGAACGCCCCGCTGTCGGAAGCGGCGCCCACCGCGCGCCCGGTGTCGCAGATCACCGGCGAGAAGATGGACAAGATCACCTGGGGCCCGAACTGGGAGGACGACCTCGCCGGCGAATTCGCCGCACGCGCCCAGGACCCCAACTTCTCGCGCATGGAAAAGGAGATGTACAAGGAGTTCCAGAACACCTTCCATCTCTACCTGCCGCGCATCTGCAACCACTGCATCAACCCGGCCTGTGTGGCCTCCTGCCCCTCGGGCGCGATGTACAAGCGCGAGGAAGACGGCATCGTGCTCGCCGACCAGGACCGCTGCCGCGGCTGGCGCATGTGCATCTCCGGCTGCCCGTACAAAAAGGTGTTCTTCAACTGGGAGTCAAGCAAGGCCGAGAAGTGCATCGGCTGCTACCCGCGCGTGGAATCCGGCCTGCCCACGGTGTGCTCGGAGTCCTGCGTCGGCCGCATCCGCTACAACGGCATCATCCTGTACGACGCCGACAAGCTGCTCGACGCCGCCAGCACCGATGATCCGCAGGACCTCTACAAGGCCCACCTGGATCTCTTCGTCGACCCCTACGACCCGGCGGTCATCGCCCAGGCGCTGGCCGACGGCGTGCCGCAGGCGTGGATCGACGCCGCGCAGAAGTCGCCGATCTACAAGATGGCCGTGGAGTGGAAGATCGCCTTCCCGCTGCACCCCGAGTTCCGCACCCTGCCGATGATCTGGTACGTGCCGCCGCTCTCCCCGGTGCAGTCGCAGATCGACCAGAAGAATCTGCCCACCGAGGCCGACGGGGTGATTCCCAAGGCCGAGGCGATGCGCCTGCCGGTGCAGTACCTGGCGAATCTCTTCACCGCCGGCAAGACCGAGTACGTCACCTCGGCGCTCAACCGCCTGATCGCCATGCGCTCCTACATGCGCTCGGTGAACGTCGACGGCAAGCCGGACACCCGCCCCCTGCAGGCCGCCGGCATCGACGAGCACACCGCCAAGCAGATGTACCGCTACCTGGCGATCGCCAACTACGAGGACCGCTTCGTCATCCCGACCTCGCACGAGGAGATCCGCCTGGACGACTACTACGGCTTCCAGGGCCAGAACGGCTTCACCTTCGGCAACGACTCCTCGCCGGGCGTGTCGCCCAACTCGCTGTTCCCCGAGCGCCGCCGCGAGACTGTGGAATCGCGCGAACCCGCCCCGCTCGCCCCGCGCGAATAAGGAGAAACGACGATGAGAATCTTCCGACTGCTTGCCGCCCTGCTCGACTACCCGGCCGACGACATGCTGGCCGCGCTGCGCGTGGAGGCCGCTGACCCGGCCAAGTTCGTCGCCATCGAGGACGCCGCCGGTGTCCTCGGCGCCGAGGACCACGCCACGCTGGCGGCCTTCATCACCGAGCTGCTCGCCGCCGAGCCGGCCGAGCGCCAGGCCGAGTACGTGCAGACCTTCGACCTCACCGCCGAGCACAGCCTGCACCTCACCCACCACCTGTTCGGCGAGGAGAAGACCCGCGGCCCGGCGCTGATCGACCTGGGCGAGTTCTACCGCAGCTACGGCCTCAAGGCCGACGAGCGCGAACTGCCCGACTTCCTGCCGCTGATGCTGGAGTTCGTGTCCACGCTGGGGCTGGACGAGGCGCGCGTGTTCCTCGCCGACGTGGCCAAGGTGCTCAGCGTGCTCGCCGCCAACCTGGAAAAGTCCGCCAGCCGCTACGCGCCGCTGCTGCGCATCGTCGAACAACAGGGCAGCCTCGCCCGCCTCGCCGCCTGAAGGAGCGCCACATGAACCTGCTCAAACTGATCTTCGGGGTCTATCCCTACATCGCGCTGACGGTGTTCTTCGTCGGCAGCTGGATCCGCTACGACAACGAGCAATACACCTGGAAGACCGACTCGTCGATGCTGCTCTCCAAGCGCCACATGGTGCTGGCGAGCAACCTCTTCCACGTCGGCATCATCTCCATCTTCCTCGGCCATTTCGCCGGCCTGGTGATGCCGCACGCCTTCTGGCTCGCGCTCGGCGTCTCCGACATGGCCCACCAGTGGCTGGCCATCGTCGCCGGCAGCGTGTTCGGCACCATGTGCCTGATCGGCGCGGTGATCCTGTGGCTGCGCCGGGTGTTCAACCCGCGCATCCGTGCGGCCAGCCGCTACATGGACAACGCCATCCTGACGCTGATCCTGATCACCCTGCTGCTCGGCCTGTCCACCCTGCCGGTGTCCATCGGCCACGCCAGCCACGGCAATCCGGACGTCATGCTGGCGCTGGCCGGCTGGGTGAACAGCATCATCACCCTGGACCCGCAGCCCGAGCTGCTGGCCAAGGTGGAGCCGGTGTTCCGCCTGCACATGTTCCTCGGCATGACGGTGTTCCTGCTGTTCCCGTTCTCCCGCCTGGTGCACGTGTGGACCGCGCCCTTCACCTACATGGGCCGCGCCTACCAGATCGTGCGCAGCAAGCGCCGGGTGCGGGCGTCGGTCTGAACCGGACCGGCCGGATGCGATTGACAGCGGTCAAGGCGTGCCGGCCGGCGCTTTTCCACAATCCGCAAGATCGAATCTCCCCGCAGGACGCATCACCCCGATGATCCGCCCCGCACGCGTGCAACCCCTTCCCCGCCAGGCCGGCGGCCGGCTCCCGCCTCGTGCGCGGAGCCGGCCATGAAGCCGGTGCCGCCGCCGTCCGCGTGGTTCGGACAGCGTCTGTCGGGCAAGATCCTCGGCATCCTGCTCGGCTTTTTCATGGTGGCCCTGTCGGCCATCGCGCTCACCCTGTTCATTTCCTGGCAACTCGAAGGCGCGGCCGCGGCGATCAACGACGCCGGCAGCCTGCGCATGCGCGCCTGGCGCATCGCCTACCACCTGGCGCGCGCCGATGCCGAACTGCAGGACCGCAGCGCCTTCTCCGCCACCATCCATGAGGAGATCCAGGGTTTCGAGGACACCCTGGCCCAGCTCGGCCGTGGCGACCCTACCCGCCCGCTGTTCATCCCGCGCGACGACGACATCCCCGCCGACATCGCCCACCTGGCCCAGGTGTGGACGCTGGACATCCGCCCGCTGCTCGAACGCCTGGCGGCCACCCCCGAACCCTTCACCCTGCGTCTGCACATGAACGGCTTCGACGCCACGGTGACCGCCTTCGTCGGCGGCATCAACGACGCGGTGCTGAAGATGGAGCACAGCTACGCGCGCAGCACCAACATCCTGCGCAGCTCGCAGGTGGTGCTGATCGCGCTCGCGGTGATCGGCACGCTGGCGCTGATCCGCTTCTTCTTCGTGCTGGTGATCCGCCCGGTGTCCGAGCTCACCGAAGGCGTGCGGCGCATGGCCGCCGAGGATTTCACGGTGCGCGTGCCGGTGTTCGCGCGCGACGAGCTGGGCGAACTCTCGGAAGGCTTCAACACCATGGCCCACCACGTGCAGGACCTGCACGCCACGCTGGAGCAGCGCGTCGAGGACAAGACCCGCCGGCTCACCGAGAAGAACCGCGAGCTGGAGATCCTCTACGCCACCAGCGGTTTCCTGCACGAACCCAACGACATCGACGGCCTGTGCCGCGGCTTCCTGCAGCGCGTGCAGCACACCCTGGGCGCGCGCGCGAGTTCGGTGCGCCTGCTCGACCGCGACTCGCAGAAGCTGTGCATCACCGTGTGCGAGGGCCTGGACGAGCGCTTCCTCGACGACGAGGCGGTGCTCGCCTGCGGCCAGTGCGTCTGCGGTTCGGCCGCCGAGCACAACGTCGCCTTCATCGCCGACGTGGACCACAACCCCTCGCTGCTGCCGCTGGACACCTGCCGGCGCGCGGGTTTCCGCACCGTGGCCGCCGCCACCATCAGCGCCAACCGGCGCCCGATGGGCGTGTTCAACCTGTACTTCGACCAGCCGCGGCCGGCCGACGAGTCCGAGCGCCAGCTGCTCGCCACCCTGGGCCAGCAGCTCGGCACCGCGATCGACAACCTGCGCCTGCAGGCGCGCGAGCGCGAGATGGCGGTGTCGGAGGAACGCACCCTGCTGGCCCGCGAACTGCACGACTCGATCGCCCAGTCGCTCGCCTTCCTCAACCTGCAGGCGCAGATGCTCGACGAGACCATCGGCCGCGGCGACGAGGCCGAGATGCGCGCCATCCTGGCGATGATCCGCCAGGGCGTGCAGGAGAGCTACGAGGACGTACGCGAGCTGCTGGTGCATTTCCGCACCCGGGTGGGCGCGCAGCAGGATCTGGACGCCGCCATCGACGCCGCGCTGCGCCGCCTGGCCGAACAGAGCGGCATCGCCACCGACCTCGACATCCAGGGCGACGGCGCGCCGCTCGACCCGCAGAGCGAGACGCAGTTGCTGTACATCGTGCAGGAGGCGCTGTCCAATGTGCGCAAGCACGCCAATGCGCACACCGTCACCGTGCTGCTGCGCCGCGGGCTGGAGGGCCTGTCGGTGACCGTGCGCGACGACGGCGTGGGCTTCGACCCCGAACACCCGGCCGACGACGGCCAGGCCCACATCGGCCTGCAGATCATGAAGGAGCGCGCAGCCGGCATCGGCGCCCAGTTCTTCGTGCGCTCCTCGCGCGGCAAGGGCACCGAGATCCGCCTGGACCTGCACCGCAAGCAAGAGGAGACCGCCTGATGGAAGCGTCCGGCGAAGAACAACGCATCCGCATCCTGCTGGTGGACGACCACAGCCTGTTCCGCAGCGGCATCCGCTCGCTGCTGCAGCGCCACCCGGAGTTCGACATCGTCGGCGAGGCCGGCGACGGCATGGAAGGCGTCAAGCGCGCCGCCCAGCTCAAGCCCGACGTGGTGCTGCTCGACCTGCACATGCCCGGCCTCTCCGGGCGCGAGGCCGCCCAGCTGATCAGCCGCGAAACACCCGACTCCCACGTGCTGATGCTCACCGTCTCGGAAGAAGCCGAGGACCTGCTGGAGACCCTGCGCGCCGGCGCCTGCGGCTATCTCTTGAAGAACATCGAGACCGACACCCTGGTGTCCGCCATCCGTACCGCGGCGCACGGCGAGTCGGTGGTTTCGCCGCGCATGATGGGCAAGCTGCTCGGCGGCCTGCGTGGCGCGCCTGCCGAGCCGTCTGCCGAACGTGCCGGCGGGCGCCCCGCCACCCCGACGCTGCGCGGCGAAGGCCCGGAACGCCTCACCCCGCGCGAGCGCGAGATCCTCGGCTTCATCGCGCGTGGCGGCAGCAACAAGGAGATTGCCCGCGAGCTGGACCTCGCCGAGAGCACGGTGAAGATCCACGTGCAGAACACCTTGCGCAAACTGGGACTGGCCAGCCGGGTGCAGGCCGCGGTGTACGCGGTCGAACACGGCATCGCGCCCCCGCCGTGAACCGGAGCGCCGCCATGACACCCCCTGCCTCCCGCCCCGCCAGACCCAAACCGCCCCTGGTCTATTCCTGCTCCGGCTGCTCCAGCGCCGCCCAGCTCGCCAACCGGCTCGCGCTCGACCTCGACGCGCTGGGCGTGGCCGAGATGTCCTGCATCGCCGGCATCGGCGGCAAGGTGCCGGCCTTGCTGAAGATCGCCCATTCGGGCCGTCCCATCCTGGCGCTGGACGGCTGCGTGCTCGCCTGCGTGCGCGAGACGCTGGCCACCGAGGGCATCGTGCCGGCCGAACACGTGCGCCTGGATCTGCTCGGCGTGAAGAAGCGCAAGAAGACCGGCTTCGATCCCGCCCAGGCCACCGCCCTGCTGCCGGCCCTGGCCGACACCGCGCGCCGGCTCGGCGCACCGTGCGCTGGCGGCAGGGACGGGGACGACACCGCATGAACATGCTGCACGAACTGGTCTGGCACGACGGACTGGCCACCGGGCTGGCGGAGATCGACGACCAGCACCGCCACCTGATCGGCCTGGTCGGCGAACTGGCGGTATTGCAGGCCGCACCGCCCGACGCCGAGCGGGTGCAGGCGCTCTACCACCAGTTGCGCGACTACACCCGCTATCACTTCGACACCGAGGCGGCGCTGATGGCCGCCTGGCCGGTCGACCCGGCCAATCGCGCGCGCCATCTGCGTGCGCACGCCGGCTTCGTGCAGTACCTGGACCGTGTCGGCGAGCTGATCACCCAACCGCAGCGCGACGTACTGGCCAACCTGCTCGCCTTCCTGGCCCGCTGGCTGCTGCACCACATCGGCAGCGTGGACGCCCGCCTCGCCCGCGAGATCCAGGAGCTGCGCGGCGACTCGCGGCCGCCCGGTGGAGCTGCCCGAGCCGACACACCCGCCGCCGCCGCACCGGAGAAAGGCCTGGCGGACGTGGTCAGCGATCTCTACGACGACGTCGCCCTGCGCAGCCTGGAACTGCTGGAACTCAACCGCCGGCTGCAGGACGAGATCGCCGAAAAAACCCGGGTGCAGACCCACCTGCGCCAGAGCGAGGCGCACTACCGCGCGGTGATCGACAACGGTCAGATCCTCATCTGGACCTCCGGGCCGGACCGCAAGCTGGAGTTCTTCAACCGCCCCTGGCTCGCCTTCACCGGCCGCAGCGCCGGGGAAGAACGCGGCTGGGGCTGGGTCAAGGGCGTGCATCCGCAGGACATCGGCCCCTGCCGGCGCATCTACTTTGCCGCCTTCGAGCGCCAGGAACCCTTCCAGCTCGCCTGGCGCCTGCGCCGGCACGACGGCGAGTACCGCTGGATGTCGGTGGAAGGCACGCCACGCTACGACGAGCGCGGGGAGTTCAGCGGCTACGTCGGCCACTGCCTGGACATCACCGACCTCAAGCTGGCGCAGGGTCGCCAGCGCCTGGCCGCGCTGATCTTCGAGACCATGGGCGAGGCGGTGATGGTCACCGACCCGCAGACCGTCATCCAGCGCGTCAATGCCAGCTTCACGCAGATCACCGGCTACACCGAGTCCGAGGTCGCCGGCCGCAGCCCGCGCTTTCTCACCGCCGACCGCCATGACGAGGCCTACCACACGGAAATGTGGGAGACCCTGCAGTACAGCGGACGCTGGGTGGGCGAGCTGTGGTACCGCTGCCGCGACGGCGCGATCCGCCCGCTGTGGCACAGCGTCACCGCGCTGCGCGACGAACACGGCAAGGTCAGCCACTACGTCGCGGTGCTCAACGACCTCACCGAGATCCGCCGCGCCCAGGAGGCCGCCGAACGCCTGATGTGGCGCGACCCGCTCACCGGCCTGGCCAACCGCGCGCAGTTCCTGCGCCAGCTCGACCACGCCCTAGCCACCGCGCACCGCGAGGACCGCTACGCCGACGTGCTGCTGATCGACCTTGACCGCTTCAAGACGGTCAACGAGGCCCGCGGCCTGGGCTTTGGCGACACCCTGCTGCGCATGGTCGGCGAGGTTCTCACCCATCGCCTGCACGCCGACGACGTGGTGGCCCATCTGGGGTCGGACGAGTTCGCCGTCATGCTGCGCCGTCCGCGCAGCGCCCGCGATCTGGCCGGCCAGCACGCCCTGGCGGTGGCCGAACGCATCCGCGCCACGCTCAACGCCGGCATGACGGTGGGCGGCGAAGCCCTGCAGCTGGAGATCAGCACCGGCATCGCCCTGTTTCCGCTGTCGCACAACATCACCGCGCCCGACATGCTGCGCCAGGCCGACGTGGCGATGCGCCAGGCCAAGACCCAGGGCGGCAACCGCAGCGTGTTCTTCGAGCTCGCCATGGGCGAGGCCATCCGCCGCCGCTCGCAGACCGAGCAGGCCCTGCGCGCCGCCATCGCCCAGGACCAGCTCCGGGTGTATCTGCAGCCCCAGGTCGACCGCAGCGGCAGGCCGGTGGGCGCCGAGGCGCTGGTGCGCTGGGCACACCCGGAACGCGGCCTGCTGGCGCCGATCGAGTTCGTGCCGCTGGCGGAGGAATCCGACCTGGTGGTCGCCCTCGACCGCTGGGTGCTCGCCGAAGTCTGCCGCCTGCTAGCGCGCAGCGACCGCACCCCGGCGACCACCGACGCCGGGCCCATGACGCTGGCGGTGAACATCAGCGCGCGGCACTTCCGCCGCAGCGACTTCGTCGACGGGGTGCGCCAGTGCCTGGCCGAAAGCGGCGCCAATCCCGCGCGGCTGGTGCTGGAGGTCACCGAAAGCCTGGTCATCGACGACATCGACGCGGTGATCGCCCGCATGGGCGAGCTCAAGGCGCTGGGCGTGCGCTTCTCGCTCGACGATTTCGGCACCGGCTACTCCAGTCTCGCCTACCTCAAGCGCCTGCCCATACACGAGGTGAAGATCGACAAAAGCTTCATCCGCGACCTCACCACCGACGACAACGACGCCGCGCTGGTCGACGCCATCCTGGCGGTGGCCTCGCGCATCGGCCTGCAGGTGGTGGCCGAAGGCGTGGAGACCCGCGAGCAGGCGGATTTCCTCAACGCCCGCGGCGAACTCATCCACCAGGGCTATCTGTTCGGCCGGCCGCAGCCTGCGGAGGACTGGCTGGCGATGCCGGACGGAGGCTGACTCAGCGCCAGCGGCAGCGTGACCCGCATCACCACCGCCGAACCCTCCCAGGGCTCGACCAGGAAGCCGGACTCGCGCGCGCAGTCGAGCATGCGCCGGTTGCTCGCCAGCACCCGCCCGGTCAGGCGCCACAAGCCGCGGCGCCGCGCATCGTCGGCCAGCGTGGCGATCAGCCGGCGGCCGATGCCCCGCCCCTGCCAGGCGTCGGCCACCACCAGGGCAAACTCGCAGGCCCGCGGATCGCGCCCCACGCAGTACCCGGCCAGGCCGACCATGTCCACTCGGCCACCGGCCGTGGCGAACACCCCGTAGCTCACCCCGTCGCGCGGGTCGGGCGTGCACAGCGCGTGCAACTCGTCCGCGGCCAGCACCGTATCGCCATGGCCGAAGCGGAAGTAGCGCGCGCCGTAAGACAGAGCGCTCACGAAGGCGCCCAGCGCGGTCGCATCCGCCGCACCCAGCGGGCGCAGCAGCGGCACCCCCTCAGCCGCCGGCGCCCCGCCATGCGGGCTCGCCCCCGGCGACGCCAAACCCATGATTGCCGCAGTATCCACCGTTCTGCCATGCACTTTGCGATGCCGCCAGCCTAGCGGCAGAACATGTCCGCAACATGACAAGCCGGTCGCGTCATCCGCCCGCAGTGGACCGCCGCACGCGCCATCCGCGATACTCTGCGCCCCATTGTCCCGCCATCCACCGCACATCGACCGCATGAACCGACTGCCCGAACGCATCGTCTGCCTCAGCACCGAAACCGTCGAGGTGCTCTACGCGCTGGGCGAAGCACGGCGGATTGCCGGCATCTCCGGCTACACCGTGTACCCGCCCGTTGCACGCAAGGAAAAGCCCAAGGTGTTCGCCTTCACCAGCGGCGATCTCGAACGCATCCTCGCGGTACGGCCGGACCTGGTGCTGTGCTTCTCCGACCTGCAGGCGGACATCGCCCGCGACCTCGTCAAGGCCGGCGTGGCGGTGCACGTGTTCAACCAGCGCAGTGTCGAGGACATCCTGGCGATGATCGCCACCGTCGGCCGGCTGGTGGGCGCCGAGGCGCGTGCCGGCGCACTGATCTCCGAACTGGAAGGCGTCATTACGCAGGCCCGCGCCGCGGCCGCAACCCTGCCGCGGCGCCCGCGGGTGTACTTCGAGGAGTGGGACGAACCGCCGATATCGGGCATCCGCTGGGTATCGGAACTGATCGCCATCGCCGGCGGCGAGGACATCTTCGCCGAACTTGCCACCCGCCCCTCGGCGCGCGACCGCATCCTCGCCGATCCGCTGGAGGCCGCACGCCGAGCGCCTGAACTGGTCATCGGTTCATGGTGCGGCAAGCGCTTCCGTGCCGAGAAAGTGTCCGCACGCCCCGGCTGGGAAGCCGTGCCGGCGGTACGCACCGGCCGCCTGCACGAGATCAAGTCGGCGATCATTCTCTCGCCCGGACCGGTGGCCATCCGCGAGGGACTGCCAGCGCTCGCAGCGCTGATCGCGGAGTGCGCGCACGAGGGCAGTGCTTAGCCCAAGCGCCGCAGAAAAAGAAAAAGCCCTTGAAACTCAAGGGCTTTTTGCTTTGCTTGGCGGAGACGGAGGGATTCGAACCCTCGATGCGAGTTTTAGCCCGCATGCTCCCTTAGCAGGGGAGTGCCTTCGACCTCTCGGCCACGTCTCCGTCAGGAAGGCGCGATCATAGCGATTCGGCGCCTCCCGGTCAATTTACTTGCGCTCAGGCGGCGTCGAGGCCGAAAGCCTTGTGCAGCACGCGCACCGCAAGTTCCAGATACTTCTCTTCGATGACCACCGAAATCTTGATCTCGGAGGTGGAGATCATCTGGATGTTGATGCCTTCCTCGGCCAGGGTGCGGAACATCTTGGAGGCCACGCCGGGGTGAGAGCGCATGCCGACGCCGACCACCGAGACCTTGGCGGCGGTCTTGTCGCTTTCCACCGCACGGGCGCCGATGTGGGCCTTGACGCCTTCCAGGATGCCGACCGCCTTGTCCAGGTCGCCGCGCGACACGGTGAAGGAGAAGTCGGTGGTGCCGTCGTGGCTGACGTTCTGGATGATCATGTCCACGTCGACGTTGGCATCGGCCACCGGGCCGAGGATCTGGTAGGCGATGCCGGGCTTGTCGGGCACGCCCAGCACGGTGACCTTGGCTTCGTCGCGGTTGAAGGCGATGCCGGAGATGACGGGTTGTTCCATGTTCGAATCTTCCTCAACAGTGATGAGCGTGCCCTCGCCTTCCTCCTGGAAGCTGGAGAGGACGCGCAGCTTGACCTTGTACTTGCCGGCAAACTCGACCGAGCGGATCTGCAGCACCTTGGAGCCCAGGCTGGCCATTTCCAGCATTTCCTCGAAGGTGATGGTGTCGAGCTTGCGCGCTTCCGGGACGATGCGCGGGTCGGTGGTATAGACGCCGTCGACGTCGGTGTAGATCTGGCACTCGTCGGCCTTCAGCGCGGCGGCCAGCGCCACGCCGGTGGTGTCGGAGCCGCCACGGCCCAGGGTGGTGATGTTGCCGTGCTCGTCAACGCCCTGGAAGCCGGCCACCACGACCACGTTGCCTTCGTTGAGGTCGCGGCGGATCGGCGCCTCGTCGATGTTCAGGATGCGCGCCTTGGTGTGCGAGGAGTCGGTGAGGATGCGCACCTGGCCGCCGGTGTAGCTCTTGGCCTTCTGGCCGATGTCCTTGAGGGCCATGCACAGCAGGCCGATGGTGACCTGCTCGCCGGTGGACACCACCACGTCGAGCTCGCGCGGATCGGGGTTGGCGGCAACCTCCTTGGTCAGCGCGATCAGGCGGTTGGTCTCGCCGCTCATCGCCGAAACCACGACGATCACCTGATGGCCCTGAGCCTGGAACTTCGCCACCCGCTTGGCGACGTTCTTGATGCGCTCCGGGCTGCCGACCGAGGTGCCGCCGTACTTCTGAACTATCAGTGCCATCGTCGTATCCAGTGCCTGTGGATAAAAGGCGCAATTCTAACGAATGTGGCAGCGAAAGGGCAGCTTGAAGGCGGGTTTTCCGGCATCCCGGCGGGCGTTGCCGGCCCAATCCGCAGGCGGCCGCATGACTGGCCGCGCTGCGCCGCGAGACGTGGCGCTCAAGCCCTCCCGGACGCCCTTCTGAAAGCGCCCGGAGTGGGCACGAAAACCGGCCGAAAGCACTACTCACATAGGGTTACAACTTTCGAATTTCCCTTTCAGGCTAGTGGGTAAGCGCATGTCGACTGTGGTTAACCCTAGTTATGTTCATATCGTGGTTGTATGTTCCGGACATGCTGATCTATACTGCGCTCATCATACAACTTAAGTTGTATGGAACCATTATCAGTCAGTCGTGTCTCATAACGCGCCTGACATTACTCGACAGGAAGAGAGGCAATGAAAAACGTTGACAACATCGATGTCCGCGAGATCCGCCGCAAGCTCGGCATGAACCAGTCGCAGTTCTGGTCCAAGATCGGCGTCACCCAGAGCGGCGGTTCGCGCTACGAGAGCGGCCGCAACATCCCCCGCCCGGTGCAGGCGCTGCTCCGCCTGGTGCATATCGAGCAGATCGACATCAACAAGGTCAAGAAGGAAGACGTGGAAGTGGCCGAATACCTCAAGGCCAGCAATCCCGAGCTCTACAAGTCGCTCAAGAAGGAAGCCCGCGCCAAGCGCAAGGAACGCAGCTGAACACTGCAGCGCCGCCGTCGGCGGCTGGCTGCATCAGGGGCTGACCGTTACGGTCAGCCCCTTTTTTCTGATGGCTTCGGCCACGCATTCAAGCTCGTCCAGACTCACCGGGCTGACGCGCGGCGCCTCCGGCTGCATGGACGGGCGCGCGACGCCGTAGAGCAGCACACCGCGCAGGCGGTCGCTGCCGGCGCGCTCGAGCACGTCCAGATAGGCCGCCAGGGCCTGGGCATCCGGTCCGACGCCATCCCAGCGGAACACGCAGGTCTGCGCCCAGGTGGGACACAGCTGCGCGCAGGCGGCCAGGTTGCGCACCACGCGGGCCACCGGCATGCGCACGCCGTTGATGCGCTCGATATCCTCGGGCCGCCCGCCATCCACCTTGAACCACACCTCGCCGCCGATCTCGCCCATGCGCGCGATGCCGGCACGCACACGCTCCCGGCCGAGCAGGCTGCCGTTGGTGATAAGCCGCAGCGGCACCCGGGTCAGACCGTACTTCTGCCGCAGGCGATGGATGAGTTCGACGACCTCGGGAAAGGCCGCCGCACTGGTCGGTTCGCCGTTGCCGGAGAGCGCGATGTCGCGCACTTCGCGCGCGCCTTCCGGCGCATTGCGCAGCAGCCAGTCGCCGTTGACCAGCGCGTTGAGAAAGCCGTCGAGTTCCGCCTCCAGCCGCGCCAGGTCGATGAGCGGCGCGGCACCGCGAACGAGGTCCGGTACCTGGCAGTACACGCAGTGCCAGTTGCAGGCGTTGTTGGGGTTGAGATTCACCCCCACCGACACGCCGCCGGCCCGGCGGGACAGGACCGGGTACACGTAGGTCATGCCCGCAAGATCGCGGTCATGATTGCGAACGCTCAGCTCAATCTTGCTGGAAGTCATTGTGGCGGAAGGAAAAACGGCCAGCGGCGGCACTGCACGCGGTGTATAATCCGCGCCCTTTACCGCCGAGATTGATCATGCGCATCACCCGCCGACTGGAGTTCGACGCCGGACACCGGATTCCCGATCACGCGAGCCAGTGCCGTCACATGCACGGCCACCGCTACGCGATCGAGGTGACGCTCTCAGGACGCATCATCGACGCGGCCGGCCAGCCGGTCAACGGCATGGTGATGGATTTTGCCGACGTGAAGACCATCGCCAAGCACCATCTGGTGGATCTGTGGGATCACGCCTTCCTGGTCTATCGCGGCGACACCGTGGTGGTCGACCTGCTGGCCCGCATTCCGGGCCACAAGACCGTGGTGCTGGACGTCATCCCCACGGCCGAGAACCTTGCCCGGCTTGCCTTCGAGATCCTGGACCCGCTGTATCGGGACAGCTACGGCAACGACCTGCGACTGGAGCAGGTGCGCCTGTTCGAGACGCCCAACTGCTGGGCGGACGCCATTCGCGGGGCCGGCTGAACCGGCCCCGCATTGCGGCTCAGCGCGAACCGCTCAGCAGGTCGCGCCAGCCGGCCAACGCATAGACCAGGATGGTGGTGCCGGCGAGACCCACGCCGAACACCAGCGCGATCAGGAACCAGTCGGCCGGCCCGCCCGCGTCGGTGAAGCCCGACGAGGACACCTTGGCCATCAGCACCAGCGACAGCGCGCCGCCGACCAGGCCCAGCAGTTCGGCACGCACCAGGCGCCGGCTGACGATGTGGCGCTCCTTCACCAGCACCGCGACGAAGGCGGCGATGCCGCCCACCGCCAGCAACACCAGCAACCACAGCAAGGGGCCGAGCATTTCCTGGAACACGGCCAGGAAGACCATCGGGTCGAGTTCTTTCATCTTTCCGTCCTCCTCAGGCGCGACCGCGCAGCATGCTGATGTAGGTGGGCTTGAGCGCCATGGTCTTCATCACCCAGCTCACCCACAGTTCCTCCAGCGGCGCAACGATGCCCGGGAAGGACGGGGTGAGGTTGTTCTCGTAGTCGAACTCGACCAGCATCGCCCGGCCCAGGCGGGTGATCAGCGGGCAGGAAGTGTAGCCGTCATACACCGCGTCGCTCTGCCGGCCAGCGATGTCCGCCACCAGGTGATCGACCGCCACCGGCACCTGCCACTTCACGCTGGCCGCGGTCTTGCCCTTGGGCACGCCGGCGATGTCGCCGATGCCGAACACCTCCGGGTAGCGCTTGTGGCGCAGGTTGCCGCGCTCCACGTCCATCCAGCCGTCTGCGGCCCAGGGGCCGTCCTGCCAGCGTAGCGGGCTGTTGCGCACCGCATCGGGCGCGCGCATCGGCGGGATCACGTTGATGAAGTCGTAGGGCTGCTCGACCAGGCCGTCCGGCGTGCTGAAGGTGGCCACGCGGCGACCCGGCTCGATGCGGGTCAGCACCCGGTCGTAGTGGGTCTTGATGCCACGGTCGCGGAACAGCATGCGCACCTTCTCATGCACGATGGGCACGCTGAACAGCGACTTGTTGTTGGCGTTGTAGATGATCTCCGCCTTGCCGCGATTGCCGCGCCGGCGCAGGTGGTCGTCGGCGATGAAGGTGTACTTGAGCGGTGCGCCCGCACATTTCATCTCGGTGGCCGGGCGGCTGAACACCCCTACCCCGCCACGGTCGGCAAACTGCGACAGCGCACCCCAGGTGGCCGCCGCGGCCTGCGGGCTGTGGTAGATGCTGCCCATGCCGTTCTGGCCGATCAGCGAGACGTCCATGCCTTCGATGGCCTCGTAGTCGAGCTTGAGGCCGGTGGCGACCACCAGGTAGTCGTAGGCAAGGGCGCGGCCGCTGGCGGTGACCACCCGCTTGCCCTCGGGGTCGAACTCGGCCACGGCCTCCTCGATCAGCTCGACACCGCCCGGCACGTATTCGGCGGTGGTCGACACCACGTAGTCGGCCGGCTTGATGCCCGCCGCCACCAGGGTGAAGCCGGGCTGGTAGAAATGCGGCTTGCGCGCATCGATGAGGGTGATCTTCGCGCCATCGAGACGCGCGGCCAGCCGCGACGCGGTCGCCAGCCCGGCAGCGCCCGCGCCGGCAATGACGATGTGCGCCGCCGTCCTGACCCGTTCGGCCGCCCGGGCCGGCTTGGCGCCCAGCATCAGGCTGCCCGCGCCGGCGGCACCCAGGGTCAGGAAGGTTCGCCGATCGAGCGGCGCACGCGCCAGACTCTGCAGCAATCGGTTTTCGTGTTCTTGAGAGCTCATCCTCGCCTCCTCCGTGTACCGGCGAAGCGACCCCTTGCCGCCTGGCCGAATGATGTTTCGGCGTCAGTATATCATCGTACGCTTATATGGTTATAGACTCATCGCTCGAGCCCGCCCTTGCCTGCGCGGGGCTCATCCCCCGCAGCGTTCAGGGCCTGCGTCAAACGTGGATGGACGACCCGGCGGAAGGCCATCTCGGTCAGGAAGCCTTCGCGCGAACCACCGATCACCCGCGCGTGGCGGCGCCGTTCGTCGGCCACGGTCGACACGGTCCGCCCCTTCGAGCGATGGGACGGAAACACCAGCGTCTCGTCGGGCAGGGTGAAGATGCGTTGCGTCAGGCTGTCGTAGAGCAGCGCCGGGTCGGATTCGCTGCCGCCGACGGCACACCCGCCTACCTCGAACACGTCGCCGCAGAACAGCCGGTCCCGCCAGCGGAAGCTGATGCAGCCCGGGGTATGTCCGGGGGTGGCGAGCACATGCAGCACCTCGTCACCGAACACCAGCGTGTCGCCATGCACCAGTTGTCGCGCAGCGTCCGCGAGGCCGGCTTCGACACCGGCAACGCAGGAGGCGCCGGTGCGGCTGCACAGGCCCGTGCAACCGGCATGGTCCGGCCGGTGAACATGGGTCCGCGCGACGTGCTGCAGGCGCAGGCCGCACTCGTCGAGCAGTGCGCAGATCAGCGCCTCCTGGCCGGGCGGCGGGTCGATCGCCACCGCGGACTGCCGCTCGGCATCGGCCAGCAGGTAGCCCACGGCGCTGGAGCGGCTGTCCTCGATGATGCGAAAGTACATCGCCCTACCCCCACAGCCAGGCCATGCGCGCACCGGCCAGGAGCAAGGCCGCCAGGCAGGTCCAGCCCGAGAAGATCAGGCGGAACACCAGGCGCTGCGGCCGGAAGCCGACGCCGCTCACATAGCCGGCGCTCATCGCCCAGAAGGCCGCCATGGCCGCCCAGTGGTCGGCCGCCCCGTCGGGGCCGGCCAGCGCATGCGGGTAGATGGTGACGCCGAGCGTGATCGCCAGCGCAACTGCGATGGCCAGCAGCTTGACCTGCCCGACCGGCGCCGCCACCTCCCGTCCGGTCTCAGGCGTCATCGCCTTCCCGTCGTGCCCGCAGGCTGTTGCGCCGTCCATCTTCATTCTCCATCCACAGCACGTTGAGGATCGCCATCAGAACGGCGAAGCCGATACCCAGCATCCAGGTGAAGTACCACATTCGTGTTCTCCTTGTTTCAGTAGGCGGAGTGTTCGTTCTCGCGCACGTAGGCCGCGGTGACCTTGCCGGACATCACCTTGTAGGCCCAGCTGGTGTAGAGCACGATCAGCGGCATGAAGATCAGCGTGGCCCAGAACATGATGGTCAGCGTGCGGTGGCTGGAGACCGCATCCCACACCGTGAGGCTCATGTCCGGCGCGCTGATCGAAGGCATCACGAAGGGGAACATCGACACCCCTGCGGTGCCGATCACCCCGACGATGGCCAGCGAGGAGGCCACGAAGGCCGCCAGCGTACGTCCGCGCCAGGCCAGCCAGACGGCGCCGATCACGCCCAGGTAGGCGAGCGCCGGCACCAGCAAGGTGGCAGGCATGGCACGATAGTTGGCCATCCACGCGCCGGCCTCGCGCGCCACCGTCTTGGCCTGCGGGTTGGGCAGCGCCGCGGAGTCGAAGGCGCTGGTGATCACATAGCCGGGGATGTCCTGCACCCACACGCCGGCCGCACTGAAGGCCGCCAGCAGCACGATGCCCGCGCCCAGCATGGCCTTGCGGCTGCGGGCGTAGATCTCGTCCTCGGTGCGGTGCATCAGGTACACCGCGCCCTGCAGGGTGATCATCGCGCTGGCCACCACGCCGCACAGCAGGGCGAAGGGATTGAGCAGGCCCCAGAAGCTGCCGGTGTAGTACGGCACCAGGGTGTCGTCGAAGTGGAAGGGCACGCCTTGCAACAGGTTGCCGAAGGCCACGCCGAAGATCACCGGCGGCACGAAACCGCCCACGAACAGGCCCCAGTCCCAGGTGCTGCGCCAGGTGGCGTTGTGGATCTTGCTGCGGTAGTCGAAGCCTACCGGGCGGAAGAACAACGCCCACAGCACCGCCAGCATCGCCCAGTAGAAGCCGGAGAAGGCGGTGGCATAGACGATCGGCCAGGCAGCGAAGATCGCCCCGCCGCCGGTGATGAACCACACCTGGTTGCCGTCCCAGTGCGGGCCGACGGTGTTGATCACCACGCGGCGCTCGGTGTCGTTCTTGCCGACGAAGGGCAGCAGCGTGCCCACGCCCATGTCGTGGCCGTCCATGATGGCGAAGCCGACGAGCAGCACGCCCACCAGCAGCCACCAGATGAGTTTCAGGGTCGGGTAGTCGATGATCATGATCCGGGATCCTCTCAGGCGTGCGCGGTTTCGTTCATGTAGCGGCCGGTGCCCAGGCTGCCCGGTCCCTGGCGGGCGAAGCGCACCATCAGGTACATCTCGACGATCAGCAGCACGGTGTAGAAGCCGACGAAGCCGGCGAGCGAGCCGTACAGGCTTTCCACCGACAGCGTGGACACCGACAGGTGGGTGGGCAGCACGCCGTAGATGGTCCAGGGCTGACGGCCATACTCCGCGACGATCCAGCCCAGTTCGGAGGCGATCCACGGCGCCGGCAGGAACCACAGCGCCCAGCGCAGCAGCCAGGGCTTGTGCTCGAAGCTGCCCTTCACCGAGTACCACAGCGCCAGGCCGAACAGCGCCAGCATGGCGAAGCCCAGCGCCACCATGATGCGGAAGCTCCAGAACAGCGGCGCCACCTTCGGGATGGTGTCGCGCGCGGCGCGGTCCATCAGCTCGGGGGTGACGTCGTCCATGGAGGTGACGTACTTCTTCAGCAGCAGGCCGAAGCCCAGATCGTCCTTGACCGCGTCGAAGCGCTGGCGCAGCTCTGCGTTGCCCGGGTCGGCGCGCAGGGCTTCGAGCAGGCGCACGGCCTCGACGCCCACTTCGACCCGCTCGCGGTTGCGCGCGACGATCTCGCGGATGCCCGGCATCTCCTTGTCCAGCGAGCGGGTGCCGATGATGCCCATCACCCAGGGGATGTGCAGGGCGTAGTCGTTCTTCATCTCCGCTTCGTTGGGAATGGCGATGACGTTGAAGCTGGCCGGTGCGGGCTCGGTCTCCCACATCGCCTCCATGGCGGCGAGCTTGGTCTGCTGCGCCTCGCTCACCACGTAGCCGGATTCGTCGCCCAGCACGATCACCGAGCACACCGAGGCGAAGCCGAAGGCCGCGGCGATCGAGAACGAGCGCCGGGCGAACTCCAGATCGCGACGGCGCAGCAGATACCAGGCCGAGATCGCCAGCACGAACATCGCCCCGGTCACGTAGCCGGCCGACACGGTATGCACGAACTTGGCCTGCGCATCCGGGTTGAACATCACCGCCCAGAAGTCGGTGAGCTCCATGCGCATGGTCTCGTAGCTGAACTCGGCACCCACCGGGTGCTGCATCCAGCCGTTGGCGATCAGGATCCACAGCGCGGAGAGGTTGGTGCCCACCGCCATCAGGATGGTCACCATCAGGTGCTGCACCCGCGACAGGCGGTCCCAGCCGAAGAAGAACAGGCCGATGAAGGTCGATTCCAGGAAGAAGGCCATCAGCCCCTCGATGGCCAATGGCGCGCCGAAAATGTCGCCCACGTAGTGTGAGTAGTAGGCCCAGTTGGTGCCGAACTGGAATTCCAGCGTGATCCCGGTGGTCACGCCCAGCGCGAAGTTGATGCCGAACAGCTTGCCCCAGAAGCGGGTCATGTCCTTGTAGATGAGCTTGCCGGTCATCACGTACGCACTTTCCATGATCACCAGCAGCCAGACCATCCCGAGGGTCAGCGGCACGAACAGGAAGTGGTACATCGCGGTCGCGGCAAACTGCAGCCGCGAGAGGTCAACGAGTTGCTCTGTGACCATCGGTCTCTCCGTCGTCAGGTTGTTGTACGCCCCCGGCCGCGTGCACCGCCATGCGTGCGGTATCCACCTCGACCTTGTGGTCGCGGATGAACACCCACCACAGGGCGGTGATCAGCACCAGCTTGAGCACGACGACCACGACGATCTCGCGCAGCAGTTTCCGGTCGGATGCTTGCATGTCTTTCTCCGGGGTACGTCCCGCATGTATCAAGGGGCGTGCCAGTCACCCCGCGGGCGCGGCAAATCATTGCTTTGAATCAAGTTTCGCTCACGAACCGACACAACAGGATTGACCGCGGAACTGCCAGCAAGGACACTCTGACAGTGCGGACTGCCAGTCCGCTGCCACTCTGGACAGCGCCATGCACAACGACACCCGCCCCCTGCCCGAACTCCTGTCCTTTCTGGACACCCTGCCGGAGCCGCACATCCTGTGCGACCGCGATTACCGCATCATCGCGGCCAACGCGGCCTACCGCGCCGGCTTCGCCACCGGGCGCAGCGTGATCGGGCGCACCTGCTACGAGGTCTCCCACCGTTACAACGTCCCCTGCGACCAGGCCGGTGAGTCCTGCCCACTGGCCAAGGGCTTGAAGTCCGGCCAGCGCGAGCGCGTGCTGCACCTGCACCACACCCCGCGCGGCGAGGAATACGTGAACATCGAGCTCTCGCCGATTCGCGACGCCAGCGGCGAGATCGCCTGGTTCATCGAAAAGATGGAGCCGATGAACGTGGCGCGCGGCCTCTCCGACCATGCCGGACTGGTGGGTCGCGCACCAAGCTTCCAGCACATGCTGGGGCTGATCGCACGCGCCGCGCCCTCCAACGCCAGCATCCTGCTGCAGGGCGAATCGGGCACCGGCAAGGAGCTGGTGGCCAACGCCATTCACGCCGCCAGCCACCGGGCGGACCATCCCTTCGTCGCGGTGGACTGCTCGGGCCTGCCGGAGACCCTGTTCGAGAGCGAAGTCTTCGGCCATGAACGCGGCGCCTTCACCGGTGCCACCAGCCGCAAGCCCGGCCTGGTGGAGGCGGCCAGCGGCGGCACCCTCTTCCTCGACGAAGTCGGCGACATCCCGCTGGGCATGCAGGTCAAGCTGCTGCGCCTGCTGGAAACCGGCACCTACCGCCGGGTGGGCTCCACCGAACTGCGCCGCGCCGACATCCGCCTGGTATCGGCCACTCACCGGCCGCTCAAGCGCATGATCGCGCAGGGCAGCTTCCGCCAGGATCTCTACTACCGCATCAATACCTTCCCGATCACCGTGCCGCCGCTGCGCGAGCGCGCCAGCGACATTCCCCTGCTGGTGGAGTCGCTGCTCGCCCGTGTCGCCGCCGGGCGCCGGCTGCGCGTCTCGCCGGCCGCCATGGCGGTGCTCACTGCCTACAGCTTTCCGGGCAACGTGCGCGAACTGCGCAACGTGCTCGAGCGTGCCAGCCTGATGTGCGACGGCGACGAGATCGGCGCGGAGCATCTGGACGAGGAGCTGCGCATCCCCGCGGCGACTGCCGACGCAAGCGACGCCGATGGACAGCGCCACCGCAGCGCGGACGGCGCACCGAGCTGGGACGACATCGAGCGGCGCAGCTTCCTGCAGGTCGTGCATGCCCACCGCGGCAGCCGCAAGGCGCTGGCCGAGAAGCTCGGACTCAGCGAGCGCACCCTGTACCGCAAGCTCAGGCAGTACCAGCAGGAATAGCGGCCTGACCGGGAAGCTGCCAGTCGTCCGCCAGCGTCTGCCAGAAAACGCCACAAACGGCATTTCTGGCAGTCAACCTGATCATCTGGAACGGCTGGACACATTATTTAAGCCTTTGTTTTTTAACGAACGCTCACCAAAATTCGACCAATAGACCCGGCTGGCACGCTACTTGAGTTAACTCCCGTCAGAAGCGGGAGTACTTGCCCAAACGGTCGCTGCAGCGTCACCTCGACGTCCCCCAACCCCCAGCAGGGGCCGTTACCCGAGTCTCCGGGCTCCCGCTTCACCTTGGCTGCCGGGCATCGATGATGCCCGGCACTTTTTTTGAATCCGTTCAGGGAGTACCCGCGATGCCGGAACTTGCCAGGGATCGTCGCAATTTGCTGATCGCCACCTCGGCCGCAGGCGCCGCCGCCGCCGCGGCAACGGCCGTCCCATTCGTCGCCAGCCTGACCCCTTCTGAGCGCGCCAAGGCCGCCGGCGCACCGGTCGAAGCCGATGTCGCCAAGCTCGCCCCCGGCGAGATGATGACCGCGGAGTGGCGCGGCAAACCGGTCTGGATCCTGCGCCGCACGCCCGAGATGCTTGCAAGCCTCAGCGGACACGAGGATCGCCTGGCCGACCCGCTGTCCGCCGCATCGCTACAGCCGGACTATGCCGCGAACCGCCAGCGTGCGATCAACGAGGAATACCTGGTGGTGATCGGCATCTGCACCCACCTGGGCTGCTCGCCCAGCGAGAAGCTGCAGGCCGGCCCGGCCAGCGGGCTGGGAGCGGACTGGCCCGGCGGCTTCCTGTGCCCCTGCCACGGCTCGATCTTCGATCTCGCCGGAAGGGTATTCCGCCACCAGCCGGCGCCCACCAACCTGGAGATACCGCCACATGCCTGGCTCAGCGCGACCAAGCTGCTGATCGGTGACGATGGCGGCGGCGCAGCCTGACGAAACCTACGATAACGATAAGGGAGGAGACGAGCATGCAAACAATCATCAGCCGGGCGGCGGCGCTCGCCGTCGGCATCGCGTTGTGGGCCGGCGGCGCCGCTTTGGCCGCCACAGCGGACCACGGCAAGTTCAAGGAACTGCAGGGGCCATTTGCCAGCGGCGAGGAGGTCACCCGCGCCTGCCTGTCCTGTCACACCGAGGCCGCCAAGCAGGTGATGGCCACCCGCCACTGGACCTGGGAATACGAGAACCCTGTCGACGGCAGCAAGCTGGGCAAGAAGACCATGCTCAACGGCTTCTGCATCGGCGACAAGTCCAACGAAGCCTTCTGCCAGTCCTGCCATGTGGGCTACGGCTGGAAGGACGACAGCTTCGACTTCACGGCCGAGGACAAGGTCGACTGCCTGGCCTGCCACAACACCGGCGGCTACAAGAAGATCGCCGGCCTCGCCGGACATCCGGCCTACGAACGCATGGAATGGCCGCCGAAATCGGGCAAGTTCCTCGAACCGACCGACCTCGCCTGGGTGGCGCAGCATGTCGGCCCCACCTCGCGCGAGACCTGCGGCAGCTGCCACTACTACGGCGGTGGCGGCGACGGGGTCAAGCATGGCGACCTCGACTCCTCGCTCAACAAGGCGAGCCGCGAGCTGGATGTGCACATGGCCACCGACGGCCTGAACTTCGCCTGCAGCGACTGCCACAAGGCAGAAGAGCACAAGGTGCCGGGCAGCCGCATCGCCATGACCGCCGCCGACCCGCACGGCCCGCTGGTACGTGGCCAGAAGAGCGAGCGCAACCCGGCGACCTGCCAGTCCTGCCACGGTGACAAGCCGCACAAGGAGAGCCTGCTGCAGGCCGGCCGGCTCAACGCCCACACCGACACGCTAGCCTGCCAGGCCTGCCACATCCCCAGCTTCGCGCGCGGCGGCGTGCCCACCAAGATGGGCTGGGACTGGTCCACTGCCGGCAAGCTCACCGACGCGGGCAAGCCCTTCCAGAAGAAGGACGACAAGGGCCACGTGATCTACGACAGCAAGAAGGGCGACTTCGTCCTCGGCGAGGACGTGGTGCCCGAGTACCTGTGGTTCAACGGCCAGGTCACCTACACCACGGTGGACACCCGCATCGACCCGTCTGCCGAAGTGCCGATCAACACCTTCCACGGCAAACCCGGCGACCCGGACGCACGCATCTGGCCGGTGAAGGTCTTCCATGGCAAGCAGCCCTACGACGTGGAGCACCGCACCCTGCTGGTGCCGCACACCGCCACGCCGGACGACACCGCCTTCTGGTACAACTTCGACTGGCCCCGCGCGCTGGCCGCCGGCGCCGCAGCCACCGGCCAACCCTACAGCGGCAAGTTCGACTTCGTCGCCACCCGCATGATCTGGCCGATCACCCACATGGTCGCCCCCAAGGAAGACGCGGTGGCCTGCCACGAATGCCACAGCCGCGACGGGCGGCTCGCCGGCATAGAGGGCGTCTACCTGCCAGGCCGCGACGGCCTGCCCTGGCTGCGCATGCTCGGCTGGCTGGCTGCAGCCGCCGCGCTGGCCGGCGTGCTGATCCACGGCGCGCTGCGCATCCTCACCCACTACCGGGGGAAGTGACCATGAGCGAACATCAAACCAGCGGCCGCATGTACGTCTTCAAGCGCTACGAGCGTTTCTGGCACTGGTCGCAGGCCGCGCTGATCATATTCATGATGCTCACCGGCTTCGAGATCGCCGGCACCTACCAGAACTTCGGCTTCCAGCGCGCGGTGGAGTACCACACCCTGGCCGCCTGGACGCTGCTGGTGCTGTGGGCCTTCACCATCTTCTGGCAATTCACCACCGGGGAATGGCGCCAGTACATCCCCACGCTGAAGAAGGTGGACGCCATGGTGCGCTACTACGCCTGGGGCATCTTCCGCGGCGCGCCCCACCCCTACCGCAAGACCGTGCTCAAGAAGCACAATCCGCTGCAGCGCCTGGCCTACCTGGCCCTGCTGGCGGTGGTCTCGCCCATCATCTGGGTGTCCGGCCTGCTCTACCTGTTCTACGCCTACTGGGGCGACTACGGCATCGACCGCTGGCTGTCGCTGGACTGGGTGGCCACCGCCCACACCGCCGGCGCCTTCATGATGCTGGTGTTCTTCATCGTGCACGTCTATCTGACCACCACCGGGCACACCGTATTCGCCCACATCAAGGCGATGATCACCGGCTGGGAGGACGAAGACGAACACGAGCCCGGCGCGCAGCCTGCCACGGCGCGCAAGGCACCCTGAGCCCGGGGCGACCGGCTCAGTCGGGCCGGTCGCTGTCCGGCAGATCGTAACGGTCGGCGATGTAGGCCGGCCCCTTCATCACCAGCACCACCACGCAGAAGATGCCCACGGTGAGCAGCGCGGCCCAGAACAGGGTCACGCTGCCCAGCGCCCAGATGTCGGCCATGTGCACCGCGCGATACACTTCCGGGCTCGTGCTCGCGCCCCAGGCCACACGGGCGAACAGCGCCGGCAAGACGGCCACCGCGGTACCCCACAAGGCCAGCAGCGGAAGTTTGCGCAGCACCGTGCGCTCCAGGCCGGGCGGCTCGCGCCTCGAACCCGGCAGTCGATTCCATCTTTGTCCCATGTCCCGTCCCTCCTCGGGTGCGCACGCAGGGGCCTCGTGCTGAACGCCATGCCGCCCGCCAGCCGGGTCTTGCCTGCATGCGGTTTCGACGCTCGCGGCCGGCGACAGTTTCTGCGGTTAGCACTGGGGCTTTCCCTGACCGGGCGGATGATCGACGCGCGCCATGATCATCGACTACACTGAAACGCCCCGCCGTCAGGGCATGTTCACAGCACCCTGCGATCCCTCCCGGATACTGTGATCACACCCTGGGCTGCGCGGGTTTTCGCCCCAATCCGCACAGGACGATGCCATGTCGAAGCACAACACCATCCGAACCGTTTCCCTGACGCTGTGCAGCGCATTCGTGCTCAGCGCCTGCGTTTCCAACCCGTTCAACAAGAGCAGCGACCAGGCAGGCGAGGCCAGCGACAGCAGCAAGACCGCCACCGCCGCGCAGACCGAGCAGAAGCCGGCGGAACAGAAGAGCAGCGCAATCCCGCCGGGCATGAACGCCAATGGCGAGGTGGTGGATTCCACCAAGATCGAAGCCGGCCACGGCCAGCAGGTCAAGGGCCTCAACGACTGGGAAGGTGAGATCACCGGCAAGCCCTTCCCGGGCAGCAAGTTCACCAAGCTCAAGATCGGCATGCCGATGCGGCAGGTGATGGACCTGATCGGCCAGCCCTCGGACCAGGGCTCCTACGTCACCGGCAAGGCCTGGATCCCCTTCTACTTCGGCGCCGACCGCTACCGCCACGAACTGATCTACAAGGGCCAGGGCCGCCTGATCTTCTCCGGCGGCTCGGTGGGCGACTGGAGCAGCGGCCACCTGACCTGGATCATCTTCAACAAGAACGAAGGGGCTTATCGCTGAGCCGCTTCACGTAACACGCATGCGCAAAACAAAGGGCGGGGATGATTCCCCGCCCTTTGTCGTGAACCCGCCCGGTGCGGGTTACAGCGCGTAGCGCCGCAGGCGCAGCGAAAACTCCTGGAGTTGCTGGATGCCGCTCTGCTCCGCACGCTGGATCCAGTCGTGCAACTGGGCCAGCAACTGCTCGCGGGTGGCATTGGAGCGCGCCCAGATCGCCGCCAGTTCCTCACGCATCGCCACCACCGTGGCCAGCGCCGTGCTGTCGCGCAGCACCTCGGCGAACTGGCGCTTCTCGTGCTCGTCCAGATGGCGGTCTTCGCCCGAGAGCACCCAGCGGCGCAGCGCCTTGGGGTCGAAGCGGCCCGCATGGCGGGTCTTGAGCTGCGCGATCTCGTCCTTGCAGATGCGCTTGAGCGAGGCCACGTAGCGCGTCATCACGTCGTAGCGATGGGTGATCACCGCCTGCAGCGTATCGAGATCGGCCACCTGCTTGGCCGCATCGAAGCGCGGCTTGGGGATCACCTTGCGCGGGGTGGCCAGGCCGAGCATGGCGAGGATGCGGATGTACATCCAGCCGATGTCGAACTCGTACCACTTGGCCGACAGCTTGGCCGAGGTGGCGAAGCTGTGGTGGTTGTTGTGCAGTTCCTCGCCGCCGATCAGGATGCCCCAGGGCAGCAGGTTGGTGGAGGCATCCGCGCAGTTGAAGTTGCGGTAGCCCCAGAAGTGCGCCAGCCCATTGACCACGCCGGCCGCCCAGAACGGGATCCACACCATCTGCATCGCCCAGATGCTCAGGCCGACCGGGCCGAACAGCACCAGGTCGATGATCATCATGATCGACACGCCCAGGACGGAGTGGCGGTATACCTTGCGTTCCAGCCAGTCGTCCGGCGTGCCGTGGCCGTAGCGCGCCAGCGTCTCGGGGTTCTTGGCCTCGGCGCGATAGAGCTCGGCGCCCTCCAGCAGCACTTTCAGCAGGCCGCGGGTCTGCGGGCTGTGGGGGTCCTCGACGGTTTCGCACTTGGCGTGGTGCTTACGATGGATGGCGGCCCATTCCTTGGTCACCATGCCGGTGGTGAGCCACAGCCAGAGGCGGAAGAAATGGCTGGCGATCGGGTGCAGCTCCAGCGCCCGGTGGGCCTGGTGACGGTGCAGGAAGATGGTCACCGAGGCGATGGTGACATGCGTCAGCGCCAGGGTGACGAGGACGTAGCCCCACCAGGGCAGATCGATCAGACCGAGATACATGCGTGCGTGTGTCCTTCTTGTGGATGATGCGGCCGGAAGATTCTACGCCGCACACGCCGCCCGACAAGCGCCCGGCGACCCCTGCAGAGACTCCGGCACGGGACGTAAGTTCAGCCGTCCGGCGAAGCCCCGGGCCGGGGCTCCCAGGGCAGGCTGCGCAGCTCGGTGGCCGCTTCGCGGTGGCGCTGCCAGTTGCGCAGGTAGAGCTGCGCCAGCGCGCAGTTGTCGCGCAGCACGATGAGGTTCTCGGCGTTGCGGTTGCGCGCAGACCAGGTGTAGTTGTACGAACCGGTCGCCACCGCACAGCCGGGACCGGCCGCGTCGACGATCAGCACCTTGTTGTGCGCGGCCGCATAGGCGGTCTCGAAGGCCACCGGAATGCCGGCCTCGAGCAGCTGCGGCAGCGCGTTGCGCCCGCTCTTGTGCATCTGCGCGTCGGCCAGCACCTCCACCACCACCCCGCGGCGCTGCGCCTCGACCAGGGCCGTGGCGAGCTTGCGGCTGGTGAACACGTAGGCCTGCACCTGCAGGCTGCGGCGTGCGGCGCCGATCAGCTCGACCAGCACCGCCTCGGGGTCGTCCGCCGGGGAAAAGACCACTTCCACACTGCCCTGTGCGGGCAGGCGTTCGCCGGCGGCTGCAGGCGCGCAGGCGCCCAACGCCACCAGCGCGAGCACGACCTCAACCCGCATTGCGCTCCAGCACCGCGGCGAAGAACCCGTCGGTGTCGTGCTCCACCGGCGACAGGCGCAGGCGGGTGCCGGTTTCCAGCGCAATGTCCTGTTTCGCCAGCACTTCCTGCGCGCTCACCTCGCGGAATTCCGGGTGCGCGGCCAGGAAGGCGTCCACCACGCCGTCGTTCTCCTCGGCGAGCAGGCTGCAGGTGGCATACACCAGCCGGCCGCCGGGGCGCACCAGGCGCGCGGCCGAGGCCAGGATGCCGCCCTGCTTGGCGACCATCTCGGCCACCGATTCGGGACTCTGGCGCCACTTCAGGTCGGGGTTGCGGCGCAGCGTGCCCAGGCCGCTGCAGGGCGCGTCGACCAGCACGCGGTCGGCCTTGCCGGCCAGGCGCTTGACCTTGGCATCGTTCTCGTGGGCGATCACCGTCGGATGCACGTTGGAAAGCCCGGCACGCGCCATGCGTGGCTTGAGCTTGGCCAGCCGCCGCTCGGACACGTCGAAGGCGTAGAGCCGCCCGGTCGAGCGCATCATCGCGCCCAGTTGCAGGGTCTTGCCGCCGGCGCCGGCGCAGAAATCCACCACCATCTCGCCGCGCTTGGGCTGCACCAGGAAACCGAGCAACTGCGAGCCCTGATCCTGCACCTCGAAGCTGCCGTCGAGGAAGGCCGGATGCTTCTGCAGCGCCGGCTTGCCGGCCAGGCGGATAGCCTGCGGCGACAGGGCACCGGCCTCGGCCGCGATGCCGTCGGCCTTCAGGCGGGCGAGCAGCGCGTCACGGTCGGTCTTGATCAGGTTGGCGCGCAGGTCGAGCGGCGCCGGGCGGTTGAGGCTGTGCGCCAGGGCCAGCAGACCGGCTTCGTCGGTGCCGGCGAGCAGGCGCTCGGCCAGCCAGTCGGGCAGGTCGGCGCGTTCGGCGAGACTGCCCTCGTCCATGTCCTGCGCCTTCAGCCCGGCGATCCATTCGCGCTCGGCGGGCGAGGTGACGTCCTCGAAGTGGCGCATCGGCCAGCCTTCGCCGCGTGCCAGCCAGGCCAGCAGCAACTGGCGCGCGGTCGCCTCGGCACCGGCCAGGCGGTGCAGCCAGCGCAGCCGGCGCAGTACGCCGTAGATGGCCTCGGCGACAAAAGCACGGTCGCGCTGGCCCAGCGCGTGGTTCTCGCGGAAATGCCGCGAGAGCACCGCATCGGCCGGATGTTCCATGCTCAGCACCGCCCCCAGCACCTGGGTGGCCTGCACCAGCAGCGGGCGGCTGACCCCCGCGGCGTTGACCTTCGGTGCCATCACCGGCTTCTTGTTCTGCTTGCCCTGCTTTCCGTTCGCCTTCATGAACCCTTTCCAGTTGTGGCCTCGCCGATGCGCAGTTCGCTGGCACGCTGGTCCAGCACCTCACCATCGTCGTCGGTCATCCGGATCCGCACCGGCAGCATGTGCTGCTCGGCCGCGAACCACACCTCGATCTCCATGCTGCCATCGACCGCCCGTGCCTTGAGCCGCCTGGCCTTGATCCGCCCCATCGGCAGTTCGACGGTTTCATCGCCCACCCAGGCCAGGGTCGAATCGGCGGCCTTGCGCCCAGTCACCACATTGAGCGTCCCGGGCAGCGGCCGTCCGTTGCCGATGGACACCTGATGCCACAGGCTGAGCACATCCTGGTCGTTGGCCAGCAGTGCGGATTCGCGGGTGCGCCCTTTGCGGGTATGGGCCACGAGCTTGCGCTGCCAGTCGAATTCGGCGAGTTCGGCCAGTTTCCCTTCACGCTCCACGCTGAAACGCGCAGGGCGCAAGCCCTTGGCCGTCACTTCGCCTTCGCTGCGCTGCACGTAATGCAGGTTCTTGATCAATGCCGCCAGTCCGACCGTGCGTACCGCGGTCTGCATGCGGTACTGCCGTCCGTCATGCGACCAGCTGTGCCGCGCCTCGCCGATCTGCGGCCCGTCGCCCATGGTGATCTGGTAGACGATCTCCCCGCTTGCCGGCCAGTCAGCGGCCTGGGCAAACATGGGCATCACGGCCATCAGCACCAGCAGCGCCAGACGCCGTCCCGCGCGCAGCAACAAGGCGTTCATCGCACCGACTCCAGTGCCGGCACCACCAGCGCCGCGCCCGCTTGCGGCTCGTCGGCCAGGTGCACGCGGTTGCCGTCGAGCCGCAAGCGGCCGTCGACGAACCAGCGCACCGCCTGCGGATAGATGCGGTGTTCCTCGACCAGCACCCGGGCGGCCAGGCGCTCCTCGTCGTCGCCATCCATCACCGGCACCACCGCCTGGATCACCACCGGTCCGCAGTCGAGCGCGGGGGTGACGAAATGCACCGTGGCACCATGCACCCGCACCCCGGCTTCCAGCGCGCGGCGGTGGGTATGCAGGCCCGGGAAGGACGGCAGCAGCGAGGGGTGGATGTTGAGCAGGCGGCCTTCGAAGCGGCGCACGAAACCGTCGGTGAGCACGCGCATGAATCCGGCCAGCACCACCAGGTCCGGCGCGTAGGCTTCGATGGATTCGGCCAGCGCGGTGTCGAAAGCCTCGCGGTCGGCATAGGCCTTGTGATCGACCACCGCGGTGGCGATGCCCTGTTCGGCGGCGAACTGCAGGCCCTTGGCGTCGGGGCGGTTGCTGATCACCGCAGCGATGCGCGCACCGGGGATGGCCGCGCGCACGATGGCCTCCATGTTGCTGCCGCGGCCGGAAACGAGAATGACGATGGACTTCATGATCCTGTGAGGGAATGCGCCCGCACAGGCTCAGTGCACGGGCAGGAAGACGGCAGTGGCCATGTTCTGGACCACCCGGGTGACCGTACGTTCGGTCTTTTCCTCAACAACGTCGGAGAGCACTTCCAGATGGCCGATGATGCGGCCGAACTCGCGCTCGAAGCTGAGATTGGTGACCTCGCCGATCTCGTTGGAGAGCAGCAGCGGTTCGCCGTTCCCGTCGCGCGCGCTGGCCAGCTTCCAGGCCGCGATCTCGACGTTGCGGGCCGCATTGTAGATGCGCTGCGCGTTTAGTTCATCAAGAAGATAGAACTCGACCCTGTCGCCGAAGGCGGTCTGCACCATGCTGGCCAGCCCGACGATGAAGGCCGCCACCCTGTCGCCGCGGTAGTCGGCATGAAAGGCGATCTGCAGCGCGTCGATGTCGCGGCGGTAGCCCAGTTCCTCCAGCCGCCAGCCGTGGTTGCGCGCGAAGATGCGCGCGACCGCCTCATCCGGCCCTGCCGCCCCGCTCTTGCGCCACTCGCGCGGATTGCGCTTGTAGAGCTTCTCGGCGAGCCGGCGCAGGCTGGCGAATACGCGCTGCTGGTTCGCCTCGGCAAAACGGTCGACATCGGTCTTGATCAGGTGCTGGGGGGCAAAGGACGGCAGGCGCGCATCGCGCGGGGCGGTGCCCGGCGAGGAACAGCCGGCGAGCAGCGCGGCGCCCACCGCCAGAACGCCCAGGCGCATGCCTGCGAGGCGACGGGAGAATGGCAACGTGCGAGGCAAGGACATGCGCAAGGCCTATTGCACCAAAATGTTTGCGCCGCACATGATACCGGAACGCATCCGCGGCACGGCGTGCATTACGCCCTGCCGCACGCCCGGGGTGCCCCTGCGGCGCGGCGTATAATCCGCCCCTTTCCGTCGATGCGCCTCCCGCCATGTCCGTGATCCACCGCCTGCCCGACCTGCTGGTCAACCAGATCGCCGCCGGCGAGGTGGTCGAACGGCCCGCCTCGGTGCTCAAGGAAGTGCTGGAAAACGCGGTGGATGCCGGTTCGCGCGCCATCGAGGTGCAACTCGAACAGGGCGGCGTGCGCCGCATCCGGGTGGCCGACGACGGCTGCGGCATCGAGCGCGAGGATCTCGCGCTGGCGCTGGAACGCCACGCCACCAGCAAGATCGCCAGCCTCGACGACCTGGAGCGCGTGGGCACCATGGGTTTTCGCGGCGAGGCGCTGGCGGCGATCGCCGCGGTGGCGCGCACCAGCATCACCAGCCGCGCGACGGGCGCCGCGCACGCCTGGCGGATAGATGGCGACGACCGCAGCCTGGCCCCGGCCGCGCTCAACCACGGCACCGTGGTGGACGTGGCCGACCTCTACTACAACACCCCGGCGCGACGGAAATTTCTCAAGAGCGAAGGCACCGAGTTCGCCCACTGCGACGAGATGTTCCGCCGCGTGGCGCTGGCCCGCCCCGACATCGCGCTGCAGCTCGCGCACAACGGCCGGGTCTCGCACCGCCTGCCGGTGGCCACCCCGCTCGCCCGCGTGGCGGCGTTGATGGGTGACGATTTCGTCGCCCACGCACGCGAGGTGGAGGCCGAATCCGGCGTACTGCGCCTCACCGGCCTGGCCTCACTGCCCGCCTACTCGCGCGCCAGCCGCGACGCGCAGTACTTCTTCGTCAATGGCCGCTTCGTGCGCGACAAGCTGCTCACCCACGCGGTGCGCCAGGCCTACGCCGACATCCTGCACGGCGCGCGCCATCCGGCTTACGTGCTGTTCCTCACCCTGGACCCGGCCGGCGTAGACGTGAACGTGCATCCGGCCAAGATCGAGGTGCGCTTCCGCGACTCGCGCGCGGTGCACCAGTTCGTCTTCCACGCGCTGACCCGCGCACTGGCCGAATCGGGCGCCGCGCTCGCCGGGCGGGAGGCCGTCGCCGAACCGGCAACCCCCACCGCGGCAACGCCCGCGCCTGCAGCCGCCACGCCGCGCGCGCCCTACCCCTCGGCGCCGCCGGTACAGGGCCAGCTGGCGATGGAATCGGCCAGCCGCGCCTACTACGACTTCGTCGGCGGCGTGCGCCCGGCGGCAGGCGGCAGCGCGCCCGGGGCCGGCGCCATCCCCGCGCCGGCGCAGGCCCTCGCGCCGCGTCCGCTACCGAGCACCGAACATGCACCGCCGCTCGGCTACGCGCTCGCCCAGCTGCACGGCATCTACGTGCTGGCGCAGAACGAGCACGGCCTGGTGCTGGTGGACATGCACGCCGCTCACGAGCGCATCCTCTACGAGAAGCTGAAGACCGTGATCGACGGCCGCCCCTCGGTGCAGCGCCTGCTGATTCCGGCGGTGTTCGGGGTCAGCGCACGCGACATGGCCGCGGCCGAGGAACATGAAGAGGTGCTGAGCCGCATGGGCTTCGAGATCGCCCCAGCCGGCCCGCAGGAGCTTGCGGTACGCAGCGTGCCCGCCCTGCTCGCCAATGCGCCGGTGGCGGAGCTGGTGCGCAAGCTGCTGGAGGAACTGCGCGAGTTTCCGGCCACCGAGGTCATCACCGCGCGGCGCAACGAACTGCTCGCCACCATGGCCTGCCACGGCGCGGTGCGCGCCAACCGCCAGCTCACGGTGCCTGAGATGAACGCGCTGCTGCGCGAGATGGAAGCCACCGAACGCGCCGACCAGTGCAACCACGGCCGCCCCACCTGGACCCAGCTCAGCATGCAGGAGCTCGACCGCTTCTTCATGCGCGGCCAGTAGGAGCGGCGTTGGCCGCTCCCACCGGGGACGAACCGCGCGGCCGATTTTTCGCGTGCAGGAGCGGGCTTGCCCGCGATGCGGCTGCCGTCATCCCACCGGCCGCATCGCGGGCAAGCCCGCTCCTACTGGTCGATCTGCGCCAGCGCGGCGTTGATCGCCGCCTCGTCGGCCGGGCGCACCAGTTCGGCGAGCACTGCGCCGTCGCGCAGGAACACCAGCGTCGGCCACAGCTTGACCCGGAAGCTGCGCCCCAGCCGCCGGCCGGGGCCGTCCTCGACCTTGATGTGACGCACCGCCGGATGCGCGGCCAATGCCGCAGCCAGCAGCGGCTGGGCCGCGCGGCAGTGGCCGCACCAGGGCGTGCCGAACTCCAGCAGCACCGCGCCGGACAAGGCATCCACCTCGTCCCGAGTCGGCGACGTTGGCGAAAAATCCGCAACGAAGCCCATCTTCAGCCCCTCAACTGCATCACCGCGACCACCAGCACCACCAGCGCCACGGTGACCCAGCCGATCAGGTCCACCGAGCGGCGCAGCGCCGCCTCCATGCGCGGCCCGCCCCAAGCCATCAGCCCGGCAACCAGGAAGAAGCGTGCGCCGCGACCGATCAGCGAGGCCAGCACGAAGGGGCCCAGCGTCATCGCCGCCACGCCGGCGGCAATCGTGAACACCTTGTAGGGAATCGGCGAGAAGCCCGCCAGGAATACCGCCCAGAAGCCCCAGCGGCCGAACCATTCCTGCGCCACCTGGTACTTCTCCCAGTAGGCGCTGCCGCGCAGCACGGGCTCGATGAGGTCGAAGGCGAACATCCCTATCGCGTAGCCCAGCAGCCCGCCGGCCACCGACGCGAGCGTGGTGAGCAGCGCGAACCACCAGGCGCGCGCCGGTTGCGCCAGGCTCATCGGCGCCAGCATCACGTCAGGCGGAATCGGGAAAAAGGAGGATTCGGCAAAGCTCAGCCCGCCCAGGTACCAGGGGGCGTGGCGATGGCGCGCCCAGCGCATGGCGCGTTCATAGAGCGGGGAGAAGATTTTCACGCGACTGTCGTCCTTCCTGGCAGGGGGAGTGGCCATTCCGGGGCGCAATCATACCCGCGATGAAGGATAATGGCCGCCCCGCACGCAGCCCTTCTCGTAACGCCCCGTGTCCGCCCCCCATCCACCCGCCCTGCTCCTGCTCGGCCCCACCGCCAGCGGCAAGACCGCCTGCGCGCTGGCGCTCGCCGCCGCGCTGCCGGTGGAGATCGTCAGCGTGGATTCCGCGCTGGTCTATCGCGACATGGACATCGGCACCGCCAAGCCCACGCCGGAAGAACTGGCCGCCTGCCCGCACCACCTGATCGACATCGTCTCGCCGGAAGAGGCCTATTCGGCCGCACGCTTCCGTGCCGATGCGCTGCGCGTGATGGACGAGATCGCCGCACGCGGGCGTATTCCACTGCTCGCCGGCGGCACCATGCTGTATTTCAAGGCCCTGCGCGAGGGGCTCTCCGACCTGCCGCCGGCCGACGCCGCGCTGCGCGCCGAACTCGACCGCGCCGCCCTGGAACGCGGCTGGCCGGCGCTGCACGCCGAGCTGGCCGCCCTGGACCCGGCCGCCGCCGCCCGCCTGGAACCCACCGACGCGCAGCGCATCCAGCGCGCGCTGGAGATCGTGCGCCTCACCGGCCGCCCGCTGGCCGACAGCTACGCGCGCCGCGAGATGGCCACCCCTCCCTGGCGCCTGCTGCCGATCGCGCTCGCGCCCTCGGACCGCAGCGTGCTGCACGCGCGCATCGCGCAACGCTTCGACGCCATGCTCGCCGCCGGCCTGCTCGACGAAGTGCGCCGCCTGCGCGCCAAGTACCGGCTGGACCTCGGCATGCCGTCGATGCGCTGCGTGGGCTATCGCCAGGCCTGGGAGCACCTCGACGGCCAGTACGACCTCGACACCCTGCGCTTCAAGGGCATCGCCGCCACCCGGCAGCTCGCCAAGCGTCAGCTCACCTGGCAGCGCCAGTTCCGCGAAACCTGGCCGGAACTGGTGGAGATCGACTGCCTCGCCCCGAACCTCGCCGGCACGGTGCTCGCCACCGCCCGCCGCCTTCTCGAACCGAACTGAAAGGACTACACGCCATGGACGACAACGCCGAGATCCAACAAGAGGTACGCCGCTGGCTGGAAGAGGTGGTGATCGGGCTCAATCTGTGCCCCTTCGCCCACCAGCCCAACAAGCTCGGCCGCATCCGCATCGCGGTCAGCGAAGCCGCCGACGAGGAGAGCCTGCTCGAGGCGCTGCAGGACGAGATGAGCCTGCTCGACGCCAGCGAGGAGAGCGAGATCGAGACCACCCTGCTGGTCACCCCGCACATGCTCGACGATTTCGAGCAGTACAACGCCTTCTTCGATCTGGTCGACGTCTGGCTGCGCGAGTTCGGCTGGGAAGGCGACTACCAGGTGGCGAGCTTCCACCCCGACTACCAGTTCGCCGACACCGACCCGGACGACCCCGGCAACCTCACCAACCGCTCGCCCTGGCCGGTGTTTCACCTGATCCGCGAAGCGAGCATCGACCGTGCGCTGTCCAGCCACCCGGACGTGGAAGGCATCCCCGAGCGCAACATCGCGCGGGTCGAGGCGCTCAGCCCGGAAGAACGCCGCCGCCTGTTCCCCTACCTCTTCGGCGGCTGACTCACCACAACCCCCGCCAGGTGCCGACCACCGCCAGCCACAGCACGCACAGCCCGTAGGCCGCCATGCAGTAGCGCAGGTTGCCGCGTGCGAGGGCGAGCGCCGACAGGCCGAAGCGCCCCTGCAGCGACAGGTGGACGCCGGCCATCGGATTGGCCGCCAGGCCGATGGCCCAGGACTGCAGGAAGATCATCGCCAGCAGCAGGGGGTCGGGCGACAAGGGCGCGAGCCAGGCGGAGACCATGACGATGCTGACCACCGCGTGGATGCCGAGCGCGGAGAGCAGCATCATGCCCGCCAGCAACAGCGCCGCCTGCAGCGGACCGAAGTGCGAGAACGGCATCCAGCCCGCCTGCGCCCCGAACAGCGCCTGCAGGCCGGTGGCGAACACCCCGGCGGAGAGGAAGAGCAGCATCTCGCCGGACATCGCCGGCAGGCGGTGCTCGGCGTGGCGCAGCACGCGCCCGGCGCCGTCGCGCAGGCCATTGGCCGCCAGCGCCGCCAGCAGCGCCAGGCCCAGCGCCGCCGCGCTGATGATGCCCAGCGAACTCCAGCCCGGCAGCCAGGCGTGGCCGACGATGACCGCCACGCTGAGCACCACCGGCAGCCACAGCGCGCCGAGACGCATCGGGAAGCCTATGAAGGCGGCCTCCGCTTCGGCCGCCGGGTCGCGCCGCACCGGCATGCGACCGGCCAGCCACAGCACGCCCAGCGCCAGCGGCAGCCCGGCCAGCACCACCTCGCCCACCCGCGCGCCGGGCGCATAGGTGAGCGCCACCGCCATCGCCGCGAAGAAGGGCGACCACAGCGCCGCCGCCAGGAAGCCGCGCGCCAGCACCGCCGCCTGCCGCGGACTCAGGCGTCCACCGGCGGAGATGCGCTCGGCCATGATGAAGATGGCCGACATGTTGATCACCGCGCCGAACAGATGCACGCCGCCGAGCGTGAGCCAGCGCGCCTTCGCGCCGCGCGGCAGGTCGTCCGCCCCCACCCCGAGGCCGACCAGCTGCAGGAAGCTGACCGCGCCCAGCATGCCGAGCAGCGCGGTGTTCTGGGTGAGCAGGCGCGACCACTCCGGCGCCAGCCCCTGCCACACCGCCCCGGCCAGCGCCAGCCCGCCGAGCGCGGAAAGCCCCATGGCGAAGCGCTTCTGCCGCCGGTCCAGGCGCGGCCACAGCAGCACGCCGGCCGTCCACGCGGCGATGCCGGCCGGCCAGGCCGGCAAGGCGCGGGCGCCGTACAGCAGCGCCAGCAGGATCATCGCGCACATCGCCCAGGCGGCACCGGCGGCGCGCGGGCGGGACAAGGCGTGGGGCAAGGGATCGGACACGATCGCGGAGTGCGTCTGCAGACGGGCGGGGAACAAGAAAAAAACCGGCCGGAAGACTCCGGCCGGCGGCACATGTACGGGAAGCGGGCGTCCGGCGTCCTGCCGGTTCGTCCCGCCTGGATCAGGCGGAGGTGCGCACCGCCGACGGTGTCGGCTGGGTCTCCGGGCGGCCTGCGTTATCGAGGTAGAGCTGGGCCGCGGGGCTGGCGGCCGTCGTCGGGGCATCCGGCTGCCCGGCGGGCGCGCTGCCACCGGCCGGACTTTCGGCCGGTGCGCCGACCGCACGCGCGGCGTTGGCCGATTCCGCGGCCGCCGCAGGCCGGGCGGTGGCCGACGGCGTTGCCTCCGCGCGCTGCGTGGCCGACGATGCCTGCACCGGGTCGGCGCTGGCTGCCTGCGCCACCGGCGCCGCTGCGGGCGGCACGCCTGCGCTGCGGGCAGCCTGTTCGGCGGCACGCGCTTCGGCGCTGATATTGACCTGGGTGCTCTCGGGTGCGGCGGCAGGCGCCCCCGGCGTCGCCTCGCGCTCCTCGCCGCGCGGCGGCAGGGGCCGCGTGGTCTGCAGCGGTGCAGTGCTGGCGTTGGCGAGCGTGATCGAGGTATCCATCATCCCCTCCTGTCTGCCGCAAGATCCGGCTTTCCGGTCGAAAGCGGCGCGGCTGAGTGGTCGGACGCCGCGGCGAGCGGGTTGCGTTCGCGGCGTGCAAGCAAAGTATAAACCGTCGGCACGACGAACAGGGTGAAGAAGGTGCCGAGCAGCAGCCCGCCGACGATCACCCAGCCGATCTGCTGACGGCTCTCCGCGCCTGCCCCGGTGGCCAGCGCCAGCGGCACCGCGCCCAGCACCATCGCCCCGGTAGTCATCAGGATGGGACGCAGGCGCAGCACGGAGGCTTCGATCACCGCGTCGAACAGTTGCTCCCCGGCGTCGCGCAGCTGGTTGGCGAACTCGACGATCAGGATGCCGTGCTTGGTGATCAGCCCGACCAGGGTGATCAGGCCGATCTGGCTGTAGACGTTGAGCGTGCCGCCGGTCAGGTAGAGCGCACCGAGCGCGCCGGCCATCGACAGCGGCACGGTAAGCATGATGATCAGCGGGTCGCGGAAGCTCTCGAACTGCGCCGCCAGCACCAGGTAGATGAAGGCCAGGGCGAGCAGGAAGGTGATTGCGAGGCTGGCCGAACTGGTGCGGAACTCGCGCGACTGGCCGTCGTAGTCGATCGCATAGCCGGCCGGCAGGATGCGGCCGGCCACTTGCTCGAGGTGCGCCAGGGCCTCGCCCAGCGAGTAGTCCGGTGCCAGGTTGGCGCTGATCTTCACCGCACGGCGCTGGGCGAAGTGGTTCAGCTCGCGCGGGCTCACCGTCTCGCGCACCTTGACCACGCTGGCCAGCGGCACCATCTCACCGCCGCGCGCGCGCACGTAGAGGTCGCGGATGTCGGCCGGATTCACCCGGCTGGTGGGCTCCACCTGCACCAGCACGTCGTATTGTTCGGCCTCGCGCTTGTAGCGCGTCACCTGGCGGCCGCCGAGCATGGTCTCCAGCGTGCGGCCGATGACTTCCACGGACACCCCCAGGTCGGCTGCGCGGTCGCGGTCGACCTCCACCGCGAGCTCCGGCTGGGTGAGCTTGAGGTCGCTCTCCGGGGAGATGAAGCCCGGATGGTCGGCGATCTCGTCCACGATCAGGTCGGTGTAGTGCGCCAGTTCCTCGTAGGAGGCCGAGGCGATCACCACGAAGGTCACCGGGCGCGAACGCGAACTCTGGCCGAAGGCCGCCGGCAGGCTGGGGAAGGCGCGCACCCCGGGAATGTCGTTCATCTGCGGGCGCAGTTCGGTGGCGATCTGCGTGGCGCTGCGCGTGCGCTCGTCCCAGTCGGTGAAACCGACGAAGGAGATGCCCTGCGACACCGTGGGGTTGCCGCTGATCACCATGTAGCGGTCCACGTCCGCGGTCTTCGCGTAAATGCGTTCGATCTGCTCGGCGTAGCGCGCCATGTAGTCCACGGTGGCGCCTTCCGGCCCCGAGAACAGGCCGATGACCCGGCCGCGGTCCTCGATCGGGGCGAGTTCCTGCTTGAGTTGGCCGAGCAGCACCACCGCGCTGCCGGCCACCAGCGCGAAAGCCAGCATCACCAGCCAGCGCACGCGCAGGGCGCGCACCAGGGTCGCGCGGTAGCCGGCGGTGAGGCCTTCGAGGAAGCGCTCGATGGCGTTGTAGAGCCGGCCGTGCCTGGGCTCGTGGCGCAGCATCTTCGAGCACATCATCGGCGACAGGGTCAGCGCGACGAAGCCGGACACCAGCACCGCGCCGGCCAGCGTGAGCGCGAATTCGGTGAACAGCTTGCCGGTGCGCCCGCTCATGAAGGCCACCGGGGCATACACCGCGGCCAGCGTGAGGGTCATGGCGATCACCGCAAAGGCGATCTCGCGCGAACCCTGGAAGGCGGCCTTTAGTGGCGGCACGCCTTCCTCGATGTGGCGGTAGATGTTCTCCAGCATCACGATGGCGTCATCCACCACCAGGCCGATGGCCAGCACCAGGGCGAGCAGGGTGAGCGTGTTGATCGAGAAGCCGAACACCAGCATCAGCGCGAAGGCGCCGATCAGCGACACCGGGATGGTCACCAGCGGCACCAGCATGGCGCGCCAGTTGCGCAGGAAGAACAGGCAGATCAGCGCCACCAGCAGGATGGCCTCGAAGATGGTGGCGAACACCGCCGAGATCGAGCGCTCGATGAACACCGTGGTGTCGTTGGCGATGGTCATCGTCATGCCTTCGGGTAGCTCGGCCTGCAGCACCGGCATCATCTCGACCAACCCGCGCTTCAGATCCAGCGGGTTGGCGGTGGCCTGCTTGATCAGGCCGACCGAGGCGGCCGGCTTGCCCATGAAGCGCACCAGCGTGCGCTCGCTGGAGGCGGCCTCCTCCACCCGGCCGACGTCGCGCAGGCGCACCGGGTAGTCGTCGGCGCTCGCAGGCGCGCGCACCACCACGGCCTCGAACTGCTCGGGGCGGGTCAGGTCGGTGGCGGCAACCACGGCGAACTCGCGCCGCGTGCTCTCGATGCGCCCGGCGGGCACTTCCACGTTCTGCCGGCGCAGCGCGTCCTCCACGTCCTGCACGGTGAGGCCGTAGGCGGCAAGGCGGTCGCGGTCCAGCCAGATGCGCATCGAGTAGTCGCGACCGCCGTACACCCGCGCATCGGCCGCGCCCGGCAGGGTCTGGAAGCGCGGCTTGACGATGCGGGTGGCGAAGTCGGTGACTTCCAGCGGGCTGTGGCGGTCGGACGAGAAGGCCACCCAGATGATCGGGCTGGCGTCGGCCTCGACCTTGGCGATCACCGGTTCGTCTACGTCGTCCGGCAGACGGCGGCGCACCCGCGAGACGCGGTCGCGCACGTCGGCCGCGGCGCTGTCCGGGTCGCGCTCGATGCGGAAGCGCACGGTGATCTGGCTGCGCTCCTGGCGGCTGATCGACTGGATGACGTCCACCCCTTCGATGCCGGCGAGCGAATCCTCCAGCGGCTTGCTGACCTGGGATTCGACGATCTCCGCACTGGCGCCGCGGTAGGTGGTGTCCACGGTGACCACCGGCTCGTCGATGTTGGGGTACTCGCGCACCGTGAGCTTGGTCCACGACACCACGCCGACCAGCACCACCAGCAGCGACAGCACGGTGGCGAACACCGGGCGGCGGATGCAGGTATCGGAGATCACCATGACCGCACGCCCCGCTCAGCCGCCGGCGGCGCCGGGGACCACACGCACGGCCGCGCCGTCGCGCAGCTTGAGCTGGCCTGCGGTCACCACCCGGTCGCCGGGGGCGAGGCCTTCGAGCACTTCCACCAGCGCATCGCGCCGCACGCCGGTGCGGATGGCCACACGCTCGGCACGCTCGCCGACCACGCGGAACACGTATTGCGTGTCACCCGGCGAGGGCACCAGTGCCTCTTCCGGCACCACGGCAACCTCGGGGCGTTCTTCCAGGATCAGCCGCACGCGGGCGAACATGCCGGGGCGCAGGCGGCCTTCCGGGTTGTCCAGGCTGGCACGGATCAGCACCGCGCGGCCCTGGGCGTCGACCAGCGGATCGATCGCATCGACCTGCGCCGCAAAGCGCTCGCCGGGCAGCGAATCGCTGCCCACCTCCAGCGCCTGGCCGACACGCAGGCGCGGCAGCAGGGTCTCGGGCAGGCGGAAGTCCACCTTCAGCACCGAGATGTCCTCCAGGTTCACCAACGCATCGCCATCCTTGACGAAGTCGCCCACGCTGACCTGGCGGATGCCGACGACGCCGTCGAAAGGCGCGACCAGCAGCATGCGGCGCAGGCGGGCATCGGCCAGCGCCACCGCGGCACGTGCCACCTCCAGGCGGCTGGCGGATTCGTCGCGCGCGCTCTGGCTGACGAAGCGGCGGGCGAACAGGTCCTCGGTACGACGGAAGTTGGATTCCGCGAGATCCAGGCTGGCCCGCGCCTGCTGCAGTTCGGCGCGCTGCACCGCGGCGTCGAGCTCCACCAGCACCGCGCCGCGCTTCACCGGCGTGCCTTCGCGGAACAGGATGGCCTTGATGCGTCCGGCCACCTCCGGGCGCAGCACCACCGATTCGTTGGAGCGCAGCGTGCCCAGCGCGGCGGCCTCGTCGGCCATGGCCACGCGGCGGACCTCGGCCGTCTCGACGACGGTCGCCGCATTGCCCTGAGCAGTCGCGACCGGCGCTGCGGGCGGCGTGCGATTGGCATACCAGGCGGCGCCGGCCAGCGCAACGATGCCCGCCAGGCTCGCCACCACGGTCAACTTCCGATTTCCCGGCATGCGTACGTGGTCCCTTCTGCCCCAAGGCCGCTTCGCGCAGCCGGGGAAGTTCAGTTCATGGAATGCCCGGTTTCAAGACCCGCGCGGCACGTACAAGTTGCACGCCGCGCGGGCCGCCGTGAGTCAGCCGACGATGGTCGGCGCCTCGCCCTCGACGCGGCTGTCGATACGACCGATGCGGAACACGGTCTCGCCCGCCTCGGCGAGCTTGGCCTGGGCGGCGTCGGCGTCGGCCGCGGAGACGATCACCGCCATGCCGATACCGCAGTTGAACACGCGGTACATTTCCTGCGCGTCCACGTTGCCGGCCTCCTTCAACCACTGGAACAGCGGCGGCAGGGTCCAGGCCGCGGCGTCGATGCGCGCGGTGAGACCCTCGGCCAGGATGCGCGGCACGTTCTCGGTGATGCCGCCGCCGGTGATGTGGGCCATGCCCTTCACCGCGCCGGGCATCGCGCGCATCAGCGCGAGCATGGGCTTGACGTAGATGCGGGTGGGTTCCAGCACCACGTCGCGGAAGGGGCGGCCGTGAAAGTCGGCATCCAGGTCCGGCCGGGCCAGGTCGATGATCTTGCGGATCAGCGAATAGCCGTTGGAATGCGCGCCGCTGGAGGCCAGCCCCAGCACCACGTCGCCCGGCACGATCTTCGAGCCGTCGATGATCTCGGACTTCTCCACCGCGCCGACCGCAAAGCCGGCCAGGTCGTATTCGCCCGCCGGGTACATGCCGGGCATCTCGGCGGTTTCACCGCCGATCAGCGCGCAGCCGGACAGTTCGCAGCCGCGCGCGATGCCGGACACCACATCGGCGGCGGTATCCACTTCCAGCTTGCCGCAGGCGAAGTAGTCGAGGAAGAACAGCGGCTCGGCACCCTGCACGAGGATGTCGTTCACGCTCATCGCCACCAGGTCCTGGCCCACGGTGTCGTGCTTGTTCCACTGGAAGGCGAGCTTGAGCTTGGTGCCCACGCCGTCGGTGCCGGACACCAGCACCGGCTCGCGGTACTTGCCGGTCAGCTCGAACAGCGCGCCGAAGCCGCCGATGCCGCCCAGCACTTCGGGGCGCATGGTGCGCTTGGCGAGCGGCTTGATGCGGTCGACCAGGGCGTCGCCGGCGTCGATGTCCACACCGGCGTCACGATAGGAAAGAGAGGGTTTGGAGGCGGTCAAGATCGGTCCTCTAGCGGGCAATGGAGTCGGGCGGGCCACTGTGCCTGCGCCCCGCGAGCTTGAGGGCGTCACGCCAAATGGCTACATTTACGGATTCTGCGGGGCCGGCAGCCCCGCGCCAAGTCCGCGATTTTACTTGAAATGACCCCTTCCCGCGCGTCCGATACCCGCCAGACCCTGGTCTGGATCGGGGTCGGCCTGGCCCTGCTGGCGCTGTTCTACGTCCTGTCGCCCATCCTGGCGCCCTTCGCCATTGCCGCGGTACTGGCCTACATCTGCGACCCGGCGGTCAACGCCCTGGTGGCACGCCGGGTACCGCGCCCGGCCGCGGTGCTGCTGGTCATCCTCGGCATCGGCCTGCTGCTCACCCTGCTGGTGGGCATCATGGTGCCGATGGTGTATTCCGAGACCACCGCCCTCTTCCGCCGCCTGCCCGACCTGCTGGACCACTTCAACCAGCGCGTTGCCCCGTGGCTGACCGAGCGCTTCAACGTGGACGTCCAGCTCGACGCCGCCTTCCTGCGCGAGCTGGTGCGCGAACACGGCGAGAACGCGCAGGACCTGCTGCGCGTGCTGCTCACCCATGCGCGCAGCGGCGGCATGGCGCTGATCGCGCTGGTCGCCAACCTCTTCCTGATCCCCATCGTGATGTTCTACCTGCTGCAGGAATGGCCGCGCCTGCTCGCCAGCCTGCGCGACATCGTGCCGCGCCCCTGGCTGGAGCGCAGCATGCGCATCATCGGCGACATCGACTCGGTGATGTCCGAATTCCTGCGCGGGCAGCTCTCGGTGATGATGCTGCTGGCGGTGTTCTACAGCCTGGGGCTGTGGCTGGCCGGGCTCAATTTCGCGCTGCCGGTGGGCGTCATCACCGGCCTGCTGGTGTTCATCCCCTATGTCGGCTTCGGCGGCGGCCTGCTGCTGGCCATCCTCGCCGCGCTGCTGCAAGGCGGCGGCTGGGCGCCGCTGATCGGCGTGGCAGTGGTCTATGGCCTGGGCCAATTGCTGGAGAGCTTCGTGCTCACGCCCTATCTGGTGGGCGAGCGCATCGGCCTGCATCCGCTGGCGGTGATCTTCGCGCTGATGGCCTTCGGCCAGCTGTTCGGCTTCGTCGGCATGCTGGTCGCGCTGCCGGTAAGCGCCGCGCTGCTGGTGGGCCTGCGCGAGGTCAAGGGCGCCTGGTTCGCCAGCCGCCTGTACCGCGGTGAGGGTGGCAACGGGGACGGCGCGTGAAGCAGCTCGTCCTCGACATCCGCCGCGACGCGGCGCCCTCCTTCGACAATTTCGTCGCCGGCAACAATGAAGAGCTGATCGCCGCGCTGCGCGCGACCATCCTCGGCGAGTCCCACCTCTACCTGTGGGGCGCGCTCGGCGGCGGGCGCAGCCACCTGCTGCAGGCCAGCGTGGCCGAGGCACAGGCCGCCGGCCGGCCGGTGGTCTATCTGCCCGGCGGCGAGGTATGCGACAGCCTGCCGGACACCCTCGACGCCCTGCTCGCCATCGACGACGTCGACCGCCTTGCGGAGGACGCGCAAGTGGCGCTGTTCAACGCCTTCAACCGCGCCCGCGCCAACCGCCAGACCCTGCTGCTCGCCGGCCCCTGCGCCCCGCTCGCGCTCGCCCTGCGCGAGGACCTGCGTACCCGCATCGGCCAGTGCCTGATCTACGAAGTGCAGCCGCTGGACGACGCCTCGCGCGCCGCCATCCTCGCCGGCCAGGCGGAACGCCGCGGCCTGCGCCTCGGCGACGATGTGCTCGACTACCTGCTGCGCCACGGCCGCCGCGACCTGCCCAGCCTGCTGGCCACGCTGGACGCGCTCGACGACGCCTCGCTGGAGCGCAAGCGCGCCATCACCCTGCCCCTGCTGCGCGAACTGATGCAGGGCGGGCTGGACATCTAGCCGCCCGCTCGCCCATGCTGCGGCTGGCGGATGATCGCGGGCAAGCCCGCTCCTACATCCAACACCTCAGGCAGGAGCGGGCTTGCCCGCGATCGGACGGTTCGTCCGCCCGCCCCATCCCTCTTCACCCACCCCTGAACGGAAACACCCAAGTGGACCTGGTTCTCTTCGATCTCGACAACACCCTGCTCATCGGCGACTCGGACTTCGCCTGGGCGCAGTTCCTCATCGGCAAGGGCGTGCTCGACCGCGAAGTACAGGAGGCGAAGAACGTCGCCTTCTACGAGCAGTACAAGGCCGGCACGCTGGACATCTTCGAGTTCCTCGACTTCCAGCTCGCCCCGCTCGCCCGCCACCCGCGCGCCCAGTTGGACGCCTGGCACCGCGAGTTCATGGAAAGCGCCATCGCGCCGATGATCGGCCAGCCGGCCCGCGAACTGGCGCGCCACCATCTGGATCGTGGGGCCCTGGTCGCGGTGGTCACCGCCACCAACGCCTTCGTCACCGGGCCGATCGCCCGCGAGTTCGGCATTCCGCATCTGGTGGCGACGATTCCGGCGATGGAAAACGGCGCCTTCACCGGCAAGCCGCGCGGCACCCCGGCCTTCAAGGCCGGCAAGATCGAGCGCGTCGAAGCCTGGCTGGAATCGCTCGGCCTGCACTTCGGCAGCTTCGAGCAGAGCTGGTTCTACAGCGACTCGCACAACGACCTGCCGCTGATGGCGCGGGTGGACAAGCCGGTCGCGGTCGACCCGGACGACACCCTGCGCGCCCACGCGCAGCAGAATGGCTGGCCGGTGATCTCGCTGCGCGGCGCCTGAGAGACAGGCACGCGCTGGCCGGCGGTTGGCCCGCCGGCCACCCTCACCTGCTCAGGGCAGGATGAAGGTGCTGGGCTCCACCACCCGCGTGGCGCCATCGCCCTCGTCGGTGACCACGAAGCGCAGCGCCTGCACGCCGGACAGGCCGCCGCCGGCCGGCATGGCCACAGTCACCCGCAGCGGGGTCACGCTGCCGGCCCCGGCGCGGAACACCCGTTCGCCGACAATCTGCGCACCGCCCAGGCCTTCCACCGCCACCGCGAGCCGGCGCGGCGCTTCCAGCAGGTTGGCGACGTTCAAGGTGTAGCCGTTCTCCACCTGCCCGTCCTGGGTTTCGCGCAGCAGCGTGCCGCGGTCGCGCAGCACATCCACGCGCAGCAAGGGGCGTTCGACCAGCAGCCACAGGCCAGCGACGGTAAAGGCGACGGCGAGCGCGCCATACACCCACACCCGCGGCCGCAGCCCGGCCGCCACGCGCTCGCCGGCCAGTTCCGCCTCCGAGGCGAAGCGCACCAGCCCGGCAGGCGCGCCGAGCTTCGCCATCACCGTGTCGCAGGCATCGGCGCACAGGCCGCAGTTGATGCACTGGTACTGCAGGCCGTCGCGGATGTCTATGCCGGTCGGGCACACCTGCACGCAGATGCCGCAATCGACGCAGGCTCCGTCGCGCCGCCCGGCCCGGCGCGGCTCGCCGCGCGCGGCGTCGTAGGAGGCGTTGCGGGTGTGGCGGTCGACCATGACGCCCTGGAAGCGCGAGTAGGGACACATGTGCTGGCACACCGCCTCGCGCGCGAGCCCGGCCTGCACGTAGGTGAAGCTGCCGTAGAACAGCAGCCAGAACCCCTCCCACGGCCCGAGTTGCAGGCCGGCGAGCGCGGGCAGCAGCTCGCGGATCGGGGTGAAGTAGCCGACGAAACTGATCGCGGTCCATCCGGCGATCAGCGCCCACACCCCATGCTTGGTGGCTCGCAGTGCGGCCTTGCGCACACTGAGCGGCGCGGCGTCGAGCTTCGCGCGCGCCAGGTGGTCGCCTTCGACGCGCGCCTCCACCCAGGCGAAGATCGCCGTGTAGACCGTCTGCGGACAGGCGAAACCGCAGAACACCCGCCCGGCCAGCGCGGTGGCGAGAAAGAGCGCCGCCGCGGCGACGATCAGCATGATGGCGAGCAGCAGCGCGTCCTGCGGCCACAGCGTGAGCCCGAAGAGATGGAACTTGCGCCCGGCGATGTCGAACAGCACTGCCTGTTGCACCTGGCCGCCGCGTTCCCAGCTCAGCCAGCAACCGCCATAGAAAACGATCTGGGTGAGCCACACCATTGCCCAGCGCAGGCTGTTCCAGCGCCCACGCGTCTCGCGCGCGTGGATCTTGCCCTTGCGCCGGTACAACTCGATCCGCGCTTCCTGAACCCTGCTCGCCGCACTTGCCACCTTCCGCTCCCGGAGAATCGATGCGACGCAGTACACCACCCGGGCGCGGATGGCAGCAGATTCAGTCGACGCGATTTCCGATAGCAACAGATGCCGCAGCACCGAGCTGCTCGCGCAACAAGGCAGCGAGCGTGGCGACCGGCTCATCGACCCCGCCATCGAGCGGATGGCCGAAGTTGAGCCGGATGCAGCGGCCGAACTCGCGCTGCGCGGAGAAGATCGGCCCGGGCGCGAGGCTGATGCCCCGTGCCAGCGCCGCCTGGTGCAGCGCCAGCGCATCCGCGCCGGGCGGCAGTTCCAGCCACAGGAAGTAACCGCCGGCCGGGCGCGCGAGCCGGGTGCCGGGCGGAAAGTGGCGCTCCACCGCCTCCACCAGCGCGGCCTCGCCCTGCGCCAGGCGCTCGCGCAGCTGGCGCAGGTGGCGGTCGTAGCCGCCGTGCTGCAGGAACTCGGCCAGCGCGTCCTGCACCGCCACCGTGGTCGCCAGGCTGGTGGTGAGCTTCTGGCGCACGATCTGCGCCGCGAAACGCCCGCCGGCCACCCAGCCGACCCGGAAACCCGGCGCCAGGCTCTTGGAGAACGAGGACACGTGCATCAGCAGGCCGTCGGCTTCCAGCGCGCGGGTACACGGCGGCGGCTCGGCGCCGAAGAAGAGCTCGGCATACACGTCGTCCTCGATCAGCGGCACCTGGTGGCGGCGCAGCAGTTCCACCAGTGCCTCGCGGCGCGCCGCCGGCACCAGCGCGCCGGTGGGGTTGGCGAAGTTCAGCATCAACAGGCAGGCCTTCACCGGATGCGTGCGCAGCGCCGCTTCCAGCGCCTCCACGCTCACCCCCTCGCGCGGGTGCGAGGGGATCTCGATCACCTTCAGGCCCAGGCGCTCGCTCGCCTGCAGGCCGGCGTAGAAGGTCGGCGACTCGACCGCGATCACGTCGCCCGGGCGGGTCACCGCCTGCAGGCAGAGGTTGAGCCCCTCCATCGCCCCCGAGGTGACGACGATCTCCTCGGGCGACACTGCCGCGCCACGCGCGTGGTAGCGCAGCGCGATCTGCCGGCGCAGCGCGGCACGGCCCGGCGGCAGGTCGGCCACCGTGTCGCCGGGGGAGAGCCGGCGAGCCGCGGCGGCCAGGAAGCGGCCGAGCTTGGCGAACGGGAACAGTTCCGGCGCGGGGAAACTGGAGCCGAGCGGCACCACGCTGCGATCCTTGACGCTCTCCAGGATCTGGAAGATGAAGTCGCTCACCGCCAGCGGCGCGCTGCCGGCCGCCGGACGCGGCATGTGCGGTTCGGGCAGGCGCTGGCCGAGACGGGCGCGCACGAAGTAGCCGGACTTGGGCCGCGCCTCGATCAACCCGCGGCTCTCCAGCAGGTAGTAGGCCTGCATCACCGTGACCGCGCTCACCCCGTGGCTGCGGCATACGTGGCGCACCGAGGGCAGGCGGTCGCCGGGGCGCAGCACGCCGGCGGCGATCAGCTGGCCGGTCTGTTCGGCGATCTGCTGGTAGAGCGTCATGGACAAGGTGTCGTACGGGCGGCGGGCGGCCAGTCTAGCAAACCGATCGTCGCCTTCCGTAGGAGCGGCCTTGGCCGCGATGCGGCGGTGGTCCTGTCGCAGGCAGCATCGCGGGCAAGCCCGCTCCTACACGATGAAGCGAGCACGGCCCGTTCGCCCTTCTTGCCCGGCGACAAGGCAGGCAGGGCAGCGCGGCGGCAAACTGTGCGGATCGGAAATCCAGCGTTCTGAGTCTGTGCCGGCCGCGGCAATCCCGGCAACATGCCCGCTTCGCCAACCGCCATGGAGCATCCATGAGCACGCTCGCCCTGCCCGCCGACTCCCCCGCTGCGCCCCCGGCGCGCGGACGTGTGCCCGGCAACCACGGCATCTGGGCCGGCATCGGCTGCGAGTTCGTCGAGTTCGCGGTGCTGTTCATCGTCTATTTCGTCGCCCGCGCGCACTTCCCGGCCGACTTCGAGGCCGGTTCCGGGCGCTTGAACACCCTGGCTGGCACCGCGATCACCCTGATCATGGTGACCAGCAGCTTCTTCGTCGCCAGCTCGGTTGTCAGCCTGCGCGCCGGCCGGCGCCGCGCGTCTATCGCCTGGCTGGTGGCCGGACTGGTCACTGCCCTCGGTTATCCGCTGGCCAAGTACCTGGAGTTCCGCTGGAACATGGCGCAGGGCATCACCGGCGAGGCGGGCATCTTTTTCACGGTGTATTACTACCTCACCCTCACCCACCTGGTGCACGCCTTCTGGGGCATCCTGGGCATGCTGTGGGTGCTGGCGCGCCACAGCACGGGCAGCTACAGCGCGGAGAACCACGGCGGGCTGGAGGCGCTGGCGAGCTACTGGCACGCCACCGACATCATCTGGCTGGTGATCTTTTCCTTCTTCTACGTGCTGGCCTGAATCATGGATCGCTCCCCCTCCACAGCCCATCCGCCGGCCACCCTGGCCCCGCTCGCCACCGCCTGGGCGGCGCTGGTCGCCCTGACCCTGCTCGGTCTCGCGCTGGGCGCCGCCTTCCACGGCGCGGCCTGGCTGCAGCCGGTGGTGGCCCTGCTGATCTGGCTCAAGGGCATGCTGGTGGCGCGCCGCTTCATCGAGACGGCGCACGCGCATCCCTTCATCCGCGGGCTGGTCTACGCCTTCGTCGCCTTCACACCGCTGGCGCTGCTGGGCATTGCCTTCTTCGGCAGCGAGTTCGCGCGCTGGGCCACTTTGTGACTCAGTGCACCACCCGCCCGCCGTCGCCGAGCATGGCGAAGTCAACGTAGCTGGAACCCGACCGGCCCTGCTGGCCAAAGTCGAGCGTGTAGCCGCCGAGATCCACCTTGCGCATCGCCTGCAGGCTCTTCACCACCGCCGCCGGGGTGGGCGCGCCGCCCACTGCGGCGTTGTGCAGCGCATGGACCAGCGCCTTGGCAGCGATGAAGCCTTCGATGGAGCGCGCCGACAGGTCCGCGTCCTTGCTCTGGTCGCGCAGGCGCAGGTATTCGAGATTGACCGCGATGGTGCGCTGGGTCTCCAGCGGCAGCACCACCGAGAAGGCGAAGCCGCGCGCGCCTTCCGGGCCGAGCTTGGCAAGCAGTTGGCGGGTGTCGATGATGGACATGCCGTACAGCGTCGCCAGTCCTCCGCCCTCGCGGTACTGGCGCACGAACTCGATCGCCGCCGCCGTGGTGGCGCCGAGGAAGACCACCTGCGGCTCGGCCTTCACCATCGCGGCGACCGCCTCCCCGACTTCCACGGTGTTGCGCGGATAGCCGGCGCGGGCGATCAGCTCGATGCCATGGCGGCGCGCGGCGGCATCGGCGCCGGCGATCACGTCCTGGCCGAGCGCATCGTCCTGATACACCAGCCCGACGCGCTTGATGCCCAGTCCCGCCAGATTGGTGAACAGGCGGTTCACCTCCTCGTGATAGCTCGCCTTGATGACGAACACCTTGTTGCCGGCGATGGCGCTGGAGGCGCCGGATACCGCGCCGACCAGCGGCACGCCGCTCTTCTGCAGCACGCCGTCGGCGATCAGCGCCTCCACGTTGGCGGTGCCCACGGTGCCGATCAGGGCCACCGGCGACTCACTGGCGATCAGCTCCCGGGTCAGCGCCACGGTCTGCGCCGCCTGCTGCGCATCGTCGCGGGTGAGCAGGCGGATCTTCGCGCCACGCACGCCGCCTTGCGCGTTGACATGATCGAGGTAGAGCTTCACCCCGGCGTGGATCGCCCGCCCGGTGACCGCCTGCGGCCCGGAGAACGGCGCCACCTGGCCGACGACGATCTCGCGCCCCTGGGCGGCGAGGTCGAGCGGGAGGCAGAAGGCCAGCAGGCTGGCGACGACGCTGAAACTGCGGAGTACTCGTGACATGGCGGATCATCTCCTGACGAACCACCGGATTGTTCGGCCCCCGTCCTTGCCGGGCAATTGCGGATGTCCACAGTCCGCTCGCCGATCGCGGCAGGATGGGCGACACGCCCGGCGGCAACGTCGCGCAGCATGCCCAACACATGTTGCCCGGGCGTTACGCGAGCCGTCTCAGCGCATGAATCAACCCGTTCGTCATCGCCACACAAGGGAGATGGCCTGCAGCCATCCGCTCAGATCAGCAGCACGGTCGCCAGCCCCAGGAAGGCGAAGAAGCCGACCACGTCGGTGACGGTGGTGAGGATGACGCTGCCGGCCAGCGCCGGGTCGATGCCCATACGCTCGAGCAGCAGCGGAATCGCCAGGCCGGCGAGCGCGGCGGCCAGCAGGTTGATGAGGATGGCCGCGGCGATCACCCCGCCTATCCCCCAGTTGCCGAACCAGAGCACGGCCAGCAGCGCCACCACCGCGGCCCACAGCAGGCCGTTGAGGATGGACACGCCGACCTCGCGGTTGAGCAGCAGCCGGGTATTACCCTTCTGCACCTGGCCCAGCGCGAGGCCGCGGATCACCAGGGTCAGCGTCTGGCTGCCGGCGATGCCGCCCATGCTGGCGACGATGGGCATGAGCACGGCGAGCGCGACCAGGTCCTGCAGCGTCGACTCGAACAGGCCGATCACCCAGGCGGCCAGGAAAGCGGTGACCAGGTTGATGCCCAGCCACACCGCGCGGCGGCGCGAGCTGACCAGCACCGGCGCGAACATGTCGGCCTCCTCGTCCAGGCCGGCCATCTGCATCACCGCGCGGTCGGAGTCCTCGCGGATCAGGTCGACCACGTCGTCCACGGTGATGCGCCCGAGCAGCACGCCTTCGTCGTCCACCACCGGCGCGGAGAGCAGGTCCAGATCCTGGAAACGGCGGGCCACCTCGCCGGCAGCGGTATTCACCGGGATGGCGGCCAGCGTGGTGTCCATCAGCTCCGCCACCCGCGCCTCGGGCGCGGCGGTGAGCATGGTAGCCAGGCGCAGCGCGCCCTGGTAATGGCCCTTGCGGTCGACCACCATCAGCACGTCGGTCTGCGCCGGCAGGTTCTCCAGCAGGCGCAGGTAGCGCAGCACGGTGTTGAGCTTGACGTCGGCGCGCACCACGATGGGGTCGGCGTTCATGATGCCGCCGGCCGAATCCTCCGGGTAGGACAGCATCGATTCGAGCTGTGCGCGGCGCGCGCCGCCGATGGCGTGCACCAGCTCGCGGCCCGGTTCGTCGGGCAGAGACTGGATCAGATCGACCAGGTCGTCCAGTTCCAGGCGCTGCACCGAGGCCACCAGGTCGTCGTGCTCCAGTTCCAGCGCCAGCGCGGTGCAGATCTCGTCGTGCAGGTAGGTGAGCACCTTGCCCGCACGGTCGGTCTCCACCATGCTCCACGCCGCCTTGCGCTCGGGAGGCGGCAGCGCCTCGAGCAGCGCAGCCACCTTGGCCGGGTGCATGTGGTGCAGGATCTTGCCCACACGCTTGAGCTTGCCCGCGGCCAGCGCCTCGCGCACCGCCTGCACCTGGGTGGCGGCGTCGTGATGCTCGGCGGCCTCGGCCTCCGGCAGCTCGTGCGCGGCTTCGGCGGAATCGCCCGCCAGCTGGCGGACCAGTTCCGCATTCAGGTGGGCCAGCACGCGCGCCTCGCTGCCTGCGTCCACCTGCTGCCACACCGCGGTGCGCTGGCCAGGCTCCAGGGCTTCCAGCAGGCCGGCGATCTTGGCCGGATGCATGTGGCGCAGGCGCTTGCGCACGCGCTTGTAGCGGCCCTGCTCCAGGGCCTGGAGGATGTCGTCGGTCTCGCTGCGGGGGCTGGCGTGGTCGGGACTGGTCACGTAGGGCGGCTTCCGTTTCGGCGGGCGGGTATCGTTTTGCGGCACGCAGGCCGCATTGTCGCACCGTTGTGTCTAGGCGCCCTCACCCGAGCGCCCCGCGGCGCGCACCAGCCAGCGGAACAGGGCGAACTGGGCCGGCAGGTAGAACAGGTACTCGGGGTGCCACTGCACGCCGACGACCGCCCGCCCGCGTTCCTCGGCCTCCACCGCCTGCACGATGTCGTCGCGGTCGCGCGCCACCACCCGCAACCCGCGGCCGGTGCGCATGACCGCCTGATGATGCAGGCTGTTCACCTGCAGCCGGGTGGTGCCACAGATCGCCGCCAGGCGGGAGCCGTCCGCCACCGTCACCCGCTTGGTCGGCAGCAGGCCGGGCCGGTTGTGGGTATGCACCCGCATCGGGCGGATGTCCTGGTGCAGCGCGCCGCCGAGCACCACGTTGATCAGCTGCGCGCCGCGACAGATGCCCAGCAGCGGCCAGCCGTGTTCGAGCGCGTGGCGGATCCAGTCGATCTCCAGGCGGTCGCGGGCGGGGTCCAGCACCACCTTGGCGTCGAGGTCGCCGCCGTAGTGCTCCGGGCTGATGTCGTCGCCACCGCCGATCACCAGCGCGTCCAGCGGCTGCCCGCTGGGGCGGTGGCGCACGCTCAGGCGCTCGGGCACCGCACCGGCCAGGCGCAGGGCCAGCGCGGTGCACCACCAGCCCGGCGACCAGCGCCGGGCGTTACCGGTCACGCCGACTCGTGGTCTCCGAGCCATCGGTCGATCCGGGCCACCCAGTCCGCGCGCGACACCCCGAGCAAGGGCCGGGCGCCCCCCAGGAACTCCGCCCCCAGTTCGCGCAGAGCGGTCGGCTGCGCGGCCAGCGCCTCCACCACGCACCAAGTGTTCCAGGATTCGGCCAGCGACCAGCCGGCACGCTCGATGTGGCAGTTGGGCAGGCGGTAGTGGAAGGTGGGGCGGGCCTTCACCCGCGGGTCGTCCACCGCACGGCGCACCCGCTCACGGTCGATCTCGGCCAGCAAGGGCAGCAGATCGAGCGCGCGGTTGCGGTCGGGGTTGAAGGCGAGGTAGTCGTCGAACAGCTCGTCCAGCGTGGGCGCCTCGCGCGTCAGCACGCGCCGCACATAGTCCTCGGCATAGAGGTCGATGTAGGGGCTGAGCCTGCGGGCGGGGTCCACCCGGTGGGCATCGACCAGCCACCACTGCAGCAGCGCGAAGGCCTTGAGGTAGGCATCCAGGGTCGCTGCATCCAGGCTGGGGATCTGCGCATTGATATGCACCCCGTAGGCGGCGATCAGCGATTCCTCGGTGCCGACCGCGCCAGCCGCACGCAGCGCGGCGACCATGGCATCGAGCGACTCCAGCCGGTCGAGCGCCACCGGCGGACACACCACCTCGATGGGCACCAGCAGGCTGGCGAGCTCCGACAGGCGCTCCAGCCATTCGCTGTCGTCGCCGTCCTGCCCGGCAGCCTGCTTGAGATAGGCCCAGTCGATCTCGATGTTGAACTCGCCAAGTTCGGCCGAACGCACGCGGCGCTCGGCCGCCGACACGCGGTGGATCTCGCCGCCCAGGGCGTGCCGGACGGCTGCGGCGGTCGCGTCCAGGGTCAGACCGGAGAATTCCAGCTCGAAACCCACGGTGCGCACCCGGCCGTCGGCGGCCTGGCGCACCGGCGGCAGGCGGTAGGCCTGGTGCCGCTCCGCCCCGGCTTCACCGGATCGCGACGACCGGTCGCTCATTCGTGATCCAGGGACTTGTCGGTGAACAGCCAGTCGCGCAACTCCTTGTCGAAGGAGGGATCGCGCCGGCGTATCCATTCGAGCACCATGGCGGCGTGCTCTTTTTCCTCGTCGCGGTTGTGCCGCAGGATGGACTTCAGCTCGGGGTCGGAGCACGCATCCACCCGCTGGTTGTACCAGTCGACCGCTTCGAGTTCCTCCATCAGCGAGACGATCGCGCGGTGCATGTCGCGGGTTTCCAGCGACAACTCGGAAACCGGTTCGTGATAGCCCTCATTCGCCATGGTGCATTCCTCCGGTAGTGATCGGCTATTTCACCTTAGCGCACCGTGTCCGCATAAATCAAAACCCGCAGGTAGGGCGCGGGCGGCACCCGCGGCTTCGGGAGCACCGCTGCGATGGGCGATAATGCTGCCTCGCCACGCACGAGAACCCGGCACGATGCACGACCCCGACACACCCGCCAGCCGCCGCGATACCGGCCCGTCCGCACGGGCGGAACTGCTCGCCGGCATCCGCGCGGAACTGCCCCTGCTGCTCGGCGTGGTGCCCTTCGGATTGATGTACGGCTTGCTGGGACTGGCCGCCGGCCTGCCCGCCTGGGCGGTGGTGGCGATGTCCTCCATCGTCTTCGGCGGCGCCTCGCAGGTGGTGTTCGCCCAGCTCTGGGCCGCGATGACGCCGCCCGCGGTCATCGGCACCACGGTCGCGGTGGTCAACCTGCGCCACGCGCTGTACAGCGCCAGCGTGGCCGAATGGCTGCGCGGCCTGTCCTGGCGCTGGAAGCTGCTGCTCGCCTACCTGCTCACCGACGAAGCCTACGCTGCGGCGCTGGTGCGCTTTCGCGACGGACCGCCCGGCGCGCATCGCCACTGGTTCCTGTTCGGCACCGGCATCACGCTGTGGACCGGGTGGCAGCTGGCCACCGTGGCCGGGGTAATGGTGGGCGCCGCCATCCCCGCCTCGTGGTCGCTGGATTTCTCGATCGCGCTCACCTTCATCGCCCTGCTGGTGCTGGCGGTGCACAGACGCAGTGAACTGGTCGCCGCGCTGGTGGCCGCGGCGGTGGCGGTGATCGCCCAGCCGCTGCCTCACAAGCTGTGGATCCTCGCGGCCGCCGCGGCGGGCATCCTGGCCGGGCTGGCCAGCCGCGCGCTGGACGCGCCGCGCGCCGTCACCGGAGCGGCGCGATGAGCGACCTCGGCCTGCTCCTCACCCTGCTGGTCTCCGGGCTGGCGACCTTCCTGATCCGCCTGTCCTTCATCGCCGGCGAAAGCTGGCTTCCGCGCAGCGACGCCCTGCACACCGTGCTGGGCTACGTGCCGGCGGCGGTGCTCGCCGCGCTGATCGCCCCCGAACTGCTGGTGCGCGACGGCGCGCTGTCGATAGGCGCCGACAACGCCCGGCTGCTCGCCGGGCTGGTGGCCATCGCGGTGGCGCTGGCCAGCCGCTCGGTGATGGCCACCATCCTGGCGGGCATGTCCGCGCTGTGGCTGCTGTCCTGGCTGGGCGGCTGAAGCGCCCGCCGCGGATTGCCCAAGGGATCAGTGGGTCGGGCTGTAGGGCGGGACCGAATTCATGTCCAGCGGGTGATGGCGCCCGATGATCTCCGACACCTCGGGCATGATGTCGTCGGGCACGACCACCTTGACCAGCTGTGCCTGGTCGTTGGTGTAGATGGTCTCGCGGGACAGGCCGATGTCGACCAGATCGTCCAGCGTGTTGTGCACGGCCTCGCGGGAGTCGAAGGTGGCGGTGACGGTGGTGGTCATGGCAGTGCCTCCTTGCAGACGGAAAAATGCCGGGACGGTCGGCCCGCCCTGGCGGCGGGCGCAGGAATGCGCGCCTGCTGCGGTATGAGCCGCCATCGGCCGGCACGGTTCCCGCCCCTGCGCCTCAGCCCGCCAGCGCGGGTGCGTGCCTTCATCGACACCCTGGTCGATGCATTCGGCGCGCCGCGCTGAACGACGCACACCACCTGCATCCGCTATCCGCAAGGCGCATGAGTTATGATTGCGCGCTTATGTCGCACGCTGAATTTTCCCGCCAATGATCCGCAAACTGCTGCGCAAGGTGTTCCGCCGCGCCGCTGACGACACCGTCTCCGAACCCGCCCTGATCCCGGTCGACCGCCACGGCATCCGCCGCGAGCAGGTTTCGCCCGCCGCCCGCAAGACCTGCAAGGTGCTGCAGGAAGCCGGCCACAAGGCCTACGTGGTGGGCGGCGCAGTGCGCGACCTGCTGATCGGCCACCCGCCCAAGGACTACGACGTCGCCACCAGCGCCACGCCCGAGGAGGTGCGCGCGCTGTTCCGCCGCTCGCGCATCATCGGCCGGCGTTTCAAGATCGTGCATGTGATGAGCGGCCCGGAGACCATCGAGGTCTCCACCTTCCGCGCCAGCCAGGACGCCGAAAGCGCCGAAACCGACGAGCACGGCCGCGTGCTGCGCGACAACGTCTACGGCTCGATGGCCGAGGACGCCACCCGGCGCGACTTCACGGTCAACGCGCTGTACTACGACCCCACCACCGAACAGATCATCGACTACCATCACGGCGTGGCCGATCTGCAGCAGAAGACCCTGCGCATGATCGGCGACCCGCGCACCCGCTACCGCGAGGACCCGGTGCGCATGCTGCGCGCGGTGCGCCTGGGCGCCAAGCTCGGCCTGGCGATCGACCCGGCGGCGCGCAACCCGATCCGCGAAATGGCGGTGCTGCTGGAAAACGTGCCCGCCGCCCGCCTGTTCGACGAGATGCTCAAGCTGCTGTTCTCCGGCTACGCGGTGCGCTGCCTGAAGCAGCTGCGCGAGGAAGGCCTGCACCACGGCCTGCTGCCGCTGCTCGACGTCATCCTGGAGCAGCCGCTGGGCGAGCGCTTCGTGTGGCTGTCGCTGGAGAACACCGACGAGCGCGTGCGCGCCGACAAGTCCGTGTCCCCCGGTTTCCTGTTCGCCACCCTGCTGTGGCACGAGGTGCTGGCCGCCTGGGAAGCCAAGAAGGCCGAGGGCGAGCACGCCCAGCCCGCGCTCTTCCAGGCCATGGACGACGTGCTGGACGCACAGGCCGGCAAGCTGGCGATCACCCGGCGCATCGTCGGCGACATCAAGGACATCTGGGCCCTGCAGCCGCGCTTCGAGAAGCGCAGCGGCAAAGTGCCCTACCGCCTGATCGAGCAGCCGCGCTACCGCGCCGGCTGGGACTTCCTGCGCCTGCGCGCGCAATCGGGCGAGATCGACATGGAACTGCCCGACTGGTGGGACCGCTTCGCCCATGCCGGCCACGACGAGCGCGAAGCCCTGCTGCGCGCCGCCCCGGCCACGGGTGATGCCCCGGCCAAGAAGCGCCGCCGCCGGCGCCGCAAGCCGGCCGGCGCGGGCGCCGCCGAAACCGCCGACGCATCGTGAGCCACCCTTCTCCGGGCCACGGTCCGGTGCGGGCCTACATCGCCTTCGGCGCCAACCTGGGCGAACCGGCCGCGGCGCTGGAACTGGCCTGCGAGCGCATCGCCGCCCTGCCCGGCACCCACGTGGTGGCGCGCTCCTCACTCTACCGCAGCGCCCCGGTCGGCGTTGCCGGCCAGCCGGACTACCTCAACGCGGTGATCGCCGCGGACACCACGCTGCCCGCCGCCGAGTTGCTTTCCGCCCTGCTCGCCATCGAGCACGCCGCCGGGCGCACTCGCGACTACCACCAGGCGCCGCGCACGCTGGATCTCGACCTGCTGCTCTATGGCGACGCCGAGATCCACCTGCCGCAGCTCGAGGTGCCGCACCCGCGCATGCACCAGCGCGCCTTCGTGCTGCTGCCGCTCGCCGAGATCGCCCCCGAGGCGACGATTCCAGGCCGCGGCGCGGTGGCCGACCTGCTGCCCGGCGTGGCCGAGCAGCGCATCGCCCGACTCTGATCCCACGTTCTCCTTGCGAGGAGTTCCACCATGCCTGCCTGGTTGCAAGCACTGCCCGCCACCGTACACACCGTGCCGGTGTGGCTGCAGAGCGCCTTCCTGCTCACCTTGTCCAACGTGTTCATGACCTTCGCCTGGTACGGCCACCTCAAGGGCCTGCAGGCCCGGCCCTGGTTCTACGCCGCGCTGATCAGCTGGGGCATCGCCTTCTTCGAGTACATGCTGCAGGTGCCGGCCAACCGCATCGGCGCCACCGCGCTCAGCCTGCCGCAACTGAAGATCATGCAGGAGGTCATCACCCTGCTGGTCTTCGTCCCCTTCGTCGTGCTGTACATGAAGCAGCCGATCAAGCTTGACTATCTTTGGGCCGCCTTGTGTATGCTTGGCGCGGTCTATTTCATCTTCCGCAGCTAGCGGCATCCACCATTCATGCTCGACAAGGCTCGCTACATCGTCGTCGAGGGGCCGATCGGCGCCGGCAAGAGTTCGCTCGCCCGCCGCCTGGCCGAACGCCTGCCGGCCGAAACCCTGTTCGAACAGCCCGAGGCCAACCCCTTCCTCGGCCGCTTCTACCAGAGCATGGACCGCTGGGCGCTCGCCACGCAGGTCTCCTTCCTGTTCCAGCGCATCGACCAGCTCGCCGAATTCGTCGCCGGCGACCCGGAGCGCCGCGTGGTGTCGGACTTCATCCTGCAGAAAGACCCGCTGTTCGCCGCATTGAACCTGCCTGCGGACGAACTCGCGATCTACCAGCGCATCTACGACACCATGATGCCGCCCGCGCCGCCCAAGCCCGACCTGGTGATCTACCTGCAGGCCCGTCCCGAGACGCTGATGGAACGCATCCGCCGCCGCGGCATGGACGCCGAGCGGCGCATCTCCGAGAGCTACGTGCAGCGCGTGGCCGAGCGTTTCGCCCAGTTCTTCTACCAGTACGACGCCGCGCCGCTGTTCATCGTCGATGCCGAAGTGCTCAATCCGGTCGATCGCGACGACGACTTCGAACTGCTGCTCGACCGCCTGCGCAACATGCGCAGCTACCGCGAGTTCTTCGCCTACGCGGGCTGAGCGCCTTCCTCGCGCCACGCGACGCATTTCCACCAACAGGCTTGTGCAACGCAATAGGATCGGGAACACTCCCGTCCTTTTCCTGCACCCCCTTACGGGAGAGCGTGATGAGCTACCTCCAGGACACCCGCCCGGTCACTCTGTTCGAACTGGGCAAGATGCGCGCCGAAGGGCGCAAGATCGCCGTGCTCACCTGCTACGACGCCAGCTTCGCGGCGCTGGAAGAGCGCGCCGGGGTCGACGTCATCCTCGTCGGCGATTCGCTCGGCAACGTGCTGCAGGGCCAGAAATCCACCCTGCCGGTCACCGTCGAGCACATGGCTTACCACACCGAATCGGTGGTGCGCGGCTGCAACCGACCGCTGATCGTCGCCGACCTGCCCTTCGGCAGTTACCACGAGAGCCCGGCGCAGGCGATGCGCAACGCCGCCCGCCTGATGGCCGCCGGCGCGCAGATGGTCAAGCTCGAAGGCGGCGAGTTCATGGCCGAGACCGTGCGTTTCCTGGTCGAGCGGGGCGTGCCGGTGTGCGCCCACATCGGCCTCACCCCGCAGTCGGTGCACCAGCTCGG